>CALRMP020000004.1:0-67912 GCA_943369205.1 Gulosibacter massiliensis | reverse complement strand
GGTGAGTCGGACTCGCCGGCGAGCGCCGCAGCGGTAGCCCTGCTCGCTGAGCTCGTGCGGTGCGGCGTGGCCGACATTGTTCTGAGCCCGGGATCGCGCTCGCAGGCCCTCGCCTTGGCGGCGGCCGCGCTCGCGCGATCGGGTGCGGTGACGCTGCATGTGCGCATCGACGAGCGCGTCGCGGGCTTCACCGCTCTGGGGCTTGCGGTCGAAAGCACGCGGCCCGTCGCGATCATCTGCACCTCGGGCACGGCCGTCGCCAATCTGCACCCCGCCGTTCTTGAAGCGCACCACTCGGGCGTCGGCCTCATCGTGCTCACGGCCGACCGCCCGGCAGAACTGCGGGGCATCGGCAGCAACCAGACCACGCAACAGCCGGGCATCTTCGGCGAGCTCGTGGCGGCCGACTGGGATGTTCCCGCCCCCGTCGGCGCACCCGGCGAGCTCGACGACGCTCGAGAGCTCGCCGCGATGGCCGTGCGCGCGAGCGTCGACGGCCCCGTGCACATCAATCTCGCGTTTCGCGACCCGCTGAGCGGGCCCATGGATATTGACGCGGGCCTCACCCCCGGCACCCCGCCCGAGCGCGGCACCACGGGCGGAGACGTTCTCGACCTTCATCCTGACGACGCTACGGTCGTGATCGCCGGCCACGGCGCGGGGGCTCGCGCCGAGCAATTGGCCGTCGAGCTGGGCGCTCCCCTGGTTGCCGAAGTCTCGAGCGGTGCCCGGTTCGGCCGCCACGCGGTCGTGGCCTACCGCGACGTTTTGCGCGGCCCGCACGGCGACGCGGTTGGTCGGGCGATCGTGCTCGGGCACCCCACCCTCAGCCGCGAAGTGCCGCAACTGCTCGAACGCGCCGACGTCGAGGTCATCGTCATTCGCTCGGCCGGCGCCGACGACTACAACCCCGGCCGGCGCGCCCGCATCGTCGACGACGTGCGCGTGCTCGGCACCCCCGACCCCGCGGTCGTGCGGCGCTGGGTGGGCGGCTGGGTGAGCATGTCGAGGGCCGTGCTTGAGAGCACAGCACCTGACGACCCTGCTCCAGACCTCTCGCTCGCCGTGCCGAGTGACCGCGGCGTGCGCGCCGCATTCGCCCAAGCCGAGCTCGCGGTGTTACGTGCGCCGATTGACCGGCGGATGCTCGTGAAAGCGGTGTGGGCATCCACCTGGCCGCACGATCGCTTGGTGCTGGCGGCGTCCCGGCTGATTCGTGTCGCTGACTCGCTCGTGCCCGGCAAGGCCATCAGGGTGCACGCCAACCGCGGCCTTGCGGGCATCGACGGCACCGTCTCGACGGCGACGGGCATCGCGCTCGCCGCAGCGCGTACCGACGGGGCCGGCACGACGCGCGTGCTCATGGGTGACCTCGCGGCGCTGCACGACGCGGGTGCCCTGCTCGTTCCGTTGCCCGACGACCTGCGGCTGCACGTCATCGTCGGCAACGACGGCGGCGGCACGATCTTCGACGCGCTCGAGGTTGCGCAGACGGCCGACCCCGACGACTTCGCGACCGTCATGCGCACTCCGCACCGGGCCGACTTCGCAGCGCTCGCCGCGGCGGGCGGCTGGGCCTACCGCCGTGCGACCACGCGCGCCGAACTCGACGATGCCCTCACGGCTCCCGAGGCGCGCGTGCTCATCGAAGTGCCCCTCGAACCCTGAGCGGGCTGCCGGTAGCATCCGAGGCATGCACGAACTCTTGCGCGCCCCCGCACACCTGAACCTCGACGAGGTCGACACCTCGAGCACGCCGGGCTTCGATGCCGGCAAGAGTGCCGCCGAGAAAGCCATGGTCGAGGGCGCCGAGCGGCTGAGCGAGCTGCAAGAGCGTCTGTTTGCCGCGAGCAAGGCAGCCTCCACGCGCCGCGTGCTGCTCGTGATTCAAGCCATGGACACCGCCGGCAAGGGCGGCATCGTGCGCCACGTCGTCGGCGCTGTCGACCCGCAAGGCGTGCAGCTCGCCGCCTTCAAGAAGCCGACCGACGAAGAGCTGGCCCACCACTTTTTGTGGCGCGTCGAGAAGCGGCTGCCCGAGGCGGGCATGATCGGCGTCTTCGACCGCTCGCACTACGAAGACGTGCTCATCGGCCGGGTGCGCCAACTCGCGCCCGCCGACGAGATCGAGCAGCGCTACGACGACATCCTCAAGTTCGAGCGCCGCGTGGTCGACAGCGGCGTCGCCCTCATCAAGGTCATGCTGCACATCAGCGCCGACGAGCAGAAGGCGCGCCTCGCCGAACGCCTCGAGCGCCCTGACAAGCATTGGAAGTACCGCCCGGGCGACATCGATGAACGGATGCTCTGGCCCGACTACCAGAGCGCCTACGAGCTCGCCATCTCACGCACCGACGCTGACCACGCCCCCTGGTATGTCGTGCCCGCCGACCACAAGTGGTACGCGCGCCTCGCCGTTCAGAACCTGCTGCTCGGCGCGCTCGAGACCATCGACCCGCAGTGGCCCGTCGCCGACTTCGACGTCGAAGCCGAGAAGAAGCGCCTCGCGGCTACCTAAGGGCGTCCGCAATCGGCCGGAATTTCATGCGGGTCTCGGCGAGCTCGGAGTCGGGGTCCGAATCGATGACGATGCCGGCGCCCGCATAGGCCGTGAGCGATCCGTCGTCGTCGATGCGGGCACACCGCAGCGCGATCACCCACTCGCCGTCGCCGTCGTGGTCGATCCAGCCCACGGGCCCGGCGTAGCGGCCGCGGTCGAAGGGCTCGAGTTCGGCGATGAGGTCGAGCGCAGCATCCCGAGGCGAACCGGCGACCGCCGCGGTGGGGTGCAGGGCGGCGACCAGATCAAGCGCGCTCGCGTCGTCGCCGAGCTGCATCTCGATGTCGGTCGCGAGGTGCCACAGGTTGGGCAACTTGAGCGTGAACGGCAGTTCGCTCGCCATGATCGCGCGCACGTGGGGCTGCAGGGCGTCGAGCACGCTGCGCACGGCAAACGCGTGCTCGTCGAGGTCTTTCGTGCTCGTTGCGAGGTGGGCGGCCGCAGCAGAGTCGTCCGCCGGACCAGCTCCGCGCGCCATGCTGCCCGCGAGCACGCGAGCGCTCGCCTCGCGCGCGTGCACACTCACGAGGGTCTCGGGGCTCGCGCCCATCAGCCCGTCGACGGCGAACGTCAGACAGTCGGGGTAGCGGTCGGCGAGTTCGCGAAGCAGGGCGCGACGATCAGCATCGGGCGGGATGCTCGCCACAGCATCACGCGCAATCACCACCTTGTCGACCCGCCCGCTCTTGATCGCCTGCACCGCTTGTCCAACGACCTCGGTGAACCCTTCGCGGGTGAGGGCCGCGGCGGCGAGCGTTGCACGGGGCCGCTCGCCGATCGGCGTCACCGGGTAGGGGGACGCCCCGTCGGCCGCGGGTGGTGCGACCTCGGTGATGTGAGTGACCCAGCTGATGCCATCGCGGCGGCCGACGATGACCTCGGGAACGATGAGCACACTCGTCGCAGCCGAGGCGTCGGCGAACGCGAACGTTCCGAACGCGACGAGCCCGGTGCCAGCACGCCGCACCTCGTCGACCACGTCGGCGGCGGCAGCGATGCGTCGCCAAGCCTCGGCAGCCTGGGTGAGTCGATCGGGGCCTGAGAACGTGAGGCGCAGCAGTTCGCCCAACCCCACGATGCCGTCGTCGCGACGAAGAGCGACGAGCGGATGCCGTGCGTCGGCATGCTCGAGCAGGACATCGTGCGCGGCCACCGCCGCGGTGACCGCCCGCAGGGAGACCCCGGGAGCGGCGGAATCTGGCACGCCCCCAGGGTACTCCGCGCACGACAGTCCCTCAGGTCGCTCACGGCTAACCCCAGGTCGCTCACGGCGAACCTCGGGTAGACGCTCACTAGACTCGATCCTGTGACGAGGGCTGATCTGTCGAAGACTCCGCGAGACGTCGCCGCGATGTTCGACGGCGTCGCTCGTCGCTATGACCGCACGAATGCTGTGCTGTCGGTCGGTAATGCCGCGCTGTGGCGCGTGGCAACGGTCAAGGCGGTCAACCCGCAAACGGGTGAGCGCATCCTCGATATCGCGGCCGGCACGGGTACGAGCTCGGTTGCTCTCGCGAAGAGTGGTGCCGAGGTCATTGCTCTCGACTTCTCGGCCGGCATGGTCGAAGAAGGCCGCCGCCGTCACCCCGAGATGACCTTTGTGCAGGGCGACGCCGAGAAACTGCCGTTCGGCGACGGCGAGTTCGACGCTGTGACGATCAGCTTTGGTCTGCGCAACGTGCAGAACCCCGACGTCGCGCTCGCCGAGATGTACCGCGTGCTCAAGCCGGGTGGCCGCGTCGTGATCTGCGAGTTCTCCCGACCGCCGGTGGCGGTTTTGCGCGTGGGGTACCAGGCCTATCTCAAGTACGTCATGCCCCTCATCGCTGGCGCCGCAAGCTCGAACCCCGACGCCTACAAGTACCTGTTCGAGTCGATTGCCGCGTGGCCCGACCAAGGAGTGCTCAGCCAGTGGTTGCGCGCGGCCGGATTCACGCGCGTCGGCTATCGCAATCTCTCGGCCGGCGTGGTTGCCCTGCACCGCGGTCACAAGCCCGCTGACCCGAAGCTCACTGCCGCTCGCGCGAGTCGTCGTGCGCCCCGCTCTCGACCGTCCACCGATGCCGGCGCGACCGCCGACTAACGCCCACACTTCCCTCACCGACAGATCGGCGATACGTTGACCCGCCTTCCTCCGCTCGCTCGCCGCAGCAAGACGCTCAGTGCGTCGCTCGGCCTCGGCGAGAAGCTCTTCGCATCGAGCGAGGAACGTCGCTTTGCCGACGCGATCGAAACCGGGCTCGTTGAGGTCGAAGAGGGTCTGCTGCGCGAAGTCGCGTTCGCCGACGATATGGCCGATGTCACGTCGCGCTACTTGCTCGAAGCTGGTGGCAAGCGCATCCGCCCGGTTCTCACCCTGCTCACCGCTCAGTTGGGCGAGGGCAACAACCCCGCCGTCATCACGGCAGCTCAGGCCGTCGAGATCACGCACCTCGCTTCGCTGTACCACGACGACGTCATGGACGAAGCCGAGATGCGCCGCGGGGTTCCGTCAGCGCAAAGCGTGTGGGGCAACTCAGTCGCGATTCTCACGGGCGACTTGCTCTTCGCGCGAGCGAGCAAGCTCGTCGCCGGTCTCGGCGAGGGCGCCATCAAGTTGCAGGCCGAGACGTTCGAACGACTCTGTCTCGGTCAGTTGCACGAGACCATTGGTCCGCGGCTGGGCGAAGACCCCATTGAGCACTACCTCGGCGTTCTCGCCGACAAGACGGGGTCGCTCATCGCGGCCGCCGCGCAGATGGGCGTCATCTTCTCGAATGCCCCGGAAGAGTTTTCCGGGCCCGTCGTCGCGTTCGGCGAGAAGATCGGTGTGGCGTTCCAGCTCATCGACGACGTGATCGATCTCGCGGAGCCCGACGCCGACACCGGCAAGCCCCAAGGCACCGACCTGCGCAGCGGAGTCGCCACCCTTCCCTTGCTCTTCCTGCGACGGGCGGCTCTTGGTGATGTCGATTCCGCGGCCCTGTTGGCGCGCATTGAGCACCACGTTGAGATCTCCGGCGACGAAGCAGAGCTCGCAGCAGCGATCGCCGAGTTGCGCGCGCACGATGTCACGACCGAGACCCTCGACGAGGCTCGACGCTGGGCGAACGAAGCTGTCGCCGCGCTCGCCCCCCTCCCCGACGGGCCCGTCAAGCTCGCCCTCACCAAGTTCGCTGAGGCGGTGGTCGACCGCAGCACGTGAGCGTGGTTGACTACGCCCGCCCCCTCGCACAGAAAGCACGCCACCCCGCATGACAAAGCTCAGGCTCGCCATCGTCGGCGCCGGCCCCGCCGGCATCTACGCCGCCGACATTCTGCTCAAGCACGAGCGCTCGTTCGACGTCTCGATTGACCTGTTCGAGCAACTGCCCGCCCCGTACGGACTCGTGCGCTACGGCGTTGCCCCCGACCACCCGCGCATCAAGGGCATCATCAACGCTCTGCGTGAGGTGCTCGACTCGGGTGACATCCGCATCTTCGGCAACGTGCACTACGGCACCGACATCACGCTTGACGATCTGCGCAGCCACTACCACGCCGTCATTTTCTCGACGGGTGCGATTCGGGATGCTGCGCTCGACATTCCCGGAATCGACGCGCTCGGCAGCTACGGCGCCGCTGACTTCGTCAGCTGGTACGACGGCCACCCCGACGTGCCGCGCGAGTGGCCGCTCGAAGCAGAGTCGGTCGCCGTCATCGGCAACGGCAACGTCGCGCTCGACGTCGCCCGCATTCTCGCGAAGCACCCCGACGACCTGCTGCCGACCGAGATTCCCGACAACGTCTACCAGGGGCTCCTCGCCTCACCCGTCACCGATGTGCACGTCTTCGGTCGCCGCGGGCCGATGCAGGTGAAGTTCACGCCCCTCGAACTGCGTGAGCTCGGCGAACTGCGCGACGTCGACATGGTGATCCACGACGAAGACTTCGACTACGACGAGGCCTCACTGCGCGCCATCGAGACCAACAAGCAGATCACGGTCATCGACCGCGTCTTCACGCAGTGGCGTGCGCGTGAGACCGGGTCGGCCTCGCGTCGCTTGCACTTGCACTTCTACGCGAAACCCCTCGAGGTGCTGACGGATGCTGAGGGCCGCGTCTCGGCGTTCCGCTACGAGCGCACGCGTCCCGATGGTCACGGCGGGGTTGAAGGAACGGGCGAAGTGCGCGAGGTCGCCGTGCAAGCTCTCTACCGCGCTGTCGGATACTTCGGCTCACCCCTCAACGGCATCCCGTTCGACGAGCGCCACGGAGTCATCCCCAACCACGAGGGCCAAGTGCTCGGTGATGACAACCAGACGGTTCCGGGTGTCTACGCCACGGGCTGGATCAAGCGCGGCCCGGTCGGCCTCATCGGCCACACCAAGAGCGACGCAATGGAGACCGTGCAGCACCTCGTAACCGACCAAGCTTCGTGGTGGAGCCCCGAGCACCCCGACGAGCAGTCGGTCGTCGACCTGCTCGACGCCCGCGGTGTGCTCTACACGAACCTCGATGGCTGGCACCGCCTCGATGCTCACGAGGTCGCCCTCGGCGAGCCCCAGGGTCGTGCGCGCGTCAAGGTCGTGCCCCGCGACGAGATGCTGCGCATCTCGCGCGACTAAGTCGTCGTTCGCGCCGCGGCTGCGCGGCACCAACGCGCCTGCTCGAGCGCGATCTCAGGCGACACCGCCCATCGATTAAGGCCACCCGCCGGCAGATCGTGCCAGTGCACGACGACCGGGCGGGGTGAGATCGACTACACGTTTCGACGCTTCGTGTGCCGAGGAACACAGATGTGAATCGCGGGGTCGCTCATGTCGGTGGGTACGAGCCCATACCACCGCAGTGCGCTGATGCAGGCGAGCGGGCCGCCGTGGGCCCAGGCATCGCGTATTTCAGGAGGAACCTCGCGCGAGCAATACCACCCCCGCCGAAGTCGGGTCGGCCGCTGATAGTTGCCGTAGGCAATGCGCAGGCCGTCGGGTGTCCACCCCGCCGCCAGCAGTTCTTTGCGCGTGACGATGCCCCCGCGCGACGAAATGAACTCCTCGAAACCCCCGTATCCCCGCATGAACGCAGTGTCCTACGGCGCCACCGAGCTGTGGTGTGGTCGCTGTCCGCACGGTGAAAGCTCGGCGCGGTTCGGCGCCGGGGGAGGACACGTCGTCGCCGGCCGATCTGCGCTGGCAACTCCGAAGGCTTCGCGCTTTCAGGGGTCCTCCGGGGGCGCCCACGTCACCCGGCACTTTCTCTCCGCGTTCCTTCCACAACGACGGAACGCATGAATCGTCTTCACCCTCTCCGTCGTTGTGGAAGGAACGCGGAAGGGACAAGCGACCGGGCGAAGTTCGCGGTGTGGGGCCGGCGCGCGGGTGGTGTGGGGCGGGCGGGGCGGGTGGGGGAAGCGGGCGGGTGGGGCTAGACGGCGGTGTCGGCCGTGACCGTCCAGCCGAGGGCGATGAGCTCGCGGAGGACGTCGAGGTCGATCGCGGAGAGGCGAGTCACGTAGACGCAGTCGGCTCCGGTGGTGTGGGGGCCGAGGCGCTCGAGCAGCGCGGGTGCGTCGGGATGGGTTTGCAGGCCATAGAGCGACAGCTTGGCCTTGCGGGGCGAAAACCCGGCGCGCGGCCAGATCCCCTCATGCCCACTGGCGTAGTGGTAGGCGTAGGTGCCGAAACCGATGATCGACGGCCCCCACATGACAGCCGGGGCACCCGTCACCGACGAGAAGAGTGCGACCAAGTCAGCACCCTCCGCCTTGCGCCGGTCATCGAGAGTGTCGAGGAAATCGGTGACGGGAACATCCGTCGGCAGCGTCTTCTGACTCATGCCGATACGGTACGCCGCGACCGAGAACCCCGCTACTGCACCGTCGCCGTCACGCGGGCGAGGTCGTCGAAGATGCGCATGTGGGCCGGGCGCTTCACCCACTGCTCGAGCGTGAGCTCGCGTGAGTTCTCCCGGTACGACCGCTCGATCGCGCGCAACTCGCGAATGATCGACTCACCCCGCACCATGACCGAGACCTCGAGGTTGAGGCTGAACGAGCGCATGTCCATGTTGCTTGAGCCGATGATGGCGACCTCATCGTCGATCGTGAAGTGCTTGGCGTGCAGCACCGTCGGTGCCTTGTACAGCCAGATGCGCACGCCCGCGCGCAGCAGCTCTTCGTAGTACGACCGTTGAGCGTGGAAGACGAGGGTCTGGTCGCCGATCTCCGAGACGAAGAGCTGCACGTCGAGCCCGCTCTGCGCGGCCGTCGTGATCGCGTAGAGCATCGACTCGTCCGGCACGAAGTATGGCGAGCAGATCTGAATCTGCTCTTGCGCGGCATAAACCAGTGAGTTGAACAGGCGCAGGTTGTTTTCGCCCTCAAAGGCCGGCCCGCTCGGAACCACTTGCGCGTCCAGGCCCTGACCCGGATCAATCTCCGGCGCAATCGCGGTCTCGCGCAACAGCAACTCGTTGGTCTCGCTGTACCAATCGGTGGCGAACAGCGCCTCGATGCCCGCGACGATCGGGCCCTCGAAGCGCACCATGACCTCTTTCCACGCGAGGCGAGAGCCGTCGCGTCGCCGCCCGCGCTTGTAGCCGCGTTCGATGAGGTTCTGCGAGCCCGTAAAGCCAATCGCGCCGTCGACGATCAAGAACTTGCGGTGATTGCGCAAGTCGGGGCGTTGCCACTGCCCGCGGAACGGGCGCACCGGCAGCATCGGGTGGTGCTCGGCACCGATCGCATCGAGGCGTCGACGCATGCGGCGATAGCCTTTCACGCGCAACGACGCGACGTGGTCGTAGAGCACCTTCACGAGAATGCCGCGCGCGGTCGCTTCGCCGAGGGCCGCGAAGAACTGCTCGGTCTCGTCATCGACCGACATGATGTAGAACTCGACGTGCACGCTGCGCTTCGCGCCCCGGACGGCTTCGGTCATTGCGGTGATCGATGCCGTGTAGTCGGTGTAAAGCCGGGCGGTGTTTCCGCCGACGAGCGGCATCGCGCCGAGATTGCGGTTGAGCTCGACGATCGGCTCGAGCCACGGCGGCCACGGTGAGTCTTTGCTCACGCGGTCCATGCCCTCGGTCGTTTCGAGAATGTAGGTGTTGATCTCATCCTGCTGGTCGCGGCGGCGCTTCGGCAGGCGCCGAGACCCGAGCATAAGGAAAAGCAGAAAGCCGATGAGCGGCAGGATGTAAATGAGCAGCAGCCAGGCCAGCGCGCTCTGCGGTCGGCGGTTGCGCGGCACGACGATGAGCGACGCGATCGCGATCGTAAAGATCGCAATCAGGATCAGCGACGACGTGATCACCACGAACCATGCGCCCGCGCCACTGATCGTGATGTCGTCGGTCATGGCCGCAGTCTAGTGACGCGAGATCACGACCCGATCGAGAGCGGCTTAGCGGAAGTTGACGAACTGTAGCGCGACGTCGAGGTCTTTGCCCTTGAGCAGGGCCATGGTTGCCTGCAGGTCGTCGCGGCTCTTCGACTGCACGCGCAACTCGTCACCCTGAATCTGACTCTTGACGCTCTTCGGCCCTTCGTCGCGGATGATCTTCGAGATCTTCTTCGCGTCGTCGCTCGAGATGCCGTTCTTGAGGCCCACCTCGATGCGGAACTCTTTGCCGCTCGCGTAGGGCTCGCCCGAGTCGAGGCTGCGAATGCCGATGCCGCGCTTGATCATCTTTGACTCGAGCACTTCGAGCACGGCCTTCACGCGTTCTTCGGCGCTGGCCTTGAGCAGCAGCTTCTCGCCGCTCCACTCGATCGAGGCCCCGACGCCTTTGAAGTCGTAGCGCTGCGCGACTTCCTTCTGCGCCTGGTTGACGGCGTTGTCCGCCTCCATCTTGTCGACCTTGCTCACGATGTCGAATGAGGAATCAGCCATGCGACCATCGTAACCATGAGCCTTGCCGCGATCGCCCGTGTCGTCATCCCTCTGACGCTCGGAGTTCTCGTCATCGTTGCGCTCGTTCTGCTCCTGTTGCGCCCGACGGGCGGGCCCATTCCGGATGCTGCGCCCGAGCAGCCCGCCCCCGCCGCGCCGCGCTGGGCGCAGCCGGCGGCCCTCCCTCCCGCGGCCGACGCACCCACTCGGCCCGGAGTCGCGGGCCTCGTCGACCCGGCCTGGGTTGCCGCCGTTGCTGCGGAATCGGGGATCCCCGAGCGGGCGCTCGCCGCCTACGCGGGTGCCGCGCTCGCGAAGAACGCCGAGCGCCCCGATTGCGACCTCGGCTGGAACACGCTCGCCGGCATTGGGTGGGTCGAGTCGCGGCACGGGAGCTACGGCGGAGCATCCATCGCCGACGACGGAACCGTGAGCCCGCCGATCATCGGGATCGCGCTCGACGGCACCACGACAGACCTCATTACTGACTCCGACGGCGGCACGATCGACGGTGACGCCGAGTTCGATCGCGCGGTCGGGCCGATGCAGTTCATTCCCGGCAGTTGGGCCAATTGGTACATCGACGCGAGCGGCGACGGAATCGCCGACCCGCACAACATCGACGACGCCTCGCTCGCGGCCGCCAACTATCTGTGTCGTGCGGTGCCGACGCTCGGCGACGAAGAGTCGTGGCGCGCCGGAATCGCGTCGTACAACAGTGCGAGCAGCTACCTCGACGCGGTCGCGACAGCGTCGAGCCGCTACGCCGCCGCGGCAGGCTGAACGTCTCTGGTTTCTGCTGGCGCGGTTGCTCTTGTATTGTTATCGAGCGTCTTCGCTCGGTGACTACATCGGTCGGGTACGCGCCTGGCGAGTTACCCAAGCGGCCAAAGGGATCTGACTGTAAATCAGACTGCTCAGCATTCGGGGGTTCGAATCCCTCACTCGCCACCATGACCACCTCATCGAGCGCGACCACCGAGTTGCTCTCGGTCGCGCGGGCGATCGCCCTCGAAGCGGGCGAACTGGTTGCCACGGCCCGGCGCGGAGTCGTCGAGGTCGCCGACCGCAAGTCGTCGCCCGTCGATGTCGTGACGCAGGTCGACCGCGACGCCGAAGCCTTCATTCGTGCTCGCCTCGCCGAGCTGCGGCCGCACGATGCCTTCTTCGGTGAAGAGTCGGGCGGCGCGACGGGCACGAGTGGTCTCACCTGGATCGTCGACCCGATCGACGGCACCGTCAACTTTCTCTACGGAATTCCGCACTACGCCGTGAGCATCGCGGTCGTCGAGGGCGAGCCCGACCCGCAGACCTGGCGCGCTCTTGCCGGCGCCGTCGTCAACCCCGCGACGGGCGAACTCGTCACGGCGAGTGCGGGAGGCGGCGCCTACAGCGGCACGCGACGCCTGCAGGTCAACGACCCGGTCGAGCTCTCACAGGCTCTCGTCGCGACGGGCTTCGCCTATAACGCGCAGACGCGAGCCGAACAAGGAGCCGCGGTGGCCCGGCTGCTTCCGCTGGTTCGGGATGTTCGGCGCATGGGCACCGCATCGCTCGACCTGTGCGCGGTCGCGAGTGGTCGAGTTGATGCGTACTTCGAGCGCACCCTGAGCCCGTGGGACCACGCGGCCGGAGCCCTCATCGCGGCAGAGGCAGGAGCTGCCGTCGTCGGTATGCCCGGGCAGCGTGCTGACGACCGCTTTCTGCTGGCGGGGCATCCCGCTGTCGTGGCGAACCTCGCGCCGCTGTTGGAGAGTGTGGCGGCGTATCCCGTGGCCGACGAGGCCTCGTCGCACTAAACGGCGACCTATGGGGTGGCCGAAAACCTCGGCCTCGGCTTTCGCTCTCGCGACCCGCCGGGTAGGCTTTACCAATCCGTGATAATCGCGCACTGCGAGAGAACACTGACTCCCGAGGCTGACTGATACCGTGACCGACGCGTTCCCGTGGCAGGCAGAGGGTTCTGACAAGAATTCCTCTCCGCGGCCCACTGACCCGTTTGAGTCGCTCGGCTTCACTTTCTCCGAGCAATCCTCTGCTCAGCCTGACGTGGCGCACGAGGCGTCGGCGAGTTCGCACGGCCACGCCGATGTCGCGACGGCCGCCCTCGTGCCGATCGATTCGTCGCACTCGACAGCGGTTGCACCGATGAGCCGCCGCGCCCTCCGCGACGCCGAGCGCGGTCGACCTGCCGAGCAGGTCGCCCCGGCGCCCGTCACCCCTCCGGTCGTCCCTCCGGTCACTCCGCCCGTCGTTATGGCCACGCCAGCCGCGGCTCCGATCGCCCCTCCGGTCGTCCCGGCCGCGCCGACGGCCACAGAGTCGCCGAGCGCTCCCGCCTGGGCCTCCGCCCCGGCACCGTCGGCGGCCGCGTTCAACGAAGCGGCGAGTGCATGGTCGAGCGCGCCGTCGAGCGCATCGGCCAGCGTGCCGCCGAGCGCCCCGACCTCGCGGCGGGCAGCCTCGCGGCGTCCGGCGTCGACGGGTTCAGCATCCACCGGCCCCGCATCGACCGGCCCCGCATCGACCGGCCCCGCATCGACCGGCGCGGCGAAGCCGAGCGTGTCGCTCCGTCGGCGCGTCGCTCAGAAGACCTTCCCTCCCGTCGTGATGCTCGCGACTGCCGCGCTGCTCGTCGGCACGTCGGTTCCGGCAACGGCGCTCTTCGACCCCGACGCCCCTCCGGCCGCGACAACCATGGCAACCCTCGCAGCGTCTGACACCGTCGCTAACCCCGAGCTTGCTGAAGGCCAGGTCGTCGAGGTCGAGGTCGAAGAAGGCGCCGAGCTCGCCACGACCGTGGCCTCTCGTGACGAGTGGAGCGTGACCTCGTACGCCGAGATGCTGCGCCTGAAGTACGGCAGCCGTGACTTCTCGTACTCCACGACCGGAACCGGCGCCGTGCGCTGGCCATTCCCGGGAGCCGTGCCGATCAGTTCCGGGTTCGGTGAGCGCGTTGCCCCGTGTCGCTCTTGCTCGAGCTTCCACCAGGGTCTCGACTTCAACCCTGGTGCCGGCACGCCGATCTGGGCGATCGCCGACGGTGTCGTCATCAAGGCCGAGCACAGTGGCGGATTCGGCAACCACGCCATCATCGAGCACGTCATCAACGGTCAGCGGGTCACGAGCACCTACGCCCACATGACCCGCGACAGCTCACCGCTCGTCGTCGGCCAACAGATTCTCGTCGGCGACTTCGTCGGAACCGTCGGCAGCACGGGCGTCTCGACCGGCGCCCACCTTCACTTCGAGATTCGCATCGACGACATCGCGATCGATCCCTTCGCGTGGCTGGAAGCGAACGCGAGCTAGTCGCCGCCGTCGTTCACCTACGAATCAGCTCGTCAGCCAAACCGTCGTGTCAGTCGGTACCGCGCGGCCGTTGAGAGGCCCGCTGGCGAGCACGATTTCGCCAGCCGGCAGTTCGACCGGAGTCGACCCGAGATTGGCGATCACGGTGATCGCACCGTTTCGCAGCGCGACGACGTCGGGGTCGTAGCCCTCGAGCCAGTGCACCGACCCGAGCCCTAGGTCGTGCTCATCGCGAGCGCGAAGCGCTGCGCGGTAGAGCTCGAGCGTTGAGTCGGGTGACCCCTGCTGCTGGTCGCGGGCGAACCGAGCGAAGTGGGGCGGTTGCGGCAACCAGCTGTCGCCTGAGGTGCTGAACCCGAACGCCGGAGCAGCCGACTCCCACGGAATCGGCACTCGGCATCCGTCGCGCCCATAGACCGCACCATTGGTGCGATGGAAGGTCGGGTCTTCGCGCACGTGGTCATCGAGCTCGATGACCTCGGGCAAGCCCAGTTCTTCGCCTTGATAGAGATACGCGCTACCGGGAAGGCTCAACATGAGGGCTGTGGCCGCCCGCCCGCGGCGCAGGCCGAGAACGTCGTCAGGCTTGTCTATGGTGTTTGGCCCGATGCCGCTCGCCGGTGATGCGCCGTAGGCCGAGAGGCCGTAGCGGCTCGTGTGCCGAACGAGATCGTGGTTCGAGAGAACCCACGTGCTCGGCGCGCCGACGCCCGTGAAGGCGGCGATCGACTCATCGATCACGGCGCGCAGCCGCTCCGCGTCCCACGGAGTTCCGAGATAGCTGAAGTTGAAGGCCTGGTGCATCTCGTCGGGTCGCACCCAGAGAGCGGCCTTGCTGAGTGGCTCGACCCACGCTTCGGCGCACAGCACGCGATCACCCTCGTACTCGGCGAGCACACGGCGCCAATCGCGATAGACCTCGTGCACCTCGGGTTGACCCCAATACGGAACCTCGTCAGGCGATGAAATCGCGTCGGCGAGGCCGCTCGCCTCACCCTTCTCGACAATGTCGGGCAGGCCGTCTTTCTTCATGAGCCCGTGAGCCACGTCGACCCGGAACCCGTCGACTCCGCGATCGAGCCAGAACCTCAAGATCTGCCGGAACTGCTCCCACACCCAGGGGTTCTTCCAGTTGAAGTCGGGCTGTGAGCTGTCGAAGATGTGCAGGTACCACGGGCCGGGCGTGCCATCGGCCTCGGTGATACGGGTCCAGGCATTGCCTCCGAACACCGACTGCCAGTTGTTGGGCGGCAGCTCGCCGTGCTCACCCCTGCCCTCGCGGAACACAAACCGGTCGCGTTCGGGAGAGCCGGGCCCCGCCGCCAGAGCCTGTTGGAACCACGGATGCTCGCTCGAGCAGTGGTTAGGCACCAGGTCGACGATCACGCGGAGCCCGAGCCCATGCGCGCGATCGCGCAGCGCGTCGAAGTCGTGCAGCGTTCCGAAGATGGGGTCGACGTCGCAATAGTCACTCACGTCGTATCCCGCATCGCGCTGCGGTGACCGGAAGAAGGGCGAGAGCCACACAGCGTCGACTCCGAGGTCGCGGAGCGCCGGGAGACGGTCGGTGATTCCCGCGAGGTCGCCGATTCCGTCACCGCTGAAATCGGCGAATGATCGCGGGTAAATCTGGTAGATCACGGCAGTTCGCCACCACTCTTCGCCGGGCAGCGAAGGGCGGGCGTGCTCGATCACGTTCGAATTCGGCGAGGTGGTGGACTCGTTCGACATGTCGACACCCTAAGGCACGAGGTGCGCGAATCTGCAATCGGTTCCATGTTCGCGCGAGGGTCGCTCGCCCACCGGTGAGCGAGGAAACGTGTGCGGCCGAGGTGCTAATGTTCTCTGGTGCCGATCGCGTTGTCGCGCCCGGCAATGCCCCGATAGCTCAGTGGTAGAGCACTTCCATGGTAAGGAAGGGGTCGTCAGTTCAATCCTGACTCGGGGCTCTGGATGCTCCTTCGTGGGTGTCTTGCCCGGCGGGGTAGCTCAGGTGGTTAGAGCACACGGCTCATAATCGTGGTGTCGCGGGTTCGAGTCCCGCCCTCGCTACCGTTTTCGAGATGGTTGCGACTGGCTGGCGCCGTGAACGCTCGTTCGCGTTCACGGGGTTCGAGTCCCGCCCTCGCTACCGTTTCGTAGACTCGCGCAGCGTGCTCGTGTTGACCTGGCGAAAACGCGCCCATAGCGTGGGGACACCTGTCTTCACATGAATGGGACTCTCCTCGTGGCCGAACGTGCCCTGCTCTCCCTGTCGGTTGCTGTTGGGCTCACGGCGAGCCTCTTGACGGTGTCTCCCGCCGCGGCGGCAACCGTCACGGTCACCGACTGGGCTGGTCTCCAGGCGGCGATGCTCGTCGACGGCGACACCGTGGTTTTGGGTGCCGACGTCACCGCTCCGGCCGACGAGCACCTCCAGGTCGAACCGGGTGAGAGCATCACGCTTGACCTGGCTGGCCGCGCGCTGGCCATTGCAACCTCGATTGACGGCCAGTCCGCCTTTCACGTTCCGGAGACTGCGAGTGTGATGCTCATCGACTCGGTCGGCACCGGTGAACTCACCACCCAGAGCGGACGCAACGCCGCCGGTCTCGGCGGTGACGAGTTCGAGAGCGCCGGTTCGATCACGATCAACGGCGGGGCCGTCACGAGTGTTGGAGGCATCAACGGCGCGGGGATCGGCGGGGGCTCAGGTTTCGGCGGCGACCCCGCTGACGGCGGTGGTGGTGTTGTGACGATCAATGGAGGTACCGTCACGGCTACGGGCGGATGGAACGCCGCGGGAATCGGCGGCGGCGATCGGGCCAAGGGCGGCGAGGTCACGATCAACGGCGGCACGGTGATCGCGACGGGCGGAGAACTCAACGGGCCGGGCATCGGGGCCGGCACGCGAGGCGGCGACATTGGCACCGTCACCATTAACGGAGGTGTCGTGACGGCTCTCGGGGGCTCCGGTGCCGCTGGTATCGGTCGGGGCTTCCTCATCGACTTCGACTTCGTTGACGAGGGCGGGTCGGTCACCATTTCGGCCGGAACGGTCGTCGCGACAGGAGGCAGTGGCGCGTCAGGCATCGGCGGGGGCCGGGGCGACGGTACGCCCGGAGTTCAGGTCTCGATCAGCGGCGGCATGATCACTGCGACCGGGGGCTCGAGCTCTGGCGCGGGAGGCGGGGCGGGAATCGGCGCCCGTGGCTCGCTCTCTGGAACGCCCGAGCTCGGTTCAGCGGTCGTATTCGGAACCGTTCTCGGCCCGCTCGGAACCGGTGCGAATGGTGCGACGGGGTCAGACCCTGCGGTCGCCCCGGGCGCGGGCGTGACCTTCTCCAGCGTCGCGTCGGCGGGGCGGTACGTGACCGTGACGACAACCGAAGGCGCACCCCCCGAGAGTGGCACGGGAGGCAGGGTCGTCATCGCCTATGCCTTCGACGTGAGGCTCGACCGTGCGAACGGCGCGAGCGCGGAATCCGTTCGCGTCGACGCTGAGGCGACTCTCGCCGAACCCCCCGCCCCCATACGGGAAGGCTTCGCGTTCGACGGGTGGCGTCTTGGCGCCGCGACCGGGGCGGTCCATGACTTCACGACTCCGGTCAGCGGGCCGATCACGCTCGTCGCAGCCTGGCGTCCGATTCTGGCCGACACGGGTGTGGATGTTCAGCCGTGGCTCGGCGCAGCCCTCAGCCTCATGCTTCTCGGAGGCGCTCTTCTCGCTCTCGCTCGACGTCGTCGACTGGCCTAAGGCCGCGCTGCCGCTGCAGCTCGAGCAGGTCGGCGGCGACTCCCTCCATGGCGAGACGCCGCTCGGAGGGCGACTGATGAGCGAGCTCGTGCTCGCTCTGCAGCCGGGCCTTCGTGAGCTCCATGAGCGTGTCATCCCGAGCGGTTTGCACGAGCTGGGCGATCGCCGCGTCGTCGTCGCGCAATTGACGCAGAAAATCGACCACGCCCCGCGCGGTCTGGGCGCGCAACGCCAATCGCGCTGCTTCTTGACGCGCGTCTCGTCTCTTCGCTCGGCCGCCGTGGCCGTGCATCGCTGAGTGCTCGGCGTCGAGGCGGTCGGCCGTCGCGCGCAGCTCGACCATGAGCGCGTTGATGGCCTCGCGAGCGAGCATCGTGACCTCGTCGGTGTTCCAGGGGCGAGCATCCCGCAGCGTCGACAGAATCACGCCGTTCTTGACCGCGAGCCGCAGTGCAGAGCGGGCGACGATGACGCCTTCGCTCACGTGCTGCTCAAGAATCGCGCGGTCGATCGTCGCGTTCGAGGCATCGCCCGTTGGGGCATTAGGCAGCAGTCGCATGGGGTCTTCCTGCGTCAGTTCAGGCATTCTCAGACTAGGGGAGCTACCCGTGTGTTTTCCTGAGGCGGGCAGGCCCAGAATTACCCGCGACACGCCGAAAACACTAGATGTAGGGGAATGACATTCGTGTGATTCCCGTTATATAGTGATGACCCAGCCGCTTCGGCGGATGCCCCGATCAGTGAAGGAGGTCCATCATGGACAACGACAACGAGACCGTCGGTGGCTACGCCGTACCCGTCGACCCGATGGACATGCTGCAGTGCGAGAGCTGCCAGTAGCAGCCCGCTGACTGCACCCGCGGTCACCAGCGCTTTACCGAGACCCCGGACCGCCGACAATGGCGGCCCGGGGTTTCGCATAACCAGACACCGGGTTTGAAGGAGGGTTTATGAGCATCGCCGCCGATGCCCTGACCGTCGATGCCCGTGCGCGGCTGGCCAGTGACGCCGAAGTGCTCGACCGTGTGCACCGCACGCTCGGCCCCGTCGAGGTGGTCGGCGAGCACTGGGGCGAGCATCGCGCCTCGCGCGTGCTGCACGTCATGACACGGGGCGGCGAACAGGCGGTCGTGAAGTGGCATCGGGATGCCGCGCCCCAGCACCGCGAAGCAACCGCCCTGCAGCACTACGCCGTCGCGCTCGGCGGCGATGCGCCCCGGGTGGTTCTGAGCGACCCGGCTCTGCGCCTGACGGTGCTCTCACGGTTGCTCGGTGAGGCAGCGGCGGGCACGGCACACGAGCGCGACGGAGACATTCATCAGCGCGCGGGTGACTTGCTGCGACGCCTGCACGATGCGGAGCCTCCCCGTCGGCACGCACTGTTCGGCCCCGCGATCGCCGCCGAGTTTGAGCGCTGGAGCGTCGCCGCTGAGCAACTCTGGGGCGACGGCAGTGAAGCGACGGACGAGCGAGGCCAGCGATTCGCCGACGAACGAGCCCGTGCGCGCGAGTGCATCGTTGCCGCGATGGATCTCGGTGAGTTTGACCACGTGCCCGTGCACGGCCGCTTTGGGCCGAAGCACTGGATCATCGACCCGGGCGGTCGCGTGCGGCTCATCGACTTCAGCGCCGTGCAGTTCGAGCCCCGCATCACCGACTTGCTGTGGCTTGAGTATGGGCCGTGGCGCGATGAGCCCTGGCTCCGGGCGGCGTTCTTGCACGGCTACGGGCGCATTCCGACCGAGCGCGACGACATCGCCTTGCGCGCGATTGCAGCCGCGCGCTCTCTTGAGTTGCTCGTGCGTGGCCACGCTCGCGGTCACGCAGCCGAGCGGGCTCTCGGTCGCGGCATGCTCGATCGACTGCTCGGCACGACCCTCTTCTAAAGCACCGCGAACCGTCACGCCTAGACTGAAGGCGTGCCTGTGAACCCAGAATTGACCGACCGTGCGTTCGCGCCGACGGCCCCCTACCTGGTCGGCCGCGAGAAGGTGCGAGAGTTCGCGCGTGCCGTCTTCGCGACCGCACCGCTGCACCACGACCCCGAGGCCGCCCGCGCGGCGGGCTTTAGTGATGTCGTGGCTCCGCCGACGTTTCCGATTGTGATCGCCGAAGCGACGCTGCAGCAACTGCTCGCGGAGCCCGACGCTGGCATCGACTTCAGCCGCGTCGTGCACGGTGATCAGCGCTTCAGCTATTCGCGGCCGATCGTTGCGGGCGACGAGCTCACCGCAACCTTGCGTGTGACGAGCATCAAGACCCTTGGCGGCAACAGCATGGTCACGAGCGAGTCGGCCATGACCGATTCCTCGGGCGCACACGTCGTCACGAGCATCTCGACCCTCGTCATCAGAGGAGACGAATCATGAGCCTTCTCGATGGTCTCGAGGTCGGGCAGGTGGTCGCCGAGCGCACCGTGCACCTCACGCGCGACAGTCTCGTTCGCTATGCCGGCGCGAGCGGCGACTTCAACCCGATTCACTACCGCGACGACGTGGCCGCATCGGTTGGTCTGCCCGGAGTTCTCGCCCACGGCATGTTGACGATGGGCGTGGCCGTACAGCCGGTCATTGACTGGGCGGATGCTCGCGGCTGGGTCAGCGACTACCAGGTGCGCTTCACGCGTCCGGTCGTGGTCGACCCGCAGCTCGGCGCCGAGCTGACCATCACGGCGACCGTCGCGGCAGTGGATGACGACTCGACGCGCATCGACCTCACCGTCGTGTGTGCTGACCAGACCGTGCTGGGCAAGGCGCAGGTTCGCGTCACCGCTCGGGCGTGACGGCCATGCGGCTCGCCGAGCTCACGACCCTGCGCGTTGGCGGCCCTGCCGACGCCGTCGTCGAAGCGACGACGGCCGATGAGCTCGTTGAGGCGGTGCAGCACGCCGAGGCGAGCGGCGACGAGTGGATCGTGCTCGGCGGCGGGTCGAACGTGCTCATCGGTGACGACGGGGTGCACGGTACGGTCGTGCTCGTGCGCTCGCGCGGCATTGACCGGCTGCCCGATGTCGACGGTTCACAGCGAACCGTGCGCGTGAGCGTTCAGGCGGGCGAGCCGTGGGACGACCTCGTCGCCTACACGGTCGAGCAGGGATGGGCCGGAATCGAAGCGCTCAGTGGCATTCCGGGCTCGACGGGCGCCGCCCCGATTCAGAACATCGGAGCCTACGGTCAAGAGCTCGCCGAGAGCCTCATCGCGGTCGAGGTTCTCGACCTGCTCACGGGCGATCGCCGTCGGGTTCCGGCGCCCGAGTTGAGGCTCGGCTACCGCACGAGTGCGATCAAGGAGGGGTGGCCAGCGATCGTGCTGAGCGTCGAGCTCGCCCTCGAGCGACATGACGGCGCCCTCAGCCGCCCGGTGGGCTACGCCCAGCTCGCTGACGCGCTCGGCGTCGAGGTCGGCGATCGAGCACCGCTCGTCGGCGTGCGCGCGGCGACGCTTTCGCTGCGGTCGAGCAAGGGCATGGTGCTGAGCGAGAGCGACCCCGACTCCATCAGCGCAGGGTCGTTCTTTACGAACCCCATCGTCAGCGAGAGTTTTGCCCGCACCCTTCCCGCCGACGCTCCCCGCTGGCCTCAGCAGTCAGAACCCGCCGCCATCGCCGTGCCCTTGGGCAGCGAGCCGGCCCCGCCGCCGCCTGCCGTCGAAGCGACCGTGAAGCTCAGCGCAGCATGGCTCATCGAACGCTCGGGAATCACGCGTGGGTTTGCGCTTCCCGGGTCGGGAGCATCCGTTTCGAAGAAGCACACTCTTGCCCTGACCAACGCGAGCGGCCGCGCGACGGCGACCGAGATCGCGCAATTGGCTCGCTACATTCAGACGCGCGTGATGAGCGAGTTCGGGGTCGTGCTGCACCCCGAGCCGGTCTTCATCAATCAGACTCTCTAGATCAGCCCGCGCTCCATCGCGAGGGTGACGGCGCGCGTGCGGTCGTTCACGCCGAGCTTCTCGAACGCGCGCAGCAAGTGCGTCTTGACGGTTGACTCGCCCACGAACAGTCGCTCGCCGATCGCGCGGTTCGACAGCCCGTCAGCGACGAGCCGCAAGACCTCGGTTTCGCGCGGGGTGAGGGTGGCGGGCGCGGGCTCGCGCACGCGGGCCACGAGCTGGGCGGCAATCGCCGGAGACAGCGCGACCTCGCCCGCAGCGACCGAGCGCACGCCCGCGACGAGCTCATCGGCCGGTGCGGCCTTGAGCAGGTACCCGCTCGCGCCCGCCTCAATCGCCGAGAGAATGCTCGCGTCAGACTCGTAGGTCGTGAGCACGAGCACGCGCACCGCGGGCGCGCGCTCGCGAATGATCGCGGTCGCGGCGTCGCCGGTGAGGCGCGGCATGCGCACGTCCATCACGACGAGGTCAGGCTGTAGCGCGAGCGCCTGCGCCACCGCGTCGTCGCCGTCAACCGCTTCGCCGACGACCTCGATATCGGATTCTGCCGAGAGCAGCGACACGATGCCGGCGCGCACGACCGCGTGGTCGTCGGCCACCAGCACGCGGATCACGTCGCTCGTCATGCCGTCACCGTACCCCTCGGCAAGAGGGCGACGAGCGTGGTCCCTGACCCCGGAGCGCTCTGCACCGCGAGCTCACCCCGCACGAGGGCGAGGCGTTCGGTGAGCCCTGCGAGCCCGAAGCCGTTCTCCGCGTTCGCCACATCGAAGCCGATGCCGTCATCGGTCACGCTCACGCGCACGCGGTCGTGATCGCCGGGCGCGTGGCCAACGTCGATGCTGATGCGGGATGCTCGCGCATGCTTACGCGCATTGCCGAGCGCTTCCTGCACGCAGCGCAGCACCACTACGTCGACATCGCGGCTCAGAGCGAGGTCGCTCTGCACCGTGCACTGAACCTGCACGCCCGTTTCTCGCTCGAATCGGTCGGCGAGCCGGTCGAGCGTCGCGGCGAGTCCTTCGCCGGGCTCGCCGACGGCAGCCCCGGCCGCGACGAGCGCGCGCGTGTCGGCGAGCACTGATCGGGCGCTCTCCTCGATGAGCGCGAGGGTCTCCGGGTTGCCCCGCTCGCGTTGTGCCCGCTGCGCGAGCATGACGAGGCCGGTGAGGTCTTGCGCGATCGTGTCGTGCAGTTCGCGAGCGAGGTGTTCGCGTTCTGCCGTGGCACCGGCCTCTCGGTGCAGTGCGGCGATTTGCGATTGCGCCCCCTGCAGTTCGGCGAGCAACCGTCCGCGCTCTTCGCCGAGCGCGGACATGCGGTTGATCCAGAAGCCCATCGCGAGGCTGAAACCGAGCGACAAGACCACCGTGAGGGCGGTCTGCCCGAGAGCGCTCGGTGAGACGCCGAGGGAGACGAGAAAGCCCGCCATGACAGCGAGACTCAGGGCCACATTGCCGATGATCGCGGCGCGCATCGTTCGCGAGAACACCCACGCCATGGGGTAGACGATCGCCTGCACGATTGCCAGAGACGGAACCGCCGACACCACGAGACCCGTGGCCACCACCATGACGGCGATGAGGGCAACACTCGGCTCTTCCGTGGCGGCTCGAGGGTGCCCGAGGGTGAACCAGCCGGCGACGAGCACGCCGATGCCGACGAGACCGAGAGCGAGCTCCGTGGTGGAGGGGCCGGAGACGAGCAACAGGGCGATCATCATCGCGCTCATGCCGATAACGGCGACGGCCCACCAGGCCGCCGCCGTCATCCGTCGCGGTGATGTCACTCAGCTGTCCTTACGAATCCAGCGGAAGGTGAGGCTTGTGAGAATCAGCCCGGCGATCAGCCAGATCGTGAGCACGATCGCGATGCCGGGGAGGTCCCACGACTCGTTCTGCTCGAGCACCACGAGCTCCTCGGGCAGGAAGACGCTGCGCATGCCCTGGGCCATCCACTTGAGCGGAAAGATCGAGGCAAAGTTCTGCAACCACTCGGGCAAGTCGCTGAAGCGCAAGTACACGCCCGAGATGAACTGCAGCACGAGCGTGATCGGAATCACGACCGCGGTCGCGCTCTTGCCGCTGCGGGGCACGGCGCTCAGCGCGATGCCCAGAATCGCCGAACAGAAGACGCCGAGCGTGAAGACCCATGCGAACGTGATCCAGTTGGCGGGGTCTTCCGGCAGCGGCACCTGGAAGACCGTGAAGCCGAGCAACAGCAGCACGCCCGCCTGCAGCAGACCCGTCGTGAACGACTGGCCCAACTTGCCGATGAAGTAGCTCATGACCGGCAGGGGAGACCCCGCGAGGCGCTTAAGGGTGCCGTCGCTCTTCTCCATCGCGATGTCGATCGCGAGGTTCTGCAGCCCGCTCAGCAGCACGCCAGCGGCGAGCATCGCGGGCAAGAAGAACCAGGCCGAGGTGATTTCGTCACCATCGGCGGTCTGGCCGAAGCTCGCTTCGCTGAACGACACCGAGAAGATCGTGAGCATGACGACCGGGAAGAGGAAGGTGAAGAACACCGTGTCGCCCTGCCGGAAGTAGGCGCGCACTTCGTACCCGATGCGCAGGAAGCCGAGCCGCACAGCGCGGCCGAGCGACGATTCGGTGCGGGATGCCCGGGCCGGGCTCGTCGTGGTGCTCATCGTGCTGCCTCCGTCTCGTTCAGCGCCTCGGCGCTCAGGTCGCTCGCGTGTTCGTGCCCGACCAAGTCGAGGTACACGTCTTCGAGGCTTGGTCGGATGACCTCGAGGGCCTCGGGTTCGGCGCCCAGGCGGCCGACGATCTCGGCGACGAGGGTGGCCGGTGTCTCGGTTCGGTGTTCGCGGCGCTCGCCGTTCTCGATCCAACGCACGAGCGGCACGCGCGAGTCACGCCCGCCAATCTCATCAATCGGAGCGAGGTCGACCATGCGTCCGCCGGCGATGATGCCGGCACGGTCGCCGAGCTGTGCGGCCTCATCGAGGTAGTGGGTCGTGAGCAAGATCGTTGTTCCCTCACTCTGCAGCGTGCGGATCAGCTGCCAGAAGCTGCGGCGTGCTTCGGGGTCGAAGCCCGTCGTGGGCTCGTCCAAGAAGAGCAGCTCGGGGGCGCCGATGATGCCGACGGCAACGTCAACGCGGCGTCGTTGCCCACCCGAGAGCTTGCGGATCAGCGACCCTGCCTTCTCTTCGAGCCCCACCGCGGCGATGACCTCGTCAACGTTGCGTGGGTTGGGGTAGAGCGACGCGAAGTGCCGAAGCTGCTCGACGACGGTGACGTTGCCGCTCTCGCCGCTTGACTGCAGCACGATGCCGATGCGAGCCTTCCAGTCGAGTCCGGCTCGCCACGGGTTGGCGCCGAGCACGCGGGCGTCTCCGCCCGTGCGGTCGCGGTACCCCTCGAGAATCTCGATCGTTGTCGACTTGCCGGCCCCGTTCGGGCCGAGCAGGGCAAAAGTCTCGCCGCGATGAATGTCGAACGAGATTCCATCGACGGCCGTGAAGTTCCCGTAGGTCTTGCGCAGGTCGCGCACTTCGACCACGTTCTCTGGAGATGTCATGGCTCTACTCTGACCTCTCCCGGCACCGCCGACAACGGCCGTTCGGCTCATTCTCGGGTCCACCGATCGGTTGACCCAGATTGATCAATGAAAACCGGCGATAAACTCTGTGCGCGCCATTTCGTGCGCGTGAGAATGACGAGGGGAACAACCGTGAAGCGCATTACGACAGAACTCGTCGACGATCTCGATGGCTCCGTGATCGCCCCGGGCGACGGCGGCACCGTGACCTTTGCGGTCGATGGTGCGAGCTACGAGATCGACCTGCGTCGCGCCAACCAGCAGGCGCTTCGGGATGCCCTCTCGCCCTTCATCGCGAAAGCCCGCTCGACCGGCCGCCGGTCAAGCGGCTCGCCCCGCAAGCGCTCGAGCGGCACCAGCGACACCGCCGCGGTGCGCGAGTGGGCGCAGCGCAACGGCTACACGGTCGGCGACCGCGGCCGTATTCCGGCCGAAATCCGAGAAGCCTATTCGGCCGCTCAGCGCTAGCGGCGGCGCCGTTATTCGGTGCCGAAAAGCGCCTGCAGGCGCTGGATTCCTGCGAGCAGGTCGGCGTCACCGAGCGCGTAGCTAAAGCGCAAGTAGCCACTCGGCCCGAACGCCTCACCCGGCACCGCGGCAACTTCCGCGTGCTCGAGCACGAGGTCGGCGAGCTCAAGCGACGTCGTGGGTGTGACGCCCTTCCACTCGCGGCCCAGCAGCGCGGTCACGTCGGGGTACACGTAGAACGCGCCTGTCGGCGTGGGCGTGACCATGCCAGGAATGCGGTTGAGTTCGGCGACCGCGACGCGACGACGCCGGTCGAAGGCCTCGCGCATCGTCGCGACGGCGTCTTGCGGCCCCGTGAGTGCGGCAATCGCCGCGCGCTGCGAGATGTTGGCGACGTTGCTCGAGAGGTGCGACTGCAGGTTCGAGGCGGCGGCGGTGACGTCGGCAGGGCTGACCATCCACCCGACGCGCCAGCCGGTCATGGCGTAGGTCTTCGCGACACCATTGACGAGGATGCACTGCTCGGCCAACTCAGGAACCGCTTCGACGATCGACACCGCGCGAACGCCGTCGTAGGTGAGCGCTTGGTAGATCTCGTCGCTGATGACCCAGATGCCGTGCTTGAGCGCCCACTCGCCAATGGCTTTCGTTTGCTCGGGGCTGTAGACCGAGCCCGTGGGGTTCGAGGGGCTCACGAACAGCAGCACCTTGGTGCGTGACGTGCGTGCCGCCTCGAGCTGCTCAACCGTGACGAGGTAGTTCTGGTCGGCACCCGCGAAGACCTCGACGGGCACACCGCCGGCGAGACGCACGACTTCGGGGTAGGTGGTCCAGTACGGGGCGGGAAGCAGCACTTCATCGCCCTCGTCGACGACCGTCGCGAAGGCCTGGAAGACGGCCTGCTTGCCGCCGTTGGTGATGATGACGTGGGCCGCCGTCGTCGACAGCCCGCTGTCGCGTGCCGTCTTCTCGGCGACCGCCTCGCGCAGCTCGGGTAAGCCTGCCGCGGGTGTGTAGCGGTGGTTCTTGGGGTCGCGGGCCGCGACAACGGCGGCCTCGACGATGTGCTCAGGCGTCGGAAAGTCGGGCTCTCCGGCGGCGTAGCTGATGACAGGACGCCCCGCAGCCTTGAGGGCCTTGGCTTTGGCGTCAACCTTGAGAGTCGCTGATTCACTGATGGCAGCGATGCGGCGGGCAATACGAGCAGAGTTGGCGGTCACGGCCCGATTCTACGGCCGAGGAGCGCCCCTGGGTTGAGCCGGAGCGAGGGTGGATGCTCCGCTCGCGATTTGCGGAGCATCCCGTGTCGCTTACACTGGGAGTCGGTAGTTGATCTCTGCCAGGCTTTGGCGTGCCCGAGATCAGTTGCTTACCGCAGAGGGCGGTGGCTCAATTGGTAGAGCAGCGGTCTCCAAAACCGCAGGTTGCAGGTTCGAGTCCTGTCCGCCCTGCACATAGCGCCGGCTCGGCGCGTGATCTCACATGACGAGAACACGCGCCGAGCGTGGCGGTGTGCATCACCAACCAGTAATCCGTGCGAGCGACGAAGGTAGAGCAACACGTGAGCAGTGTGATCGACGACCAGGGCGGCGAAGATGTTGTCGCCAAGGCGAAGCGTGATCGCGCCGAAAAGCGCGGGCCCTTCGGTCGTTTCGCGCTTTTCATTCGCCAGGTGCTCAACGAACTCAGCAAGGTCGTTACGCCCACCCGTCGTGAGCTCATCACGTACTCGATCGTCGTCCTCATCTTCGTCATCATCATGATGGCGATCGTCTCGGGTCTCGACATCGTGTTCGGCTGGCTTGTGTCGTTCGTCTTCGGAGACGGATCGGCTGTGCTCGGCGAATAAGCCGACACCCCGCCCGCTCACCCGCACCGCAAAGAAAGAGAAACCGTGACTGAGAAGCTGCCCAGCGACCTCGACTTCTCGACTGCCGCCGAGCAGTCGTCGGAGGACGACGAGGCTCAAGAGGGCAACGTGCTCGATGCCGATGTGCACGCGGTCGACGCTGTCGAGCACACCGCAATGCACGTGATCGACGAGGACGCGGAGCCTGACTTCGAGGGTCTCCTCGACGCGCTCGAGGCGGCCGTCGACCCCGAGGCTGACTCGGTCGTCGACGATGCACTCGACATCGACTCGGCCGACGAGGCCGAGGCCGCTGCCGAGGCAACGCACGACGAAGCCGGCGACAACGCGGTGGCCGAGGCTACCGATGAGGCCGAGGTCGACCCCTACGACGACTTCAAGCTCGAACTGCGCATGAAGCCCGGCAAGTGGTACGTCGTGCACTCGTACGCCGGATTCGAAAAGCGCGTCAAGCAGAACATCGACAACCGCACGATCTCGATGAACATGGAAGAGAGCATCTTCGAAGTTCAGGTTCCGATGGAAGACGTCGTCGAGATCAAGAACGGCCAGCGCAAGCTCGTCACTCGCGTGCGGATTCCTAGCTACGTGCTCGTGCGCATGGACCTCAACGAAGACAGCTGGTCGGTCGTTCGCCACACTCCGGGTGTCACCGGGTTCGTGGGCAACGCACACAACCCGACTCCGCTGCGCTTCGACGAAGCGTTCCAGATGCTCAAGTCGACCGTGCAGGTCGCCGAGGCTCCGGCCAAGGCGGGCGGCGCCAAGGGCGGCGGGCTCGCAGCTCGCGTCATTCCCGCTGAGATCGACTTCGAGGTCGGCGAGACCATCACGATCAAGGAGGGCTCGTTCGCTGGGCTCCCCGGCACGATCAGCGAGATCAAGCCCGAGAGCGGCAAGCTCACCGTGCTCGTCTCGCTCTTCGAGCGCGAGACCCCGGTTGAGCTGTCATTCGACCAGGTCACCAAGCTCTAAAACTCAAGAAACCTGGTGAGGCGTAGCCTCATCAGCGCTGGCGTCGCGGAATTGCTGCGCAATTCTCCAAGCTCCAGCGCGCACCGCGGCACGCAACGGGCGTGCAGGCGGGAGCGCAGCATCCGAGATGGATGTTGCTCGACAGAAAGAAGAGAAACATGGCACCGAAGAAGAAGGTCACGGGTCTGATCAAGCTGCAGATCCAGGCCGGCGCCGCCAACCCCGCCCCGCCCATCGGGCCGGCGCTGGGTCAGCACGGCGTCAACATCATGGAGTTCTGCAAGGCCTACAACGCCGCGACCGAAGCCCAGCGCGGCAACGTCATCCCGGTGGAGATCACCGTGTACGAAGACCGTTCGTTCACGTTCATTCTCAAGACCCCGCCCGCAGCAGAGCTCATCAAGAAGGCTGCCGGTGTGCAGAAGGGGTCGTCGACTCCGCACACCGTGAAGGTCGCGAAGCTCACCAAAGAGCAGGTGCGCTCGATCGCCGAACAGAAGCAGGTTGACCTCAACGCCAACGACATCGAGGCGGCAGAGAAGATCATCGCCGGCACTGCTCGGAGCATGGGCATCACTGTCGAATAGCGACGAGTCGCTACTCGACCAGTGATGGCGTGACAGAACGTCGTCACGGCAGGTCGTTAGCGCCGAGGTGCATCGTCACCTCCCACCTGCACGAACACATCAGCGGGAGAGCCAGCCAGGCTCGCGAACCGCGAACTCACCTCTAGGAGACACAACATGGCACAGAAGTCGAAGGCCTACCGCGCCGCGGCCGAGAAGATCGAAGACGGCAAGTTCTACACCCTCGACGAGGCGGTGGCTGTCGCGCGCGAAACGGGCTCAAAGAACACCAACTCGACCGTCGAGGTTGCGCTCAAGCTCGGGGTCGACCCGCGCAAGGCCGACCAGATGGTGCGCGGCACCGTCAACCTGCCGCACGGCACGGGCAAGACCGCCCGCGTCATCGTGTTCGCAACGGGCCCCGCGGCCGAGGCTGCCATCGCAGCTGGCGCCGACGAGGTCGGTGGCGTCGAGCTCATCGAGAAGGTCGCGGGCGGCTACACCGCCTTCGACTCGGCGGTGTCGACCCCCGAGCTCATGGGCCAGGTTGGTCGACTCGGAAAGGTGCTCGGCCCGCGTGGCCTCATGCCCAACCCGAAGACCGGCACCGTCACCCCCGATGTGGCCAAGGCTGTCACCGACATCAAGGGCGGCAAGATCGAGTTCCGCGTCGACAAGCACGCCAACGTGCACTTCATCATCGGCAAGACCGCGTTCACCGCTGAGCAGCTGCACGAGAACCTCAAGGCGGCGCTCGACGAGGTCATGCGGTTGAAGCCGTCGAGCTCGAAGGGGCGGTACCTGCAAAAGGGTTCGCTCTCGACGACGTTTGGCCCAGGCATTCCGCTCGACGTCAACGTCATCTGAGTTGATTGTCGCGCCGCCGCTACTGCGGCGCGACGCGCGAATGGCCCCGCTTCGGCGGGGCCATTCGCGTATCTGGCCTCGACCGACGCGCCGGGCTGCTCGCAACTCAGGCTGGAGGCGCGTGGGTGGTCCATCAACCGCGCACATCGGTCGCCTCTGCCTGAATTGTGAACAGGGGCGGGCAGAATGGGGGGATGCTCGAATCGACGGTCGCAGTGCGCCACGCTCTGGCATCCGAGGCTCGGGCGTTGCACGACCTCGCTGCGCTGACGTTTCCGCTCGCCTGCCCGCCGTCGACGACCGAGGCGGCGAAGGCCGCCTTCATTGACCAGCACTTGAGCCAAGCCTCGTTCGAGCAGTACCTCGCCGATCCGCAGCGGATCCTGCTCGTGGCTGAGAACGGTGCCGAGCTGGTCGGGTACGCGATGCTCATCCACGGTGAACCGGCCGATGGCGACGCGGCGACTGCGGTGCAGAATCGGCCTACTGCCGAGTTGAGCAAGCTATATGTGCATCCCGACCATCACGGCAAGGGGATCGCGCTGGAACTCGTGGATCACGTGCAGTATGCCGCGGTCGATCATGGTGCGGTGAGCGTGTGGCTCGGGGTGAACATCCACAATGCCCGGGCTAATCGGTTCTATGACAAAGCCGGGTTTGCGGTGGTCGGCACAAAAGCTTTTCTCGTCGGCGACGTTCTCGAAGACGACTACGTGCGCGAGCGCCAGCTGGTCTGGACGGGCATCACATACGGGATACCTCGATGGCGATCTTGCCGCGCGTGTGGCCCTCGTCGATGAGCCGGTGAGCTTCGGCGACCTGCTCGAGGGGTACGACGCGGTCGAGGTGCACGCGGAGGTCACCCGCGTCGAACATGCGGGTGAGCACGGCGAGCGTTGCAGCGCTCGGTGACAGCTTGTACGTCGTCGCGCGCACGCCGACCGCTTCGGCCTCGTCGATCATCGTCGGCCAACTGCCGGTGGGGGCGTTGACGATGAGCCCGCCCGGCCGCAGGGTCGACAACGATCGGGAGCCGGTGTCGTCACGCACGTTGCCGATGAGGTCGATCACGACATCCTGCTTCGAGACCTCGTCGTCGAAACGGGTCGTCGAGTAGTCAATGACGCGGTGGGCGCCGAGTTCTCGGACGAACGACACGTTGCCGGTCGAGCAGGTCGCCGTGACGGTGGCTCCGAAGTAGGCAGCGAGTTGCACCGCGAAGTGGCCTACCCCGCCCGCACCCGCGTGGATCAGCATGTGCTGGCCCTCGTGCGCTCGAGCCACCTCGACGACCATCCCCCACGCGGTCAGGGCAGCCAGCGGCACGGCAGCAGCTTCGGTGAAGCTGAGACTGGCGGGCTTCGGCGAGAGGAACATCTCGGGCACCGCCGCATACTCGGCGTGCGTGCCGTCGTACCGGGCCACGAGAGTCATGCCGTACACGGCCCGTCCGGGCTGCAGCGGGTGCGCTTCGTACGCGGCTTGTTCGACGACGCCCGCGAGGTCATGGCCGAGGATCACGGGGTAGGAGCGAATGGCTGCCGCAGCCCCACGCCCCGCCCGTGTCTTCGCATCGATGGGGTTGATGCTCGACGCCATCACCCGCACGAGCACGTCAGCACCGCTGCGCGCCGGCATCGGCCACTCCGCCGGTTCGATGACCTCGGGCCCGCCGACTCCCGTTGCGACCATTGCGCGCATCGTCACCATGGCACACTCCTCTCGGTGCGGTACCTCCAGTGAACACGACCCGGGGGTCGCGCACGTTAACGGCGTGTCACGATGGCAAAAAGTGAAGCCATGAGTCCCCCTTTTTGGGGACCGGTTTACCCCCAGAGGGGGGACTGTGAACTGCACCACGGGGCCGCACACTGGAAGACGACGGGGGACATATCCGGTCCCCCACAGTGAGGACATCAATCATCGAGCACCCCCCTCGATCGAGCTGGCCACACTGACCGTGAATCGCAACCCGAGGTGTTCCCCATGGTGTCCGTTCCCCTGCTGATGATCGTGTCGCTGACCGCGTTCATCGCTGTAATCGCCCGCATCGCTGGCGTGGGAGGACGCACGACGCGTGGGGCGCACCGCGCCTGAGTCGCCCGAAACGGCTCGGGGAGCCCCGGCCTGCACCCCCCGCGGCCGGGGCTCATCTCGTGCGGCGCTCTCTGCGGCATTGCATGCTCCAAGCAGGCTCATAGGTTCGTCGGGCTGACTGGAGCTATGGCTGACGACACGCTTCCCGAGACCCCGCGCCTTACTCGACCCGACGGCTCGCCCGTTCGGGCTCTCGTCGTCGACGATGAGCCCTCGCTTGCCGAACTCGTCTCGATGGCACTGCGCTATGAGGGGTGGGATGTTCGCACGGCGTTGACCGGCCAGCAAGCTCTCCAGCACGGTCGCGAGTTCGCCCCCGATGTCGTTGTGCTCGACATCATGCTTCCCGACCTTGATGGTCTGGAGGTGCTGCGCAGATTGCGCGCCGACGGCACCGACGTGCCCGTGCTCTTCCTCACGGCGAAAGACTCGGTCGACGATCGCGTCGTCGGGCTCACGGCGGGAGGCGACGATTACGTCACCAAGCCGTTCAGCCTCGAAGAGCTCGTCGCGCGACTGCGCGGGCTCATTCGCCGCAGTGCCCTCGTCGTGAGCGAACGCGCCGACCCCGAGATTCGCGTCGGTGACCTCGTGCTCAACGAGGAGAGCTATGAGGTGCGCCGCGGTGAGACCGAGATCGAGCTCACCGCGACGGAGTTCGAACTGCTGCGCTATCTCATGCGCAACCCGCGCCGCGTGCTCAGCAAGGCGCAGATTCTCGACCGCGTGTGGAGCTACGACTTCGGTGGCCGCTCGAGCATCGTCGAGATCTACATCTCGTACCTGCGCAAGAAGATCGACTCGCTCGGCCCGGCCATGATCCACACGGTGCGCGGCGTCGGCTATCTGATCAAGCCGGTCACCTGATGGTGGGTGGCTGGTCGCTACGCCAGCGACTGGTCGCGGGCATCCTGATTCTGCTCATGATGGCGACCTTGGCGATCGGCGTGCTCAGCGTCTACTTCGTGCGCGCCAACCTGGTCGCGCAACTCGACGAAGAACTGCGCATTACGACGAGCCGCATCGAGCGCATCGCCGCACCGGGCCGTGGCCCGTCGTCGAGCTTCGAAGGCCCCGGGCTGCCGCTCGGGTCGCTCGTCGGCGTGCTGCAAGACGACGGCTCGGCGGTCGCCGCGTATCTCGATGACGACGCTGTCGTGCGCGAGCTCACGCCACTGCAAGTGCGCGTGCTCTCGTCGCGCACCCTCGGCGAGCCCGAGACCGTGCGGCTGCCGGCCGGGCTCGGTGAGTTTCGCGTGCTCGCCACCCCCACCGGCAATGAGTCGGTGCTCATCGTCGGCATCTCGATGAAAGAAGTGACGGCAACCGTCGCGCGATTGGGCGCCGTCATCGCCGCCGTGCTCGCGGGTATCCTCGTCGTCGCGGCAGTTCTCGGTCGTGAAGTCGTGCGACTCGGCCTTCGCCCCCTGACGCGCGTGCGCGAGGCTGCCACTGCGGTCACCACTCTGCCGCTCGACCGCGGCACCGTCGCGCTCGCCGAGCGCTTGCCCGCGCTCGACACCGACCCGACGACCGAAGTCGGGCAGCTCGGGCTCGCCTTCACGCGCATGCTCGAGCACGTGCAGGGCGCCTTCGATGCCCGCCAAGCCAGCGAACAAAAGGTGCGCCAGTTCGTCGCCGACGCGAGTCACGAGTTGCGCACGCCTCTCGCCGCGATTCGCGGCTATAGCGAGCTCACCCGGCGCGGAGGGCACGAGCTTCCCGACGACATTCGCCACGCGCTCGCGCGCATTGAGTCAGAGTCGGTGCGCATGTCGGAGCTCGTCGATGACCTCCTGCTGCTCGCGCGCCTCGATGAAGGGCGCGCCCTTCGCCGCGATCCGGTCGACATCGCCTCGGTGGTCGCCGATGCGGTCGCGGATGCGCGCGCAACCTCGCCCGCCCACGACTGGGTCGTGCGCTTGCCCTCGAGTGAAGTCATCGTGACAGGTGACCAGCACCGCCTCCACCAGGTTGTGGCAAACCTGCTCGCGAACGCGCGGATTCACACTCCCGAAGGCACGCGCGTGACGGCTGCGCTCGGTGTGCTCGACCGTCGCGCGATCATCACCCTCACCGACACCGGCCCCGGCATTCCTCCCGACGTGCAGCCAGTATTGTTCGAGCGCTTTGCCCGCGCCGACACCTCGCGATCACGCGCGACCGGCTCCACCGGCCTCGGCTTGGCCATCGTCTCGGCCGTCGTGCAGGCTCACGATGGTGACGTCACCTTCTCGTCTCGACCCGGCGAGACCGTCTTTCGCGTGAGCCTGCCGCTCGCGAGCGGATCGCCTGCGGGTCGCGCTGCCCAGAGCGCCTAGGCTCAAGCGCATGCGCATCGCCGTCACCGGCTCGACCGGCAAGCTCGGGCACGCCGTCGTCACCCACTTGGTCGAGGCCGGGCACTCCGTGACTGGGCTCGACGCCGTCGGCGCCCCTGGTGAGGGGTTTGTGCGGGTCGACCTCGCCGACCCAGGTCAAGTTCTTGACGCCCTCGCCGGCGTCGAAGAGCGCTACGACGGGCTCGACGCGGTCGTTCACTTGGCGGCGTCACCCGCGCCGGGCATCCGCCCCGATACGGTGCTGTTGCACGACAACCTCGCGATGACGATTTCGGTTTTTCAGGCAGCGCGCCGGGCCGGCATCAGGCGCATCGTGCACGCCTCGAGCGAGACCCTCTTGGGGTTGCCGTTGACCGAGCCGCCGCCGTCGGCGCCGATCGACGAGGCGCAGCCGACTCGCCCCAACTTCATGTACGCCATCGGCAAGCACCTTGAAGAAGAGCTGGGCCGAAAGCTGTGCCGCATCGAGCCCGCTCTCTCGATCACGGGCCTGCGCTTCAGCAACGTCATGGCCCCGGAGGACTACGCCGAGTTCGACTCGTGGCAAGACGACCCGAGCCTTCGCCGCTGGAACCTCTGGGGCTACATCGACCGGCGCGACGGCGCGCACGCCGTCGAGCGTGCGCTCGCGCTCCGCGGCCCCGGCTATGCGACGTACATCATCGCCGCCGCCGACACGGTCATGCGGCGTGACTCTGCCGACCTCATGGCGGCGGAGTTTCCGGATGTTCCGCTCACGCGCGCGATCGTCGGTCGAGAGACCCTGCTCTCGATCGACGCCGCACGTCGCGACCTCGACTACTCCCCGAGCCGTTCCTGGCTCGACGAGGCTTAGTCTTCGCCCTGCGCCTTCGTGAAGGCCGGGGCTCCGTCGAACTCTTGCAGCAGTTCGAGGTGCACCCAGTCAACGTCGGCTTCGATCGTCGATAGCAGGGCACGAATCTCGGTGCGCGACAACTCACCGTCTTCGCGCAGCACAAACCGACAGCGGTAGTGGTCGACGACGTCGATGTTGGTGTTGCCGTCGGGGTACACCTTCGTGCCGCGGTTCGAGATCATCTTGAGGCGCAGGGGCGAGCTCTCGACCAAGCCGTCGAGCAGCGGGCCGAGCTCGTCGGGCATGAGCCCCGACTCCACGAACACATCGACACCGACCACGCGACGCTCGGCGGGAACCACCGTGACGGGGTTGGCGACCGGCGCGGGCATCGCCAAGGGGCGGCCGCGGCGGATCGTGTAGCCGTCGACGCTCTCACCCAGGTTCGCGATGATGGCCGAAGCGAAGTCGGTGGTCGAGGTTCCGCGGTCGTAGCCGACCACGTCGCCCGTGAGTACGCCTTTCTGGAGAGTCGCGAACAGAGCGTTCTCGATGGTCTCGGCCTCGTCGAAGAACTGCAAGTGCTTGAGCATCATGACCGACGACAGAATCACCGCGGTCGGGTTGATGGCGTTCTTGCCGGCGTACTTCGGCGCCGAGCCATGGACGGCCTCGAAGATTGCGACGCCCGAGCCGAGGTTGGCAGACGGGGCAAAGCCGAGCCCGCCGACCAGGGCAGAGGTGAGGTCGCTGAGGATGTCGCCGTTCATGTTGGTCGTGACAATGACGTCGAACTGCTCCGGTCGCTTCACGAGCTGGTGCGCGGCGTTGTCGATGATCATGTGGTGCGACTCGATGTCGGGGTACTCAAGGGCGACGCGCTCGAATGTGCGCTTGAGCTCGCCCTCGGTGAGCTTCATGATGTTCGACTTGGTCGCGCAGACCACCGACTTTCGCCCCTCGCTGCGCGCAAACTCGAAGGCCGTGCGAGCGATCTTCTCCGAGCCCTTGTTCGAGATCAGTTTCAAGCACTGCGCAACCCCGGGCGTCTGCATGTGCTCGATGCCGGCGTAGAGGTCTTCGACGTTCTCGCGCACGACGACCAGGTCGACGCCCGAGCCGGAGTACCGGGTCGAGACACCGGGTAGCTCACGCACAGGGCGGATGTTTGCGTAGGTCTCGAAGAGCTTGCGCAGCGTGACGTTCGCCGACTTCTCGCCGAAACCCACGGGGGTTCCGAGCGGGCCCTTGAGCACCACGCGCGTGCGGGTGATCGAGTCGATCGTTTCTTGCGGAACACCCGAGGCGATGCCGCGGCGGAACACCGACTCGCCGGCCTCCTGGTTGTCCCACTCAATGTCGACGCCTGCGGCGTCAATGATGCGCTGTGCGGCATCGATGCATTCGGGGCCGACGCCATCGCCGGGGATCACGGTCACCTGGGTTGCCATTGCTGGTCCTTTCGATCGGGGCGATCCGACCCTACAGACGTTTCCTGATTCATGTCAATCGTGTCGTGTTTTTGGGCATGGCGGTCCGTGTACCTCGCGGAACGCGACGTGGGCTACACTGGACGAAGCCGAAGACCGCTGGCCGTCGGCGCGCCTGCCCGCAGGAGCGCTGACCGAAGGTTCGCAACGCTCCTTACGAGCAGGGCGACGACCCGCGCAGGTGTATGAACTGAAACCGAGCATCCGATCAATCATGACCGGAAGCTCGCCTCGGGCTCGTGCGCTTGCGCCGGGCCTTTTCCTCTGTTCTGACAGGGTTTCGCCGCGCGGCCGGTCTCGGCTGAATTTGAATCCCAACCAGAGGAGCACCATGGCGAACAAGGAAGCAACGGTCGCAGAGCTGAAGGAACTTTTCTCCAGCTCGACCGCCGTTTTGCTGACCGAGTACCGCGGTCTCACGGTGGCGCAGCTCAAGACGCTGCGTGGCAATATCCGTGCCGACGCGTCGTACGCTGTGGTGAAGAACACGCTGACCATGATCGCGGCCCGGCAGGCAGGCATCGACTCGCTCGATGACATGCTCGCTGGTCCGTCCGCCCTCGCTTTCGTTCACGGTGACCCCGTGTCGGTGGCGAAGGCCCTGCGTGACTTCGCCAAGGCGAACCCCAACCTGGTGGTGAAGGGCGGTTACTTCGACGGTAAACCGCTCTCGGCCGCCGATGTCATGAAGCTCGCCGAGCTCGAGAGCCGTGAGGTGGTGCTGGCAAAGCTTGCCGGTGCCGTCAAGGCCTCGCTCTTCGGTGCCGCCTACATGTTCAACGCGCCGCTCGCGCAGGCCGCTCGCGCGGTCGACGCTCTGCGGCAGAAGCAGGAGTCCGGAAGCTAACGCTGACCGGTCGACGTCCACTACACCAACCCCGTTACATAAGGAGAAATCATGGCCAAGCTCAGCACTGACGACCTCATCGAGGCGTTCAAGGAGCTGTCACTCATCGAACTCAGCGAGTTCGTGAAGAAGTTCGAAGAGGTCTTCGAGGTCACCGCTGCCGCGCCCGTCGCGGTTGCCGCGGCTGCCCCGGCCGGTGGCGGCGCTGCCGCCGAAGAGGTCGAGGAGAAGAGCTCGTTCGACGTCGTTCTCGAGGCCGCTGGCGAGAAGAAGATCCAGGTCATCAAGGAGGTGCGCGCCCTCACCAGCCTCGGCCTCGGCGAGGCGAAGGCGCTCGTTGACGGCGCTCCCGGTGTCGTGCTCGAGGGCGCGAACAAGGAGACCGCCGAGAAGGCCAAGGCTCAGCTCGAAGAGGCTGGCGCGACCGTCACCCTCAAGTAGTCTCCGACTGCTGATTCACGAGAGCCCCGCCCGTCGCATGACGGTGCGGGGCTCTCGTGCGTGATGCCGCGGTCAGAGGGTCGCGACGCGCTGTGCGGCCGTGCTCGATCGCACGACCAAGGCGGTCGGTAACAATACGTGTTCGTCGGGCGGGGGAGCGTCGGCGTGGTCCAACTGGCCCAAGAGCAACTCGACAGCTCGAGCGCCTTGACCGCCCGGTTCTTGCACGAGGGTCGTCAGCCCGAACATCGTCGACAGGGGGTGCCCGTCGACTCCGATGACCGAAAGCTCCGAGGGCACCGAAATGCCGAGCTGGCGCGCGGCGACCATGACGCCGATCGCAATCTCGTCGCAGCCCGCGAAGATCGCCGTCGGCCGAGTGCGTGGGTCGCCGAGCACGGACAGCCCAACGCTGTAGCCGCCTTCGATGGAGAATTCGGCGTGACGGAAGTCGTCATCAACCGATATTCCTGCGTCGGCGATGGCCTGACGGAACCCCGTGTAGCGCTGCGAGTGAACGCGGAAGTCCATCTGCTCGTTCTGGTCGCCTCCGATGTGCATGATGCGCCGGTGGCCGAGGCTGATGAGGTGCTCGGTCGCGAGTCGTGCCGTCTCGACATCGTCGATCGACAGCGACGGGATACCGTCGATGCGACCGCCGATGCCGACGAGAGGTTTGCCGAGCGAGAGAAGCATCTGAACTTCGTGGGGGCTCAGGTCAATCGCGACCGAGATGACGGCGTCGACGCGTTTGCGAATGAGGAAGTAGTCGAACACTCGCCGGCGCAAGTCGTGATCGGTGCTCAGCCGGTAGAGCGTCAAGTCATAGCCCGCGCGAATCAGCGCCGCCTCAATGCCTTCGAGCACTTCGGCGAAGTACCAGCGGTTGATGTAGGGGATCACCACGGCCACGTTGCGCGTGCGGCCTGTCACGAGACTGGCCGCCGTACTTGAGACGACGTAGCCGAGCTCGGCAGCGGCCGCTTCGACTCGGCGACGCGTGTCTTCGGAAACGTAGCCGCGGCCACTCAGGGCCCGAGAGGCGGTGGATTTCGACACACCCGCGTTGCGCGCCACATCGGCGAGGATGCTCATTGCCTGGCCCTCCATTGGACTGCAGCGAGTGGGTGGATTGCGACTGTGCGGCTGCCGATCACCGACAGTTTCACAACCGTGCCGTCAGTGTAGCCCGATTAGCCGCGGTGTGGAACCGGTGCCACGTGTAGTCGCTCTCACGGATTCCGCCCCCCTGCGGCCCAGCCTGTGCACCCGCGGGGAATTCGGCAACGGAACGGTAACGGCGGCGGGCGCAAGGGTTGCATCCTGACAGGGCGTGACGTACCGTGACCCCTGGAACCGGTTGCCGACGTTACGTCCAGGCGGAGCGTCAGAGCTGAACTCCACTCACGCACGACCACCACCACGCGCGTCGCCTGGCGCGTCGACCGACCTCAATGAAGAGGAAACACACGAGCTCTACCCTCCGACGCAGGCTTATTGCGCCTGCAGCGGCACTGGGAGCCCTCAGCCTGATTCTTGCGGGCTGTGCGGCCGAGACCGACGATCCTGGAGCAGGCGGCGACGCTGACTGCTCTGCATACGAGGCCTACGGCACCTTCGACGGCGAGTCAGTCGAGCTGTACGCAACCATCATCGACACTGAGGCAGACGCCCTGGTTGAGAGCATGGCCGACTTCGAGGCCTGCACCGGCATCACCGTCGAGTACAACGGCACGCAAGAGGCCGAGACTCAGATCAACGTGCGCGCCGCCGCCGGTGACGCGCCCGACCTGATGATCATCCCGCAGCCCGGCTTGCTGCAGCGCCTGATCGCCGACGGCTACGTCGCGCCGGCCCCCGAGGCCGTCGAGGCGAACGTCGACGAGTTCTGGAGCGAGTCGTGGAAGGGCTACGGCACCGTCGATGGCGAGTTCTACGCCGCGCCGCTGCTCGCGAGCGTCAAAGGTTACATCTGGTACTCGCCGGCCGACTTCGAAGAGAACGGCTACGAGATCCCGACGACCTACCAAGGCCTTCTCGACCTCACCGAGCAGATGACCGAGCGCAACGACGGACCCTACCGTCCGTGGTGCGTTGGCTTCGGCTCGGGTGACGCGACCGGCTGGGTCGGCACCGACTGGGTCGAAGACCTCGTTCTGCGCAACTCGGGCCCCGAGGCGTACGACCAGTGGGTTGCTGGCGAGCTGAAGTTCGACTCGCCCGAGATCACCGAGGCGTTCGACCTCGTCGGCGAGGTCCTCCTCAACGAGGACCACGTCAACGGCGGTTTCGGTGGCGTGCAGTCGATCGTGACCACCACCTTCCAGGATGGCGGCCTCTCGATTCTCGACGGCACCTGCTCGATGCACCACCAGGCCTCGTTCTATGAGGCGCAGTGGGGCGAGGGCGTGACGGTCGCTCCCGACGGTGACGTCTGGGCGTTCCTGACCCCGCCGATCGCGGAGGGCGACCCCTCGGCCGTCACCGGTGGTGGCGAGTTCGTGGCCGCGTTCAACGACCGCGAGGCGACCGCCGCTCTGCAGGCCTACCTGTCGAGCGACACCTTCGCCAACGAGCGCGTCTCGCGCGGTGGCGTCATCTCGGCGAACAAGGGTCTCGACCCGTCGCTCGCCGGCTCGGACCTCGCCCGCCAGTCGGTCGAGATCCTGCAGGGAGAGGACACCATCTTCCGCTTCGACGCGTCTGACCTCATGCCCGCCGCAGTCGGAACCAGCTCGTTCTGGACCGGCATGGTGGACTGGGTCAACGGCACCTCGACGCAGGAAGTGCTGCAGACGATCGACGCAACGTTCCCTCAGTAGGGAACAGCGGCTGATCTCTTCGTGACCGGCCCATCAGACACCCCGTGTCTGGTGGGCCGGTCCGTCAGATAGCGTGACCACGAACCAAACCAATGGAGGTTTGATGCGGCATGAGTGAATTCTGGTCTGATCTCATCGAGAAATTCGGGCTCATGTTCCTCGGTCTCGCGGCGTTTGCCGCGGTCGTCGGACTCGTGCTCTTTCTTGCCGATCGCGCTCCGAAGCGCGGCCGCGACGTCGTGCAATTGATCGCCTTCGTCGGCCCCGCGATCCTGCTGCTGGCCGTTGGCCTCGTCTACCCGGCAATTCGTACAACGGCTCTGTCGTTCTTTAGCCGACAAACCGCGAACGGTTCCGATTTCGTCGGCCTCAATAACTTCGTGTGGATGTTCACGCAACCGGACATCACGCTCGTGCTCATCAACACCGTGATCTGGGTTGCCCTTGTGCCCACCCTCTCGACAGCCGTGGGTCTCGCCTACGCGGTGTTCATCGACAAGTCGCACGGCGAAAAGGTGCTCAAGTCACTCGTCTTCATGCCGATGGCCATCTCGTTCGTCGGTGCCGGCATCATCTGGCGATTCATGTACGAGTATCGCGAGGTCGGCTTCAGCGAACAGATCGGTTTGCTCAACCAGATTATCGTGTGGCTCGGGCAAGACCCCGTGCCCTTCTTGGTGAACTCACCCTGGAACACCTTCTTCCTCATTGTCGTCATGGTCTGGATTCAGACCGGTTTCGCCATGGTGCTGCTGTCGGCCGCGATCAAGGGCGTCCCGATTGAGATCGTCGAGGCGGCCCGGCTCGACGGTGCGAACGCCTGGCAGTCGTTCTGGAACGTCACCGTTCCCGGAATCCGCGGAACTCTCGTCGTCGTCGTCACGACCATTTCGATCGCCACCCTGAAGGTGTTCGACATCGTGCGCGCGATGACCGGCGGCAACTTCAACACCTCCGTCGTCGCGAACGAGATGTACACGCAGGCCTTCAACCGAGGCGAAACGGGCTACGGCTCGGCGCTCGCTGTTCTGTTGTTCTTCATGGTCTTGCCGATCGTCGTCTACAACGTGCGCGTCATGCGCAAGCAGAAGGAGATCCGATGAGCACCGACGCCACGGCCGCGGCGGAGCAGGCGCTCGACGCCCCTCTCGGCCAGAAGAACGCGCCCACGGCTGCGCCATCGGGTGCGGGAAAGATGCGCCGGGTCAAGGAGCGGTTGACGTCACCGTGGGCGACATTCGCCGCCATCCTGATCGCGACCCTGTGGACAATTCCGACGTTCGGCCTCTTTGTCTCGTCGTTCCGCACGCCCGAAGAGATCCGCACCAACGGCTGGTGGAACATCTTTGTGAGCCCGAGCTTCACGCTCGAGAACTACATCGACGTGCTCACCGTGCAAGGCGCATCGTCGGCCAACCTCGGCTCGTACTTCGTGAACTCGCTCGTCATTGCGATTCCGTCGGCGATCTTCCCGATCGCGATCGCGACGATGGCCGCCTACGCCTTCGCCTGGATCAAGTTCCGCGGCTCGGGGGCGATCTTCGTGCTGATCTTTGCTCTGCAGATCGTGCCCCTGCAGATGGCGCTGATCCCGCTGCTGCAGATCTTCAACGAGGTTCTCGGCATCAGCGGCACGTTCCCGGCGGTCTGGATCGCCCACACGATCTTCGGCCTTCCTCTGTGCATCTTCTTGCTGCACAACTTCATCAGTGAGATTCCGGCAGAAGTGATCGAAGCGGCCCGCGTCGACGGGGCGAACCACACGCAGATCTTCTTCCGCATTGTCATTCCGCTCGCGCTGCCCGCGCTCGCCTCGATCGCCATCTTCCAGTTCTTGTGGGTCTGGAATGACCTGCTCGTCGCGCTCGTGTTCTCGGGGGGCACGGCAGATGTCGCACCGCTCACCCAGCGCCTCGCTGAACTCGTCGGCAACTTCGGTCGAAACCTCGAGCGACTGCCGGCGGCCGCCTTTATCTCGCTCATCGTTCCGCTCATCGTGTTCTTCAGCCTGCAGCGGTACTTCGTCCGCGGCTTGCTGGCGGGTTCGACGAAGGGCTAGTCGACACCGACCGGAATCGCTCTCACACGGGTTCCCCGGTGGTGCCACCTAGGCTCAGCGCATGAGCATGGGTGGTGGCCGCCGGGGATCCCGCGTGTCGAGCGGAGATGTCGAGGCGCAGCGGGCCGCCAACGCCGAAGCGCCGCGCATCCCGAACCTGCTCCCGCGCATCGCAACGCTGTTCGCGCCGCATCGCACCGCTCTCACCATCACCATCGCGCTGGTCCTCGTGTCGGCCGCGCTGAGCGTCGCTCCTCCGTTGTTGACTCAGCAGGCGTTCGATGTGGGGCTCTTTCCGCCCGAGGGCGAGCCGAACATCCCGGTGCTCCTCCAGATCGTCGGTGCGATGGTGGGGCTCTGGGTCGTCGCGGCAGGCCTCGGGGTCGCCCAGACCAGGCTGACCGCGACCGTCGGCAACAGTGTCATGGCGCAATTGCGGGTGCAACTCTTCTCGCACCTCCAAGCGATGGAACTCGCTTTCTTCACGCGAACGAAGACCGGCATCATTCAGTCGCGCCTGCAGAACGACGTTGGCGGTGTCGCCGGGGTGCTGAGCAACACGGTGTCGAACGTCATCGGCAACACCGTCACGGTCATTGCTGCCTTCATTGCGATGCTGCTGCTCAGCTGGCAACTCACGATCGTTGCGGTTGTTCTGCTGCCCGTGCTCGTGATCGCGCAACGTCGAGTCGGGCAGGTGCGTGCGCGCATCGCGACGAAGACGCAAGAGTCGCTGAGTGACATGACAGCGATCACACAGGAGGCTCTGAGCGTATCGGGCATCGTGCTCGCGAAGAGCTTCGATCGGCAAGACAGCGAGGTCGAGCGTTATCGCCGCGAGAACGACGTGCAGCGCGGTCTGCAGGTGCAACTCGCGATGAGCGGCCAGTGGTTCTTTGCGACCGTCAACGTTTTCCTGTCGGTGATTCCCGCGATCGTGTACCTGGTCGCCGCGTGGCTGATTCAGGTCGACGTCGCCGTCACGGCGGGCACCATCGTGGCGTTCACGACGGTGCAGGCTCGACTCACGTTCCCTCTCATGGGTCTCATGCGCGTCGCCCTCGACCTGCAGACCAGCGGTGCACTATTCGCGCGAATCTTCGAGTATCTCGACCTCGAGCCGCGCATCGTGGAAGCCCCCGATGCGCGCGACGTCGATGAGGCTCACCGCGGGCGTGTGCGCTTCGACAGCGTGGTCTTCCGGTATCCCGATGCCGCCGACGACACGACTCCGACGCTCGACTCGGTTTCCTTCACGATCGAGCCCGGCCAGTTCGTGGCGTTCGTCGGGCCATCGGGTGCGGGCAAGACAACGATTTCGTACCTCGTGCCACGACTACATGACGTGACGAGCGGAGTCGTCGAGGTGGCGGGCGTTGATGTGCGCCACCTTCGACAGCAGAGCCTGATCGACCACGTGGGCATCGTGAGCCAAGAGACCTATCTCTTCCATGCGTCGATCGCCGAAAACCTTCGGTACGCGAAGCCCGATGCCAGCGACGCCGAGCTCGAGGCTGCGTGTCGTGCGGCGAGCATCCACGACACCATTGTGAGCTTCGCCGACGGCTACGACACGATCGTCGGCGAGCGCGGTTACCGGCTCTCCGGCGGTGAGAAGCAACGCGTCGCGATCGCGCGTGTGCTGCTGAAAGACCCGCCCGTGCTGATTCTCGACGAGGCCACGAGTGCGCTCGATTCGGTCTCCGAGCGCATCGTGCAAGAGGCCCTCGACGCGGCGAGTCGCGGCCGTACGACGATCGCGATTGCGCATCGACTCTCGACGATCAGTGCTGCTGACGTTATCTACGTCGTTGACCACGGGCGCATCGTCGAGAGTGGCACGCACCTGCACCTGGTGGAGCGACGCGGGGTGTACGCCCGACTCGTCGCGCAGCAGTCGGCCGACTACGACCGCTCGGCGAGCAGCTCGTTCATGTAGTCGATCTCTTTCTGCTGCAGCTGCACCATTCCCTGCGCGAGCTGCGTCACGAGGGGATCACTGCTGCGGGCGAGAACGGCTTCGGCCATCTCGACTCCGCCAATGTGGTGCTCGATCATGAGCTCGAGGTAAATGATCTCGGCCTCGACACCCGTCGCGTTCTGCAGCTCTTGCATTTGCTCGAAGGTCGCGACGCCCGGCATTGGTTCGCCGGGAGTGTGCCCACCGTGCCCGTCGTGGCCCGCCGAGCCATCGATCACCGGGCGCGACAGCCACTCCATCTCATCGGCTGACGAGGTTTGCGACAGGCCCCACATCGCGAGCCACGCGAACATTTGCCCCTGCTGCTGGGTTTGGGCGGTCGCGATGTCGAGGGCAAGAAGGCGAATCTCATCACTCTCGGACCGATCGCGCACGAGGAGCGACATCTCGACCGCTTGACCGTGGTGCACCTTCATGTCACGGGCGAAGCCTGCTTCGGCGCTCGAGTCGCTCGGCATCGGGGTGCCGGGTGACGTGACGCGCCCGATGAGGGCGCCGACGACAAGAGCCACGAGAACGAGTAGCCCAACGACGACGATCAATCGGGTGCGCCCGAGCGGTGCCGGGGCCGAGGTCGAGACGTCGGGGCTCGTCATGATCAGGAGATCTTGCCGGGGCCGTCGAGAGCCTGGCTGCACAGGGCGCCGGGCTCGGGGGCGTCGGGCGACTCGCGGTACTTGATGATGAACTCACGAAGGCGCGGGTCATCGACACCGTCGAGGGCAACCTGCACGCCCCACGCGCTCGCGACGACGGGTGCGTCAAGACCCGGGAACGGCGAGAGGATCATGTAGGTGCTCGGCATCGCGTCGCGCAGTGTCGTCAGGTCGTCGCCCGTCACGAGCTCGGGGTCGTACGTGACCCACACGGCACCGTGCTCGAGCGAGTGCACCGCGTACTCAGCCGGAACCTCTTCCTCGTAGATGCCGCAGTTGAGCCAGGTGGGGTTGTGCGGCCCGCCGGCAGGAGGCGTCATGGTGTAGTCGACGGCGGTTTGCACGTGAACGGCCTCGATGTTCTCGAAGGTCTCGAGCCCCTCGATCTCAATCGTGGCGGGGTCGACGGGAGGCGTCGCCGAGGTGACGACGACGGTGATGAGGGTTCCGACGACGAGCACACCAGCGGTCGCGCTTGCGACGATGCCGATCAGGCGATTGCGCTTTTCTTTGGCCTGCTTGGCCTTGAGCGCGGCAACTTTCTCGCTGCGGCGCTTCTCGCGCTGTTGCTTGATGGTGAGGCTCTCGTCGGCGCTCAGGTCGTTCTCGGCCACGGTGCGGGCTCCTGTCGGGGGAAACGGGCAGGGGAAGTCGATGCAAAGACTCCCCTAGCCTGCCAGAGAACGCACAGGAGACGCTGTGAAGAGTTCTCGGCGCCCTCTCGCCATGCCCCGCGCGCCGGGAGTACTGTGATGCGACATGCCTACGCTGCGCGTCCCCGCGCCCCGAGCAGAGGAACCGCATGACCCTCGCTGTTGACGAGCCGGGCGCTCACTCCGCCACGAGCACGCGTGCTCGCCGTCGACGCGCAGGGCTGAGCATCCAGTCGACGCTGCTGCTCATGCTGCTCGGGGTGAGCTTGGCATCGAACGTGCTCGTCGGTGTCATTGGCTACGTCAATGCGACCGATTCGCTGCGCGATGCCGCGTTCGAGCGCCTTGTCGAGGTTCGTGATTCCCGTGAGCGTGAGATCAGCCGGCTGTTCTCCTCCATTGAGAACACGGTCGTCGTGCACTCACGCGGCCAAAGCGTGGTCGACGCGACCGTTGCCTTCACGCAAGGCTTCGACGAGCTTGAGAGCGCGGAACTCGATGCTGAACAACGCGCCGCGCTCGATGCGTACTACGCCGAGGTTTTCGGACCACAACTGAGTGAGGCCACGGGGTCACCCGTGAGCGTCGACACGTTCGTGCCCAGCGCTGGTGCCGCGACGTACCTTCAGGTGTTCTATACGGCTCCGCATGCAACGTTCGAGGAGGCGATCGCGGTTGACGACGCGGGTGACGGTAGCGCTTGGTCGGCAACTCACGCGCGCTACCACGACTACTTCCGGTCGATGACTGAGCTACTCGACTACGAAGATGTTCTGTTGCTCGACGCCGAGGGGCGCGTGGTCTACAGCGCGTTCAAGGGCGTCGATCTCGGAACGAACGTACTGATGGGCCCCTATCGCTTCTCGAACCTCGCGAGCGCCTACGACGCCGCGATGGGCAACAACTTGCTCGGCGAGGTGACGTTCACCGACTTCGAGCCCTACCCGCCGTCGCTGAACCTTCCCGCTGGATGGGCCGTGACGCCGATCGGGCTCGACGGCGAGATCATCGGCGCGATGGCGGTGGAGCTGCCGATCGAGCGGTTGAGCAGCGTCATGACCGCCGACGGCGACTGGAGTCAGGGCGGTCTCGGCGAAACAGGCGAGGCGTACCTGGTCGGAACCGATTCGGTCATGCGGTCTCCCTCACGACTTCTGCAAGAAGACCCCGCAGCGTTCGCCGCGGCAGCGCGCACGGCCGGCATCAGCGACGCGACGGTCGACCTCGTGCTCGCGCGCGAAACCACGATCGGCGTGCTGCCCGTCAATTCGGCCGCGGTCGACGCAGCCCTCGCGGGTGGCGAGGGCACGCTCATCGCGGCGAGCTACCTGGGCAGTGACACTCTCGCTGCCTACGGCGCTGTCGATGTGGATGACCTGGGATGGGTCGTCGTTGCTGAACTCGAGACCGGCGAAGCATTCGCCCCCGTCACCGAGTTCACGCGCAACCTGATCATCTCTTCCGCCGTGCTCGCCTTGGTCGTTTCCGTGCTCTCCCTGTTGCTCGCGCGCGTGTTCGTGCAGCCGCTCCGCCGGCTTTCCGCGGCCGCCAAGCGGATCGCGGCAGGTGAGACCGGCGTCACGGTCGATGCGGGGTCGAGCGATGAGATGTCGAGCGTCGCGGCAGCCTTCAACGACATGAGTCGCAGTTTGCAGGTGAAGGCCGAGTTGCTCGACGAGCAAAGCGCCGAGAGCGAGCGATTGCTGCGAGCGCTCATGCCCGAGCCGGTGATCCGGCGCTACCGCGAGGGTGTGCAGACGATCGCGGAAGACCACCGCGACATCTCGGTCATGTACGCCGACATCGTGGGCTTTGATGACTACAGCAAGTCGCTCGATACCGAAGCGACGCTCGAAGCGCTCAACGAACTCGTACGTCAGTTTGACGACGCGGCAACGGCGCTCGGAGTCGAGCACGTGCGCACCGCCACGAAGGGCTACCTCGCGAGTTGTGGGCTCACGGTTCCGCGCATCGACAACGCGCGCCGCATCGTCGACTTCGCTCTCGAGCTGCAGCGAATTCTCGATCGGTTCAGTGCCCAGTGGGGTGTGTCGTTGCGCTTGCGCGCTGGCCTCGATCTCGGAAGCGCGAGCAGCGGACTCGTCGGGCGCGCGCACATGGTCTACGACCTGTGGGGTGAAGCAGTCAACCTTGCGTTCCAGATTCAGTCAGAGCGACCCGAAGCCGGCATCTACATCACCGAGCGTGTCGCGGCCGGGCTCCCCGAGACGGTGCCGCTCGTGGTCGTCGGTGTCGTGCAACTGGCGGACGGCCCCCAACGCATTCTCCGCGTCGACGTGAATCGCGCCCATGACTGAGGTGTGGCTCGAGAGCTGGTTCTGGCCGTCGATCATCGTCATCGTTGGCCTTCCGCTCGTGCTGCTCGTGCTCAGCGAGCTCTATGAGTCACTCGACCGACGGGGGAGCCCGGCCGCAAAGATTGTGCGGCTCGTGCGCAACTACGTCGCCCCCATCGCCGCACTGCTCATCGTGCTCAGTCAAGTTGAGCAGGGAGAGGTTGACGCGTCATGGGGCCAGATCGTGGCCACCGTGCTCGGCTTCTTGGTGATCCTCGTCATCATCAACACCCTGAACGTCGCACTCTTCGCGAGAGCACGCAAGGGAACCTGGCGCGAGCGGTTGCCGACGATCTTCGTTGACGTCACCCGATTCTTGATCATCATCATCTCGCTCGCCCTGTTGTTCTCGTGGGTGTGGGGGGCCGACGTCGGCGGCCTGTTTACGGCACTCGGCATTAGCTCGATCGTGATCGGTCTCGCCCTGCAGAACGCCGTCGGCTCGGTGCTGTCGGGCCTTCTGTTGCTCTTCGAGCAGCCGTTCGAGATCGGCGACTGGTTGCAGGTCGGAGACGTGCGCGGCTACGTGACCGAAGTCAACTGGCGCTCGGTGCACATTCGCACCCCCTCGGGTGTCGTGATCGTGCCCAACAGCGAGCTCGCCGGGGCGTCGTTCAAGAACTACACCGCCAAGAAGGCACCCTTCACGGCCTTCCAGATGGTCACGTTCGCCACGGAAGACCCGCCCGAGACGGTCATCGCGGTGATGAACCAGGTCGCGGCTGACTTGCCGCACCTCGTCGCCGGGGGAGAGCCCAGCGTCGGAACGTTCGCGGCGGGCGAGTACGAGATCAACATTCCTGTTGCGACGCCCGGGGATGAGTACGACGCCCTCACCGAGTACCGACGGCGCCTCTGGTACGCGGCTCGCCGCGCGGGCTTGCACCTCGACGGTGACTACTTCGTCGACTACGACACCACCGAGCGTCGGGCGGCGATGCTTGAGCGATTCGCATCCGCTCTCTACTGCTCCGTCGAGGAAGCCCGCGCTTTGGCTCCTCAGGTGCGCGTCGAACGGTACGTCGACGGTGAGAAGCTGCAGCATCCGGGAGAGGTTCCGGTGGGCATCCGCCTGGTCGAATCAGGAACCGCTCGGATGATCGTCGAGGCGGCCGGCGGAGTTCGCATGCCGGTGACCGACCTCACGAGCGGTGAGATCGTCGGCCTCACTTCTCTCACGCGGCAGGGAATCAGCGCCGCGGTCTCCGCGATGACACCGGTCACCACGTTGTTCGTTCCCGTCGCCGTCATCGACAACCTGGTCGCGCGTCGACCCGAACTCGCTCGCGACTTCGGCCGCGAGATCGACAATCGTCGCCAGCTCGTGCGCGAGGCCTTCGCGCTCGCCGGCGTCGACGTGCCGCACGGAACCCGTTCGATCGCGTACTAGGTCGACGGTCACGAACCCGGCCGGTGGTCAGCCCGCTGATAGATTCACAGCGTGAAATACGCCGCTTCGATCGTCGACCTGATCGGCAACACCCCGCTCGTGCGCCTCAACCGCGTGACGGAGGGGATCTCGGCGACGGTGCTCGCCAAGGTTGAGTATCTGAACCCTGGCGGCTCGGCGAAAGATCGCATCGCCACGCGCATCATCGATGCGGCGGAACGCGAGGGCCTGCTGAAGCCGGGCGGCACGATTGTCGAGCCGACGAGCGGCAACACGGGTGTTGGCCTCGCGCTCGTCGCCCAGCAGCGCGGTTATCGCTGCGTCTTCGTGCTGCCCGACAAGGTGGGGGAAGACAAGCGCAACGTGCTGACCGCGTACGGTGCCGAGATCGTCGTGACGCCCACGGCCGTCGCGCCGGAAGACCCGGAGTCGTACTACAGCGTCTCTGACCGGCTCGCGCGCGAGATTCCTGGCGCCTTCAAGCCGAACCAGTACGCCAACCCCAATGGCCCACTGAGCCACTACGAGTCGACCGGGCCCGAGATCTGGCGCGACACCGATGGCCGAGTCACCCACTTCGTGACGGGCGTCGGAACCGGCGGCACGATCAGTGGCACCGGGCGCTACTTGCGCGAAATCAGCAACGACCGCGCAGGCGGCCGCGTGCAGATCGTCGGCGTCGACCCCGTCGGCAGCGTCTACTCGGGAGGCACGGGCCAGCCCTACCTCGTCGAGGGCGTCGGCGAAGACTTCTGGCCCGAGGCCTATGACCCGAGCCAAGTCGACCGCATCGTCGCGGTCAGCGACCAACAGTCGTTCGACATGACCCTGCGCCTTGCGCGCGAAGAAGGGCTTCTGGTCGGTGGCTCGTGCGGCATGGCTGCGGTCGGGGCGCTCGAGGTGGCTCGAGAGCTCGGGCCCGACGACGTCGTCGTCGTGCTGCTGCCTGATGGCGGGCGCGGCTACCTCGGCAAGATCTTCAATGAGGGGTGGATGCTCCGCCACGGCTTCACGCGCCCCGCGGGCTCGCCCACCGTCGCCGATCTGCTCGGCACTCCGCCGCGCGCGCTGCCCCACCTGCGCCGCGAAAGCTCGGTGGCGGATGCCGTCGCGGCCCTTGAGTCGGGCACCGTTGCCCTGCCCGTCCTCGCCGCCGAGCCCCCCGTCGTGCTCGGGGAAGTGCTCGGCGCGGTCGACGCTCCGACTCTGCTGCGCGCGCTTGCCACCGGCGAGGTGACCGCGGCTGATCCGATCACACGCGCGATGGGGCCGAGCCTGCCCGTCGTCGGCGCACACGAGAGCCTCGAGGCTGCGCGCGATCGCTTTGGCGAACGCGGGGCTGGCGGACGGCATCCCGAAGCCTTGCTCGTTCTCGATGGCGGCAACCCGATCGGGCTGCTGACTCGCACTGATCTGATCGCGGCGCTCGCCGCTGCACCGGAGGGCTCCGCGTGACCGACGACGAGATTCTGCACGGCTTCGCCACGCGCGCAATTCACGCTGGTCAAGAGTTCGACCCCACGACGGGCGCGGTGACGCCGCCGGTCTACATGACCTCGACCTTCGTGCAGCGATCAATCGGCGACTTGCGCGGCGGGTATGAGTACGCCCGCGGGGGCAACCCGACGCGCGATGCGCTGCAGACCCAGCTCGCCTCGCTCGAGGGCGGACGCACGGGCCTCTCGTTCGCGTCGGGCCTCGCCGCGGAAGACGCGCTGTTGCGCGCAATTCTCAAGCCCGGCGATCGCGTGCTCATGGGCAACGATGTCTACGGCGGAACCCACCGGCTCGTACGCCGCATCTTCGGCCCCTGGGGCGTCGAGCTCACGACCATTGAGTTGGGCGACCTCGCCGCGACGCGCGAGGCCCTCGAGTCGTTGCGCCCGCGGGTGCTGTGGCTCGAGACGCCGAGCAACCCGCTCATGAAGATCACCGACATCACGGCACTCGCCGAGATCGCGCACGCGGTGGGCGCCATCGTCGTGGTCGACAACACCTTCGCGACTCCCTACCTGCAACAGCCCCTCGTGCTCGGTGCCGACGTCGTCGTGCACTCGACAACGAAGTATTTGGGCGGGCACTCCGATGTGCTCGGCGGCGCGATCGTGACGAACGACGACGAGCTGGCCGAGCAGGTGCGCTTTCACCAGTTCGCGGCAGGGGCCGTCTTGGGCCCCATGGATGCATGGCTCACCACCCGCGGAATCAAGACGCTCGCGGTGCGCATGCGCCAGCACTCCGAGAACGCCCAGGCCATTGCCGAAGCGCTCGACGGTCACGCTGCGGTGTCGCGCGTCTACTACCCGGGGCTGCCGCATCACCCGGGTCACGATCTTGCGGTGCGCCAAATGCGCGGATTCGGCGGGATGCTCTCGCTCGACCTCGCCGGTGGCGCCGCGGCCGCGCGCCGCTTCGCCGAGAGTCTGCGGGTGTTCCAACTCGCGGAGTCGCTCGGTGGCGTCGAGTCGCTCGTGAACTACCCGAGCGAGATGACGCACGCCTCGGTGCGCGGCACCGAGCTCGAAGTGAGCGACGCGATCGTGCGACTCTCGGTCGGCATCGAAGACGTCGACGACCTGCTCGCCGACGTTCATCGCGGCCTCGCAGCCCTCGCGTAAGGCGCTCACGCAGTGCCCGGGAGCTGACCTGGGTATGCCAGAGCAGGCCTGCCGTGCATAATGATCGTGCGGATGTGACCGTACACATCGCGACCTGATCGGACTTCGATGACGACCCAAGAGGTGAGCCCGGCAGAGCCGGAACGGTCGCGCGCACCCAACATTCGCGACGTTGCCCGCGTCGCCGGGGTGTCGTATCAGACCGTTTCTCGCGTGCTGAACGACAGCCCGAGCATTCGCCCCGAAACTCTGCAGCGCGTGCGCGACGCGATCGAGGCTCTCGGCTATCGCCCGAATCAAGCCGCGCGTGCGCTCGTCACGAGTCGATCGCGCACGATCGGAGTGCTTTCGGCGCAGACCGTGCACTACGGCCCGGCGACCGCCATCAGCGCAATCGAAACGGCAGCGCGCGAGGCGGGCTATCGGTTGTCGATCACAAACATCAGCTCAACCGAGTACGCCTCGATCAAGTCAGCGGTCGACTACCTCATCAGCCAAGCGGTCGAAGCTCTCATTGTGATTGCGCCCCAAGTGCGCGTGTTCGAGGCACTCAACGACCTGCAGGTCTCGGTGCCCTTCGTGACGTTGGAGGCCACGGGCCTCAACACCTCGCACTCGCTCTGGGTTGACCAAGTGCAAGGTGCTCGCCAGGCAACACGGCACCTGATTGACCTCGGCCACACCGAAATCATGCACATCTCCGGCCCGCAAGACTGGATCGAGGCCGAAGCGCGCATGCAGGGCTTCTTGCGCGAACTGTCTGATGCCGACTTGCGCACTCGGGCACCGATTCTCGGCGACTGGACGGCGTCGTTCGGCTACTACGCCGGAATCGAGTTGCTGCGGTATCGCGACTTCTCGGCGGTCTTCGTCGGCAACGACCAAATGGCGCTCGGGTTCATGCACGCCTGTCGCGAGCACGGGCTCGACGTGCCGGGCGACATCTCGATCGTCGGGTTCGACGACATTCCCGAGTCAGCACACTTCGCCCCGCCCTTGACGACCGTGCGTCAGAACTTCGCCGAGATCGGCCGTCGCGCCGTCGCGCTCTTGCTCGGTGAACTGCGGGGCGAGACGGGCATGAACCACGACCCGGTGCAGCCCGAGTTGATCGTTCGCGAGTCGACCGCTCGACGTCGCTGACGACCCGTTTCTGGTTCCGCCCGGCGCGGCCCGCGGTAGCGGGCGAGCACAGGGTCGAGGATGATCACGCGGTTGTTATCCAGTTGTGACCGTTTCATCGGCGGCTCCGGTTGACAGATGTGACCGTTTCGCCGTTAGATTGCCAACGCGCGATGTGAACGGTCACAATCCGAGACGTCGCGCACGGTCCTCCTTCGGGTCGACCGATAATCAGTTCCACCCCGGCGTCGGGCCCCCGTCGCCGCTGTGACGATGGAGTCCCGTGAACGTGCTGAGCCCCGAAGTGCAGGTCGCTGTCGCGCGCGTTCGCGACGACGTGGCCGCGCTGCACGCGGAGCTCGTTCGCAACTCACTCGTGGTGTGGACAGGCGGAAACGTCTCGGGCCGGGTGCCCGGTGCTGACCTCTTCGTCATCAAGCCGAGCGGCGTCGACTACGACAACCTCGATGCCTCGAGCATGATCTTGTGCACGCTCGACGGCGAGGTCGTCGCAAACACTCCGGGCAGCGACCGCAGCCCGTCGAGCGACACGGCCGCGCACGCTTACGTCTACCGCCACATGCCGCACGTCGGCGGCGTCGTGCACACCCACTCCACCTACGCGACCGCCTGGGCCGCGCGAGGCGAGTCGATTCCCTGCGTCATTACGGCGATGGCTGATGAGTTCGGGGGCGACATCCCGGTCGGCCCGTTCGCGATCATCGGCGACGACTCGATCGGCCGCGGCATCGTCGACACGCTGACGGGCCACCGCTCGCGCGCCGTGCTCATGCAGAACCACGGCCCGTTCACGATCGGCCGCGACGCTCGCGACGCCGTCAAGGCCGCGGTCATGCTCGAAGACGTCGCCCGCACCGTGCACATCGCCCGCCAGGGCGGCGAGCTTGTTCGCATCGAGCAGAGCGCGATCGACGCCCTCTTCGACCGCTACCAGAACGTCTACGGGCAAGGTGCGTCGACCACGGCAGCGGGAGGTGCTCGATGACCGCCGCGACCGTGATCGCCGAGGGGCGCGCCGTGCTGGGGATCGAACTCGGCTCGACCCGCATCAAGGCCTGCCTCATCGGTGAGAAGCCCACCGAGGTGCTCGCGACCGGAGCGCACGAGTGGCAAAACCAGCTCGTCGACGGCGTCTGGACCTACTCGCTCGACGACGTCTGGGCCGGGCTCCAGGCCGCGTTCGCCGCGCTCGTCGCCGACGCCCGCACGCGTCACGGCGTTGCACCGACGCAGCTCGCCGGCATCGGCATCTCGGCGATGATGCACGGCTACCTCGCGTTCGACGCAGCGGGCGAGTTGCTCACGCCGTTCCGCACGTGGCGCAACACCAGCACCGGCGCCGCCGCGGCTGAGCTGTCTGAGGTGCTCGGCGTGAACATCCCGCTGCGCTGGTCGATTGCCCACCTGCACCAGGCGGTGCTCGACGGTGAGAGCCACGTTCCGCAGCTTCACTCGATCACGACCCTCGCGGGTTACGTGCACGAGGCGCTCACGGGCGAGCGGGTGCTCGGCGTGGGAGACGCGTCGGGAATGTTCCCGATCGACGCTGCCGGTCTCGACTACGACGCTGAGCTCATCGCTCGCTATGACGCGCTTGTTGCTGGTTCGGCACTGTCGGGATCGGTGCGCGGGATGCTCCCCGCAGTCCTCCCCGCGGGCCACGAGGCAGGCCGCCTCACGCCCGAGGGCGCTGCGCTGCTCGACCCGACCGGTGCCCTCACGCCGGGCGCCCTGTTCTGCCCGCCCGAGGGCGACGCCGGAACCGGCATGGTCGCGACCAATGCGGTGGCTCCGGGCACCGGCAACGTCAGCGTCGGCACGAGCATCTTCGCGATGGTCGTGCTCGAGAAGCCGCTCGCTCGCGCGCACGCCGAGCTCGACATCGTCGCGACACCCGTCGGTCACCCCGTCGCGATGGTGCACTGCAACAACGGCACGAGTGAACTGGCTGCCTGGGTCGGCGTCTTCCGCCGCTTCGCCGAGCTCACGGGCACTCCGGTCGATGCCGATGAGGCCTACCGACTGCTGCTCACCGAGGCGCTCGACGGCGCTGCCGACGCGGGCGGCGTGCTCGCCTACAACCAGGTGGCCGGTGAGCCCATCGCGCAGTTGCACGAAGGGCGCCCCATCGTGCTGCGGTCGCCCGACAGTGAGCTCAGCCTCGCCAACGTCATGCGCGCGCACGCTTACGGCGTCTTCGCCACCCTGAGCCTTGGCATGCGCGTGTTGCGCAGCGAGAGTGTCTCGATCGAACTCCTTCAGGCGCACGGCGGACTCTTCCGCACGGCGGGGGTTCCGCAGCGCTTCCTCGCCGCCGCGCTCGGCGCACCCGTCGGTGTGGCCGACAGTGCCTCCGAAGGCGGAGCGTGGGGCATCGCCGTGCTCGCGGCGTTCACGACCGCCGGGGGCGAAGACCTCGCGGCCTACCTCAACGACACGGTCTTTGGTGACGCCGCCGCGAACGTCGTGTCGCCCGACTCCGCCGACGTGGCGGGCTTCACCGCATACCTCTCGTCGTACGAAGCAGGCCTCGCCGTTCAACGCCTCGCCATCGACGCCCTTCCCACATCAGCCCAGCAAGGAGCACGTTCGTGACCCGCAGCATCGTTCCCGAACTGTCGACCTATGAGGTCTGGTTCCTCACCGGAAGCCAGAACCTCTACGGTGACGAGACCCTTCGGCAGGTCGCCGAGCAGTCGCAGCAGGTTGTTGCGGGGCTGCAGGCTGCGGCGAGCATCCCGGTGACGATCGTGTGGAAGCCGACCCTCGTCGACTCGGCGAGCATTCTGCGGGTCATGCGCGAGGCGAACGCCGCCGACAATGTCATCGGTGTCATCACGTGGATGCACACCTTCAGCCCGGCAAAGATGTGGATCGCCGGCCTCGATGCGCTGCAGAAGCCGCTGCTGCACTTGCACACGCAAGCCAACGCCGCGCTGCCCTGGGGTGAGATCGACTTCGACTTCATGAACCTCAACCAGGCCGCGCACGGCGACCGCGAGTTCGGCTACATCGCCGCGCGCTTGAGCGTGCCGCGCACGACGGTCGTGGGTCACGTGTCGAACCCGGCCGTGACCGACCGCGTCGCGGTGTGGGCGCGCGCTGCCGCTGGCTGGCACGCGACGCACGAGCTCAAGCTCGCTCGCTTCGGCGACAACATGCGCTATGTCGCGGTCACCGAAGGTGACAAGACCGAGGCCGAGTTGCGCTTCGGGGTGCAGGTCAACACGTGGGGCGTCACCGAGCTCGCCGACGCCGTGCACGCCGTGGGCGACGCTGAGATCGACGCTCTCGTCGCCGAATACATCGAGCTCTACGACGTCGCGCCGGAGCTGCACCCGGGGGCCGACCGTCACGAGTCGCTGCGCTATGGCGCGGCTATCGAACTCGGGTTGCGCGGGTTCCTCGAGCAGGGCGGGTTCTCCGCCTTTACCACCTCTTTCGAGGACCTCGCCGACCTGAAGCAACTGCCCGGCCTCGCCGTTCAGCGGCTCATGGCAGACGGCTACGGCTTCGGCGCGGAGGGTGACTGGAAGACCGCAGTGCTCGTGCGCGCGGCCGCCGTGATGGGAGCCGGGTTGCCCGGTGGCGCATCCCTCATGGAGGACTACACCTACCACCTCGAACCCGGCAACGAACTTATTCTCGGCGCGCACATGCTCGAAGTGAGCCCCTCGCTCACGACGCAGCGACCGCGCCTCGAAGTGCACCCGCTCGGCATCGGCGGGAAAGACGACCCCGTGCGTTTGGTCTTCACGGCCGACGCAGGCCCGGCCGTCGTCGCCGCCCTCAGCGACATGCGCGACCGCTTCCGGCTCGTCGCGAACGTCGTCGAGAACGTCGCCCTTCCGGCGCCGATGCCCCACCTGCCAGTCGGCCACGCGGTCTGGAAGCCCGCGCCCGACTTCACCACTTCTGCTGCAGCCTGGCTGACAGCAGGAGCCGCCCACCACACGGTCATGACCACGCAAGTGGGTGTCGAGGTCTTCGCAGACTTCGCCACGATGGCCGGCGTCGAGCTGCTCGTCATTGACGAGAACACCACGCTCGAGGGGTTCCAGCGCGATGTGCGCCAGAACGCCGCCTATTACCGATTGGCGCAAGGGCTGTGACCCGCGTGTCGCTCACCTAGACCTCTCGGGGTTCGTCCCCGAGACCGGTTCTCGCCTCGCAGTCGAGACAAGAACCACAGCACCACCACATCCCCTATGAAAGGACACACAGTGAAGAAGAACGTTCTTCTCTCCGCCGTGGCCATTGGCGCGATGACCTTCGGTCTCGCCGCCTGCTCGGCCCCGGTTGCTGATGGCGGCGACGCCGAAGGCGGCCTCATCGGCGTTGCAATGCCCACCCGCTCGTCGGAGCGCTGGATCGCTGACGGCGACGCCCTCGTGGCCGAGCTCGAGGCTGCCGGCTACACGGTCGACCTTCAGTTCGCTGAGGACGACATCCCCACGCAGGTCAGCCAGGTCGAGAACATGATCACCAAGGGTGCAGAAGCCCTGATCATCGCCGCGATCGACGGCACCACGCTCACCGAGGTGCTGCAGACCGCTGCCGACAGCGAGATCCCTGTCATCGCCTACGACCGCCTCACCCGCGACTCGGGCAACGTCAACTACTACGCGACGTTTGACAACTTCCTCGTTGGCCAGCAGCAGGCGTGGACCCTGCTGACGGGTCTCGGCCTCACCGACCTCGAGGGCAACCCCGTTGACGGCGCTCCCGAGGGTCCGTTCAACATCGAGCTGTTCGCTGGCTCGCTCGACGACAACAACGCGTTCTTCTTCTTCAACGGCGCCATGGATGTTCTCCAGCCGCTGATCGACGACGGAACGCTCGTTGTGAAGTCGGGTCAGGTCGACATCGAGCAGGCTGCCACGCTCCGCTGGGACGGCGAAGTTGCGCAGAGCCGCATGGAGGACCTCCTCACGGCGAACTACTCGGACGGCGCGAAGGTTAACGCTGTCCTCTCGCCCTACGACGGACTCAGCCGTGGCATCATCTCGGCTCTGACCGACGCTGGCTACGCCGTGGGCGCTGACTGGCCGATCATCTCGGGCCAGGACGCTGAGATCGACTCGGTCAAGGCAATCCTCTCGGGCGAGCAGTTCGCCACGATCTTCAAGGACACCCGCGAACTCGCGAAGGTTGCGGCCGGCATGGCCGTTGCTCTTCTCGAGGGTGGCGAGCCGGAGATCAACGACACCACCACGTACGACAACGGCGTTCTCGTCGTCCCGTCGTTCCTGCTCGGCCCGGTGCCGGTCATCGCAGAGAACGTGGAGTCGGCTCTCGTCGACACCGGCTACTGGACCGCTGAGGAGCTCGGCCTCTAACGAGACTGAGTGATTAGCACCACGTAGTATCTGCCGGTGGTGGGGAGAGCGACTATGCTCCCCACCACCGGCTCCTCCCCCCAACGACGTAAGGAAGTGGGCTCAACCGTGACCCAGAACATCCTCGAGATGCGGTCGATCACGAAGACCTTCCCGGGTGTGAAGGCGCTCTCCGACGTCACCCTCGAGGTGGCACGCGGCGAGATCCACGCGATTTGCGGCGAAAACGGCGCCGGCAAATCGACACTCATGAAGGTGCTCTCGGGCGTCTACCCGCACGGCACCTACGACGGCGACATCGTTTTCGAGAACGAGGTTGTCGAATTCCGCGACATCCGAGCGAGCGAAGCCAAAGGCATCGTCATCATTCACCAGGAGCTCGCGCTCAGCCGTTACCTCTCGATCGCCGAGAACATCTTCTTGAACAACGAGCTCACGGGCCCGTTGGGCCTCATCGACTGGGACCGCACGAACCTCGAAGCGAAGAAGTTGCTCGCTCGAGTCGGCCTTGACGAAGACCCCACCCGGCGCATCATCGACATCGGTGTCGGCAAGCAGCAACTCGTCGAGATCGCCAAGGCGCTCTCGAAAGAGGTCAAGCTGCTCATTCTCGACGAGCCGACCGCGGCGCTGAACGACACTGACTCTGACCACTTGCTCGACCTGATGCGTCACCTGAAAGAACAGGGCATCACGTCGATCATCATCAGCCACAAGCTCAACGAGATCAAGAAGATCGCCGACTCGGTCACGGTCATTCGTGACGGCAAGACGATCGAGACCATTCACGCCTCTGAGGTGTCGGAAGACCGCATCATCAAGGGCATGGTCGGTCGTGATCTCGAACACCGCTACCCCGACCACACGCCGCACATCGGCGAAGAGGTCTTGCGCGTGGAGAACTGGACGGCTCACCACCCGCAAGACCCGACGCGCGTCATCGTCGACAACGTCGACCTCACCGTGCGTGCGGGCGAGATCGTCGGCATTGCCGGGCTCATGGGCGCAGGCCGCACGGAGTTCGCGATGAGCCTGTTCGGCCAGACCTACGGAAGCCGCATCAGTGGCAAGGTCTTCAAGAACGGTGTCGAGATCAAGACGCGCTCGGTTGATGAGGCGATTCGCAACGGCATCGCGTACGCGACCGAAGACCGCAAGATGTTCGGGCTCAACCTCATCGAAGACATCAAGCGCAACATCTCGATGGCCTCGCTGCGAAAGCTCGTCCGCATGGGCCTCGTCGACGACAACGAAGAGTACAAGGTCGCGAACGAGTACCGCGAGAGTATGAACATCAAAGCTCCGAGCGTGCTCACGAAGGCGGGCCAACTGTCGGGTGGAAACCAGCAGAAGGTCGTGCTCTCGAAGTGGATCTACAGCAACCCCGACGTGCTGATTCTCGATGAACCGACGCGAGGAATTGACGTCGGCGCCAAGTACGAGATCTACACGATCATCAATCGACTTGCGAGCGAGGGGAAGGCGATCATCGTCATCTCCTCCGAGTTGCCCGAACTGCTGGGCATCTGCGATCGCATCTACGCCCTCTCCGAGGGCCGGATCACCGGCGAAATGCCGGTGGCCGACGCCACCCCCGAAGCCCTCCTCAAGCTCATGACCCTGGAGAAGCAGCGCTAATGTCTGACACAACGACGGCCCCGCCGAAAGCACGCGGAGGCTTCAAGCTCCCCGCCACTCTGCAGTACATCGTCACCGACCTCGGCAAGAACGGCATCTTCTTGGCGCTCATCGCCGTGGTGGTGCTCTTCTCGATCACGACCAACGGCATCTTGCTGCGGCCGCAGAACATCTCGAATCTCGTCGTGCAGAACGGCTACATTCTGGTGCTCGCGATCGGCATGGTGCTCGTGATTGTCGCCGGGCACATCGACCTTTCGGTCGGCTCGATCGCGGCATTCATCGGCGCGATCTCGGGAATCTTCATTCGCGACCTCGGGTTCCCCTGGTGGCTGGCGGTCATCGGCGCTCTCGTCGTCGGCCTGATCGTGGGCGCTTGGCAGGGCTTCTGGATCGCCTATGTCGGCATACCCGCGTTTATCGTGACGCTCGCGGGCATGCTCATATTCCGTGGGCTTGCCCTCATCACCCTGGGCAACTCGAACATCGGCTCGTTCCCCGAGGAATACCGAGCGCTCGGCAACGGGTTCATTGATCTACCGTTCGATATCGGCGTCAACGAGATCGACGTCTTCACCCTGCTGATTGGCGCCTTTGCGATCGTGGGGCTCGTCGTGTCGCAGGTCCGCACGCGCACCGGTCGTCAGAAGTACGGTCAAGCCGTTGACCCGACGATCTGGTTCATCGCCAAGATCGTGCTCGTCTCGGCCGGTATCGGAGCCTTCTTCTTCGCCCTCGCGAGCTTCAAGGGCGTGCCCGTCACCCTCGTGATCCTCGCGATCTTGGTGATGGTCTACGGAATCATTGCGAACCGGTCGGTCTTCGGCCGTCACATCTACGCGGTCGGTGGCAACCGTCGTGCCGCCGAACTGTCGGGTGTCAAGACGCGCTCGGTCGACTTCTGGCTGTTCGTCAACATGGGCCTGCTCTCGGCGATCGCCGGCCTGATCTTCACGGCCCGCCTGAACCTCGCCGGCCCGAAGGCGGGTGATGGCTTCGAGCTCGAAGCCATCTCGGCCGCCTTCATCGGTGGCGCCGCGGTTCAAGGTGGAATCGGAACGATCGGTGGCGCCATCATCGGTGGTCTCATCATCGGTGTGCTGAACAACGGCATGTCGATCATGGGTATCGGCATCGAGTGGCAGCAGGCCGTCAAGGGCCTCGTGCTGCTGCTGGCCGTGGCCTTCGACGTCTACAACAAGCGCCGCGCGGGAACGAGCGTCGCGCGCTAAACGCGAAACCATAGAGTAGAGGGGGCGGCCACGTGGCCGCCCCCTTTCTCGTCTATCTGGAGCGTGCAGCGTGTCGTCGGTTGTGCACCCCGGAGACGCACTCTCGCGGCGCCAGCGGGCTGTCTACATCATCGTGCTCGGCGCACTGACCGCACTAGGGCCGTTCACGATTGATCTCTACTTGCCGGCTTTTCCGCAGATCGAAGCCGATTTGGCGGTCTCAACCGCTGTCATTCAATTGACCTTGACCGCGACGACGCTCGGCTTTGCGTTCGGCCAGTTGCTCGTCGGTCCGTGGAGCGATGCCGTCGGGCGGCGGTTGCCGCTCATTCTCGCGACGGGTCTGCACGTCATCGCCAGCCTGGGGGTCGCCCTCGCCCCCGACATCACGTGGCTGATGGTGTTTCGCGTGTTGCAGGGGTTCGGCGCTGCTGCTGGGGGAGTGGTGGCAATGGCGACCGTGCGCGATCTGTTTGGCGGGTATCCGCTCGTTCGGATGCTCTCGCGCTTGTCGCTCGTGAACGGCCTCGCGCCGATCGCCGCCCCCGTCATCGGTTCGCAACTGTTACTCGTCATGCCGTGGCGTGGCTTGTTCGTGGTGCTGGCGGCCTACGGCGTGATCATCGTCATCGCGGCGAGCGTGCTGATTATCGAAACTCTCCCGCCCGAGCGTCGCAGTGGCGCGAGCTTTTCAGGCATGCGCAATCGATATCGACGCTTGTTTGCTGATCGGGTCTTCGTGGGGGTAGCGATCATCGGCGGGATGTCGTTCGCGGGCCTCTTCGCCTACCTTTCGGCCTCACCGTTTTTGTTTCAAGACGTCTATGGGCTTGATCCACAGGGCTACGGATTGCTGTTCGCCATGAACTCAATCGGCGTGGTGGCAGGGGTGCAGATCAGCTCACGACTGGCGAAACGCATTCCTCCCGCATGGATTCTGAGTGGGTCGACCATCGTGCTGTTGGTGAGCTCGGTGGCCATCATTGTGCTCGATCTCGCGGGGGCGGGCTTCTGGGGAACCGTCGTGCCGCTGTGGTTCTTCATCACGGCGTGTGGTTTCGGGTTTCCGATGGTGCAAGCTCTCGCGCTCGCCAATCACGGGTCAGAAGCTGGCACGGCGGCTTCTCTGCTGGGTGCGGTCAACTTCGGCTTGGCGGGTCTTCTGTCACCCGTCGTCGGACTCCTTGGAATCTCGAGTGCGGTGCCGATGGGTGCCGTGATGGCAGCGACCTCTGTCGTATCCATCGTGTGTCTGTGGGTCGTTGTGAGGCCACGGACCGTGCCTGCCCTCTCGAACTGAACCACTGGGCTGACGCGGCGGTTGTGCACCAGCGCGGAGTCCATCGCGGCGAAAACGGAGGCTGGCGTGATTGTTGTCCATCTGGATAACATGAACCCATGAGAATCCTCCTTGTCGGCGCCGGAGGCGTCGGAGACGCCTTCGCCAAAATCGCCGCTCGTCGCACGTTCTTCGAACAGGTCATCGTCAGCGACTACGACATCACTCGGGCCGAACGCACGATTGCATGGATCGAGCAGAAGCACGGCCCTCAGGGTGATCGCTTCGTCGCTGCCCAGATCGACGCATCCGACGCATCAGTCGTCGCTGCGGTGGCGCGCGAGCACGGGGCGACTCACGTCATGAACGCCGTTGAGCCGAAGTTCGTCATGCCCATCTTCGAGGGCGCGAAAGCGGCTGGGGCCGACTACATGGACATGGCGATGAGCCTGTCGAAGCCGCACCCCGAGAACCCTTACAGCGAGACGGGCGTCAAGCTCGGTGATGAGCAGTTTGCCGTGGCCAACGAATGGGAATCGGCCGGCCGCCTTGCCCTCGTGGGAATGGGTGTCGAGCCGGGGCTCAGTGACGTCTTCGCGCGCTACGCCGTCGACCACCTGTTCAGCGAGGTCGATGAGTTGGGCACGCGCGACGGTGCCAACTTGGTGGTGCGCGACGACGAGGGTAATGAGATCTTTGCTCCCTCGTTCAGCATTTGGACCACGATCGAAGAATGCCTCAATCCGCCCGTCATCTGGGAGAAAGACAAGGGCTGGTTCACGACGCCGCCGTTCAGCGAGCCGGAGGTCTTCGACTTTCCCGAAGGAATTGGGCCGGTCGAGTGCGTCAACGTCGAGCACGAAGAAGTGCTGCTCATGCCGCGTTGGCTCTCTGCCAAGCGCGTCACGTTCAAGTACGGCCTGGGCGACGAGTTCATCGGCATCTTGAAGACCCTCAACCAGCTGGGGCTCGACAAGACCGAGCCGATTCGCGTGCGCTCGAAGAATGGCCCGGTCGAGGTCGCGCCGCGCGATGTCGTTGCCGCTGGCTTGCCCGACCCCGCCACGCTGGGCCCTCGGATGACCGGCACGACGTGCGCCGGTGTCTGGGTGACGGGCACCGGAGTCGACGGCGCACCCCGCGACGTCTACCTGTACCACGTGAGCGACAACGAGTGGACGATGGCCGAGTACGAGGCGCAGTGCGTCGTGTGGCAGACCGCCCTCAACCCGGTGATCGCTCTCGAGCTGCTCGCAACCGGTGCCTGGAGTGGCGCGGGCGTTCTCGGCCCGGAGGCCTTCGACGCCCAGCCCTTCCTCGACCTCATGGCGAAACCGCTGAACGAGGGCGGCTATGGCCAGCCGTGGGGTCTGCAGGAGCGCACGCCGGTCGCCTAGCCTGACAGGGTGCCCTCACCGCCGCGCTCTGTCATGCGCATCGTCATCGCCCCTGATTCGTTCAAGGGTTCGGCTACGGCGCTGGACGCCGCGCGCGCCATCGCCGAGGGGTGGCGATCGGTGCGGCCTGATGATCACCTCACGATCGCGCCGATGGCTGACGGCGGAGAGGGCACCGTGGATGCGGTGGCCGCAGCCGTCGCGCACGCCGAGGTCACCCGCACGCGCGTGACGGGCCCCGACGGCCGCGAGGTCTCCGCCCGATGGCTGCTCATGCCACCGGGCGAGTCGCCACGCACGGCACTTGTCGAACTCGCCGAAGCCTCGGGGTTGCTGCTGCTGTCGTCGCTCGCGCCGCTCACTGCGCACACCCTCGGGCTCGGCGAGGTGCTGGCCGCAGCGATTGCGGGGGGCGCCGAGCGTGTGCTCATCGGCCTTGGCGGCAGTGCCTCGACCGACGGTGGGGCGGGCGCACTGCTCGGTCTGGGAGCGACACTCCTCGACGAACATGGCGCCCGGATTCCGCTCGGCAATGCCGGGCTGCATCGGCTCGTGCACGCCGACCTGAGCACCGCGATGCCGCCACCGCCAGGTGGGGCACTTGTGCTCAGCGACGTCGACAACCCCTTGCTGGGCGGCCGCGGGGCGGTCGCGGTCTTCGGGGCGCAGAAGGGCATCGACGACAGTAGTGCGGCCGAGGCGGAGCATGCCCTCGAGCGCTGGGTCGCCGCACTCGGCCCCGCGGCGGCGGCCTTCGCCGAAACCGGCGGCGCGGGTGCTGCCGGCGGCGCAGGCTTCGGCTTGCTCGCGTGGGGCGCCGAGCTCGCCTCGGGCGCTCGAGCCATCGCCGAGCTCATCGGCCTGCCCGCAGCGATGGCGAGCGCCGACCTCGTCATCACCGGGGAGGGTCGGTTTGACGGTCAGTCGGCCGGCGGCAAGGTGCCCGTCGAGGTCGCTCGAGTGGCGGCGGTAGCCGGCGTGCCGTGCGCCCTCGTCGCCGGCTCGATCGACGCATCCCCGACCGAATTCGTCGCGGCCGAAGCGCTCGCGTCGCTCGCGCCGTCGGTCGCCACGGCGATCGCTGACCCGACGACGTACCTCCGCCACGCAGGGGCAAACCTGGCGGTTCGTGTCGCCTGACGCGTGCACGGTGATGCACGCGCGCCGCGGCGTGGCCGCCGTGCGCTGGGATCCGTAGGCTGAGGGCATGACTGATCCGCAGGAGGCCGTCGCGGCCGCGAAGAAAGCTCTCGACGAAGCGGAAGCGGCCCTTGCCGCGGCGACGAAGGCGGCAACCGAGGCCGCGAAGGCAGAGGCCGAGGCCGAGAAGCCCGCGGCCGAGAAGCCCGCTACTGCGACCACGGGCGACGCCCCGCTCGACGATGAGCGCGTGGCGAGCATCCGCGCCGGATACGCCATGGAGGGCGCCGTGCTCGAAATGGGCGCGCTCGTGAATGGCGAGGCGATGCCCGATGTGCCGGTGCGGATTCCGATCGCGATGACCAACCGGCACGGCCTCGTCGCCGGCGCGACCGGCACGGGCAAGACCAAGACGCTGCAGGTGCTCGCCGAGCAGTTGAGTGCGGCGGGCGTTCCGGTGTTCGCTGCCGACATCAAGGGCGACCTGAGCGGCATCGCCGTCGCCGGTGCGGCGGGCGAGAAGCTGCTCGCCCGCACCGAGGGCATTGGGCAGAAGTGGCAGGGCACCGCGCACCCCACCGAGTTCTACTGCCTGGGCGGAATCGGCCAAGGCGTTCCCGTGCGCGCGACCGTGTCGAGCTTTGGCGCGCTCATGCTCGCGAAGGTGCTCGGCCTCAACCAGACGCAAGAGTCGAGCCTCGGGCTCGTCTTTCACTACGCCGACATCAACGGTCTGCCCCTCGTCGATCTCACCGATTTGCGCACCGTCATTCAGTTCTTGACGAGCCCCGAAGGCAAGGTTGATCTCGCCGAGTTGGGCGGGTTGAGCAAGGCGACGGCGGGCGTGATCTTGCGCGAGCTCATCACCTTCGCGGCCGACGGAGCCGACGTGTTCTTCGGGCAACCCGAGTTCGACACCGCCGAGTTCTTGCGGACGACGCCCGATGGTCGCGGCGTCGTGAGCCTGCTGCAGGTGCCGGGCGTCGCCGACAAGCCCGCGCTGTTTTCGACCTTTCTCATGTGGTTGCTCGCTGATCTCTTCAACGACTTGCCCGAGGTCGGCGACATCGACAAACCCAAGCTCGTGTTCTTCTTCGACGAAGCGCACTTGCTCTTCAAGGACGCGAGCAAAGACTTCCTCGCCGCGATCACGCAGACGGTGCGCCTGATTCGGTCGAAGGGCGTCGGCATCTTCTTCGTGACCCAGACCCCGAAAGATGTGCCCGCCGATGTGCTCGCGCAGCTCGGCTCGCGCGTGCAGCACCAGTTGCGCGCCCACACGCCCGACGACCAGAAGGCCCTGCGCGCCACCGTGCGCACCTACCCGAACTCGGGCTACGACCTCGAAGAGGTGCTCATGGGTCTCGGCATCGGGGAAGCGATCGTCACGGTGATGAACGAGAAGGGCGCCCCATCACCCGTGGCCTGGACCAGGCTGCGCGCACCCCAAGGCTCGATGGACCCAGCACCGGCCGAGCTCATCACCTCGACCGTCGCCGCCTCGCCGCTCATGGCGCGCTATGGCCAGATGGTCGACCCGCAATCGGCGCACGAGATGCTCGCCGCCCGCATGAACGCTGCGGCCGAAGCCGAAGCAGCGCGTGACGCCGTGGCGCAGAAAGACAAGGCGCAGGAAGAGTACGAGAAGGCTCTGCGCGACCTGCAGAAGGGTGACCGCACCCGGACGCGCACGACCACCCGCGCGCCGAAGCCGGCGCCGGGAGTCGGCGAGGCCGTGGGCGACTGGATCGGATCGCGGTCGGGCCAGACCGTCATTCGCGAGGTCGTGCGCGGCATCTTCGGCACGCTCGGCCGCCGCTGAGTCGTGATCGTTCGCCCACAAACTCAACGAGGAGACAACCGTGAATGCCAGTGATGTCATCGTGCTCGGAGCTGGCCTCGCCGGCCTCTCGGCGGCCCGCGACCTCGCCGCGGCCGGCGTTGACGTGCGGGTGCTCGAGGCACGAGGCCGCGTTGGTGGCCGCGTCGAGCAGACCGAGCTCGCCGATGGCCGCCTCATGCAACTCGGCGGTGAAGTCATCGGCCCGGCGCACACGGCCTACACCCAACTCGTGGGCGAACTCGGCCTCACGCTCGTGCCAGCCTTCGCCGGGTTGCCCGGCGACGATGTGTGGGTGCTCGCTGAGGGACGGGTGCAGGGGGAGGACATCCCGTGGTTCAGCGATGACGATCGGCGCAGCTACGACGACGCCGAGCAGGCGTTCGGCGAGCTCGTGCGCTCGGTAGACCCCGATAACCCCTGGGCCCACCCGGAGGCCGAACGGCTCGACGCCCTGAGCGTCGGCCAGTGGTTGCGCGCGGTCGGCGCGACCCCCAACGTCGTGCGGGCTCGCGACATCGCCATGCTCGCTCTCGCGGCCGAGTCAGTGGAGCGCACCTCGCTGTTGAGCGATGTGCGCAAAGAGGCCGCGGTCGGCGCGACCGGCTTCTACGACTACGACGTGTGGGAGGCGTTGAAGGTCAGTGAGGGCTCGGCCACGGTCGCGCTTCGCAT
>CALRMP020000003.1:0-70871 GCA_943369205.1 Gulosibacter massiliensis | reverse complement strand
CCACGTCACCGCCGACCAAGCGGCGGGTGAGCGCTTCGCGGTCGTCCATGAGTTCGTCGAGCGCGGCGAGCAGATCGGCGTCGGCGGCCTCGCGGCTCTCGGTCGCCGAGCGCAACAGGGCGCGCCGCACGAGCTCTTTCGCGAACGATCCGGTCACGCCGTCTGACCGATCGGCGGCTTCTTCGATGGCAACAGCGCTGAACGGTGCGCGCGCGGCGTAGAGCGAGAAGAGACGCCGGCGGGCATCCCGATCGGGGCGCGGAATCTCGACGGCAAGGTCGACGCGACCCGGCCGCTCGACGAGCGCCTCTTCGAGCAGTTCGACGCGGTTGGTCGTAAGCACGAAGGCCACGTCGGCGTCGCCGTCAAGCCCGTCGAGCGCATCGAGCACTTGAGACAGCAGCGGTTGCAACCCGCTGTACATGTCGCGATCACCCGCGATGAGATCAACGTCTTCCAGCACGACCATGCTGGGTTGCATGGCGCGCGCCAGCTGAGCCGCGTCACTGATGAAGCGAATGCTTTGGCCGGTGAGCACCACGGTGGTCATGCCTTCGGCTTCGGCGATGAGGTGGCTGACGGTCATGGTCTTGCCCGTGCCGGGCGGCCCGTAGAGCAAGACACCGCGCTTGAGGTGGCCGCCGCCGGCAAGGATGCTCGCCGCATGCTCGCGAATTCCGATGACATGCCCGCGCACCCGCTCAAGCGACCCTTCCGGCAACACGATCGAGTCGGCGGGCACCTCCGGCCGCGCGAGAAAGGTGATCGAGCCAGAGCCGTAGTCGAACGCGTTGTCAGAGAAGGCGACCACTTGCCCGCGCAGCACGCTGTGCTCGTTCATCGCGGCGCGCAAGGCGTCAATGAACCGCGTGCTCACGGCCGGGTCGGCAGAGAGCACCTCGACCGAGGCTTGCACGCGGCCCTGCTGCGGGTCAGCCGCTCGCTGCAGTGCGACGATCGGCACGCCGTCGAACTGCATCAAGTGCACGCCAAACGCCACGGCCGTGCGCTGCACCGCCGGGCCGACATCGGCGCTCACATAGTCGACGGCGGCCTCACCGAACGCAATCGCGTCGTTGACGATCAGATCGGGCAGGGTCGAGAACTTCTTTTGCTGCCCTCCACTCACACCGATGAGTTCGCTCGACTCGGCGCGCAGCGCCGTGAAGCCCGCGTCGAGGTCGGCGACCCGGTGGGCCGGGAACTGCTCTTCGACGACGGCGAGGGTGCGGGCATCCAGCCCCAAATGATCGCTGATGCGGTCACCGAGCGGCGTGCGCTTCGCGGGGGCGGCGGATGCTCGGTGGACGACCTCAGAGAGAAACCGGCGAAAGAGTTCGGCAAACTCAGCGTCGCTCGCCGAGCGGTCGGGAGCATCATTCATGAGGCAAGTTTAGGTCGCTTCGGCGTGCGTGTGATGCTGGGGAAACCGCAAGAATAGAGTCGTGACGCCCGCCGCCGACCCGCAGTTATCGGTCGAGCATCCTTTTCGCGGTTTGGGTCGATTCTTGGCCCCGGCGCGTCCCCGTATTGCCGCAGCGGTCGTGCTGTTCTTCATCAAGGACAGCCCGATCTGGGTCTTGCCGATCGTGACCGCGGCCGTTGTGGACACGCTCGTTGACGGCGGCTCAGTAGCGACCTTGGCGGTTCTCGGTGCCGGCGCCATTGCGCTGATTCTGGCGAACTATCCGGCGAACCTCGGGTGGGTGCGGCTGTTCTTCAGCACCGTGCGCGACCTCGGGGTGCACTTGCGCAACGCCATCACCCACCGCCTGCACGAGCTCTCGATCGGGTATCACTCGCGCTCGAGCTCGGCGGTCATGCAGACCAAAGTGGTCCGCGATGTTGAGAACGTCGAGCTCATGCTGCAACAGGGTGCAGGCCCCCTGTTGAGCGCCATCGGCATCGTCACGGGCGCGTCGATCGTGCTCGCCGTCAACGTTCCACTGTCGCTCGTGGCGTTCGCCGTTCTCGTGCCGGCGAGCGCTGTGCTCATTCGGTGGATTCGCGTGAAGTCTGAAGCGCGCAACGAACGCTTGCGGCGCGATATCGAGGCGCTCTCGTCGCACGTCGGCGAGATGGCGTCGCTGCTGCCCCTGACGCGGGCTCACGCGCTGGAGTCGACCTCGGCCGACCGCGTGGTGCGCAGCGCGCGCGCCGTGCGCGACTCCGGCTTCTCGCTCGACGTCGTCAACGGCCGCTTCGGTGCGATCGCGTGGATGACCTTCCAGATCATCACCGTGGTGTGCTTGGTCGGCTCGGCCGCACTCTCCCTCACGCAACTCGTCGCGATCACCCCCGGCGAAGTGGTGCTTTTGAGCACCTACTTCGTCATGATGACCAACTCACTCGTGACGATGATGGGCCTCGCCCCGCTGGTGACCCGCGGGCGCGAGTCGCTGCGGTCGATCGCCGAGATCTTGAGTGAGCCCGACATCGAACGCAACGCCGGAAAGCCTGTTGTTTCGAGCGTGATCGGTCGCATCTGCTTTGGCGGCGTGAGCCTGCGATACCCGGGTGAGTCGCGTGAAGCCGTCTCCGACGTGAGTCTGACGATCGAACCGGGCGAGACTGTTGCGTTCGTCGGACCCTCCGGTTCGGGCAAGTCGACTCTGCTCAACCTCGCCCTGGGGTTTCTGCGCCCCACGGCCGGCGTCGTACGCATTGATGATGCCGACACCGAGTTGATCGATCTGCGCAGCGTTCGACAATTCATGTCGGTCGTGCCGCAAGAGTCGGTGCTGTTCGGCGGAACGATTCGCGACAACATCACCTACGGCCTTCCCGCAGTGAGTGACGAACGCGTACGACTGGCGCTTGACGACGCGAACGCCACAGAGTTCGTCGACGCCTTGCCCGACGGCTGGAACACCGTGGTCGGCGAACGGGGTGCGCGCCTCTCGGGCGGGCAACGACAGCGCCTCTCGATCGCGCGGGCGCTCATTCGCGACCCGCGCATTCTGCTGCTCGACGAGGCGACCTCGGCCCTCGACGGAGAGTCAGAGAAGCTCGTCCAACAAGCGCTTGCCCGCCTGCTCGCGACGCGCACGACCCTGGTTGTCGCCCACCGGTTGTCGACCGTGCGCTCAGCCGACCGTATCGTCGTGCTCGACCACGGCCGCGTGATCGAAGAAGGCACGCATGACGAACTGCTCGCACGCGACGGCGCCTACCGAAAGATGGTGCAGCACCAGTTGCACTAGCGCGTCAGACGGCGTCAGTCGTAGACCTTCACCACGAACCAGCGACCCGCATCTCCGCCGTCGCGCACGTCGAGAACACAGCTGCGGCCGTCATCGGCCGTGGCCTGGAAGCGCCAGCCCGTGCACTCGCGAGGTGCTCCTGCTACGGCCACACCGTCGGGATCGAGCGTCGACCACCAGGCCACGGGCTCGGTGATGACGGTCGGCCGGTCGCTCACGCGCCAGCGAACTCCGTGCCAGACGAGGCGAATCGGGCGACCGTCGTCGTCGGCCCAGACGATCGCGAGCGGATCATCGGGGCTCGCTGCAGTCGAGTCAGCAGTCGAGTAAGCAGTCGACGGGTCGCGGAATACACGGTGAGCAGGGGCCGGCACGGCAGTCTCGCCTTCACAGGTCGCGCGCGCTCCGGCCCGGCGCTCAGCTAACGGGGATCACTCGAACATACGTTCGACAGCCGACGATACGACGACGACGCCCGACACGCCAAGTCAGAGTCTCGAGACCAGCTCGTCGAGCAGAACCGCCAGCGCCTCGGGCTGCTCGACCGGCGTCACGTGGTTGCCGTCAACATGCACAATGCGCGCGTGGGGAACACTCGCGGCGAGCAACGCGGCAGCCTCGTCGTTCAACACATAGTCGTCGCGCCCGGCCACGGCGATCACGGGCAGGCTCAGCTCATCGAGGCGGCCACTCACGTCGTCGGGGTTCACGAGCACCGCGCGCATCGCTCGCGCCACGACGCGTCGATCGGCCCGGCGCACCCACTCGATCATGCGCAGCGCCGTGGGGCTCTGCCGCGAAGCAGGGTCGAACAACGCCGCGACGATCTGCCGGCCGTACCACCGAGGTGCGCCGATCGCGAGCACGAGGGCGCGCAGGGTTCGGAAGCGACGGCGGCCCGCCGCCGTCGGAGGCACGAGCGGAGTGTTGACGAGCCCGAGCGCCCGCACGCGGTCCGGGTGATCGAGCGCAACCCGCAGTGACGACATGCCGCCCCACGAATGACCGATGAGCACGGCCTGCTCGATGCCGAGAGCATCCATGACGCGGATGCTCGCCGCGGCATCCTCCTGCACCGAGTACTGTCGCCCCGGGTCGCCGCTCGCACCGTGCCCGGGGGCGTCCACGAGCACCACACGATGGCCGGGCGCCCAGCGCTCGGCCATCGGCCGCCACAGTTCGCGGTCGAGGAAGATACCGTGCCGCAGCATCACGGCGGGGGCATCTTCTGGCCCGAACTCCAGCACGGCGAGTTCGCCCACGGGCGTGTCAATGCGGTGTTCGCGAGCGATCGCGGTGGTGGACATGGCGGGCCTCCCAGAAACTAAACAACTGTAAACACGAGACATATAAACACTTGTTTACTAGACTGTCAAGCATGACGTCGACGGAGCCGACCCGCACCCGCAATCGCCCCGGCGAAGGGGCCCGCCTGAGCGACGACATCGTGCGCGCGGCCGACGTGCTGCTCGCCGAATCCGGCTCGGCCGCCCAGCTCAGCCTGCGCGGCGTCGCTCGCGAAGTCGGCATCACGGCGCCCGCGATCTACGCCCACTTCGCCACGAAGAACGACCTGCTCGCGGCCGTGCTGGCGCGGCGATTCGCGGGCCTCGCGCACGCGCTCACGACGGCGACCCCCGACGCGGGTGATGCTCGCGCGGTCGTGCGCGCGCGGGTGCGGGCCTACGTCGACTTCGGGCTCGAGCATCCGGGGCTCTATGCGGTCTTGTTCGGGCCGCAGGCCGACCACTTAGGGCTCGCCTTCGAGGGCTCGCCCGGCCAGGAGGTCTTCGCCGCGCTACTCGAACCGGTCTCACGAGCGGCCGAGGTGCGTGCCGACAACCCCCGCGCGCTCGCACTCGCAACGGATCTCTGGGCGACCATGCACGGCATCGTCACGCTGCGCGCGAGCCTGCCGGGGTTTCCGTGGGGCGATCTCGAGCGCCAGCTCGATCGCGTCGTGACCCAGTTGCTAGCCTGACGACATGCCCCTGACCGGAGAGTACGCACCGAGCACATCGACCTGGGCTCGCGAACAGGCCGAGCTCTATGAACGCACGAACGGTGTCGAAGGCAACGACTTACGAGGCCGACCGATCATCGTGCTGACGACGCTCGGAGCCAAGACGGGCATGCTGCGCAAGACCGCCCTCATGCGCGTCGAGCACGACGGCGCCTACGCCGTGATCGCCTCGATGGGTGGAGCGCCCCAGAACCCTGTGTGGCACCACAACCTCACGGCGCATCCGCTGTGCGAACTGCACGACATGTCGTCGAAGCGCGACTACCGTGCGCGGCTCGTTGAGGGCGACGAGCGGTCGATTTGGTGGGCACGGGCGTGCGCGGTGTGGCCCGACTACGCGGCCTATCAGCAGAAGACGGCGCGACAGATTCCCGTTTGGGTGCTCGACGCGGTCTAGCCGGCCGACTCGCTGCGCCGGTCTAGCCGGCCGACTCGCTGCGCCGCTGCAGCAAATCTTCGGCCGCGACCCACGCGAGCATCGCGCACTTCACGCGCGCGACGAACTTCGACACCCCGCTCAGGGCTGCCGCATCACCGAATCGCTCCTCGTCGAGCGGAGTCGCTCCGCGCGACCGCAGTGCCTCTCGAAACTCATCGATGAGCGCGGTGAGGTGCTCGGGCGTCCACGCCGCGCCCTCGTCGAGCGACTCTTCCGCGAGAGTCGCGAGCAGTGAGGCGCTGGCTTGTGAGATCGAGCATCCCGACCCCTCCCAGGCGACCGCCTCAATGTGCTCGCCGCTGGAATCCCAGCGCAGCGCAAGCGTGACCTCGTCACCGCACACCGGATTGCGTTGGTGGCTCGTCTCTTCTCCGGCCTCGAGCCCGACACCGTGCGGATGCTTCGAGTGGTCGATGATGATCTGCTGATAGATCTGTTCGAGCGCGCTCACGATGACTCTCCTTCACTGAGCCCGAAGAAGGGTCGGATGCTCGCGACGGCCTCCACGGCCCGATCAAGTTCTGCGGCCGTGGTGTGCAGCCCGGCGCTGAGGCGCAGGCTTGCCGTCACACCGAAGCGCCGGTGGAGCGGCTGCGCACAGTGGTGCCCGACGCGAGCCGCAATGCCGACGTTGTCGAGCACTTGTCCGGCATCGTGCGCGTGCACCCCGTCGACGACGATGCTCGCGAGTGCAACCCGCTCGGTGTTCGAGCCCAGCACGCGAATGTCGGGCACGGTCGCCAGCCCCGCCAGCAGATGTTCAGCCAGCACGTGCTCGGTCGCAGCAACACGTTCGATGCCAACCTCCTGCACGAATCGGATTGCCGCAGCCAACCCGATTGCTTGCGCGATGCGCGGAGTTCCGGGTTCGAAGCGCTGCGGAGACGGCAGATAGTCGGCCTTCTCCATCGTGACGGTCGTGATCATCGAGCCGCCATACAGAAACGGCGGGAGCGCGTTGAGCACAGCGGCGCGGCCATAGAGCACGCCGATGCCCGTCGGGCCATAGAGCTTGTGACCGCTGAAGACCGCCAGGTCGACGTCGAGTTCCCGTGGCCGAAGGGGAAGGTGCGGGGCTGTCTGGCAAGCATCGAGCACGATGAGCGCGCCGGCCGCGCGGGCGAGAGGCACGAGAACCTCAAGCGGCGTGATCGCACCCGTCACGTTCGAGACGTGCGTGATCGCGAGCACGCGCGTGCGCTGGCCGATGATGTTCTTTGCCGCCTCGAGGTCGAGCGCGCCATCGTCGAGCACGGGAATGAAGCGCAGGGTCGCCCCCGTGCGGGCCGCGAGCTCTTGCCAGGGAATCAGGTTGGCGTGGTGCTCGAGCTCGGTGACCACGATCTCGTCGCCGGCGCCGAGTGCATAAGGTGCAGCGGCAGCACTGGCTCCCGCGCCGCGGCTGGTGCTGGCGTTACCCAACGCGTAGGCAACGAGGTTGAGCGCTTCGGTGGCGTGGCTCGTGAAGACAATCTCGGAGTCGTCGACGCCGATGAAGGCGGCGACGGTGTGGCGGGCATCCTCATACAACTCGGTTGCTTCGCCGGCGAGCGTGTGGGCGCCGCGATGCACGGCCGCGTTCGACTCGCGGTAGAACGCGCTCTCGGCCTCGATGACGACGTCGGGCTTTTGCGCCGTCGCGGCCGAGTCGAGATAGACGAGCGGGTGCCCGTTGACCTCGCGGGCCAGAATCGGGAACCGCGCGCGCAACGCCTCGATCTCCCCGACGCTCAAGGGCGTAGCGGTCGACGGCGCGGTGTGCAGGCTCACTCCCCCAGCGTATTGCGTCGCGCTCAGCGCGCCCTGGGCTTTCGCTCAGGGCATTCGCTCGGGGCTGCCTTTCAGGGCGCGAGCATCCACTCGACCGCAGCCTCGGCGTGCAGCCGCGTTGTCGGGAACAGCGGCAGGTCGACGTGCCGCTGCTCGACGAGCAACTCGATCTCGGTGCAGCCGAGCACAATGCCCTGCGCACCGCGCGCGACGAGTCGCTCGATCACCGCGAGATACGCCGCGCGCGAGGTCTCCGACACGACACCGCGCACGAGCTCGTCGTAGATGATGCGGTGCACGACAGCCTGGTCATCGTCGTCGGGCACGAGCACGTCGATGCCGTGCGAGGCGATGTGTTCGCGCATGAAGGGCTCGTGCATCGTGAAGCGCGTGCCGAGCATCCCGATGCGATCGAGACCGGCTCCGCGCACCGCCCGCGCGGTCACATCACCCAGATGCAGCAACGGGATGCTCACCGCGGCCTCAATCGCCGGCGCAACGAGGTGCATGGTGTTGGTGCAGAGCACGATCGCCTCAGCGCCGGCCGCCTCGAGGGCCTGCGCCTCTCGGGCGAGCAACTCGCCCGCGCGGTGCCACTCCCCCGCTGCCTGCAGGTGCTCGATCTCGGCAAAGTCGACCGAGACCATGACGAGGTCGGCCGAGTGCACGCCGCCGAGCCGCTCGGCGACGCCCTCGTTGAGTGCCGAGTAGTAGAGCGCCGAGCTCTGCCAACTCATGCCGCCGAGGAGGCCGACGCGACGCATGCGCGGCTCAATCACCCAGTTCGACTTCGTAGACGGGAATGAGCACGAGGGTGATGAGGTCGGTGTCGAGGCCGCGCTCGACGAGTGCCGCCTCGAGCACGTCGGTGTCCGGAAGGGGCAGTGGGCCTTCGAGGGTCACCGTGAGATCGTCGCCCGAATAATCGAAGCCTTCGAGGGTCCAGTTGGTGTCGACGAGCCAGATCTCGACTTCTTCTTGCACGGCCGACTCGATGATCGACTTCGCGCCGAGCTGCAGGCTCGTGAGCGTCAGGGGCGCACCAATCAGCACGAGCATGACGGCGAGCAAAGCGGCCGGCTTTCGCAGGCTCGCGCGATGCGTGCCCTCGGCTGCCCCCACCGCCGAAAGCTTGTTGACCCCGTAGAACGACATCACCACGATGCCCGTCGCGATGATCGCGACGACGTTCGTGACGAACAGCAGCAGGGCTCCGCCCGCTTCGCCCACAGCACCCGACTCCAGGGCGAGGCCGACAACCGTCAGCGGGGGCACGAGCGAGATCGCGATGGCGACACCGGGAAGGGTGTCGGAAATGTCGCGTCGCACGAGCGCCACCGAGCCGACCACGCCCGTGCCGAGCGCGGCGAGCAGGTCGATGAGGCGCGGGCTCACGCGGCCCGCAACTTGCGAGTTCGTCGCTGCCGTGACGTCGCCGACGACGACGAGGCCGACCACGTAACCGATAGCCACGGCGACTGCCGCGCCGGCCACGACGAGCGTGAGCGAGCGCAGGAGGTTCGCTCGGTCGCCCAATACAGTCGCGAGCATGGTGCCCTGAATCGGGCCCAGCAGCGGAGCCACGATCATGGCGCCGATCACGGCGGCTGTCGAGTCGGCCACGACCCCGGCCGAGGCAATGATCGACGAGAGGATCAGCAGCATCCAGAAGCGGCTGTACCGCGCCGACGACTCGGGCCCGTCGAAGAAGACCGACTCGCGCATCTGTGTCGGCGTCGAGAATCGTGATTCCATGCGCTGAATCTAGCCCTCCGCGGTTCGAGCCGCGCCCTCTAGAGTGACATCATGATCCGCCACATTGTGCTCTTCCGACTCGCCGCCGACGACGAAACGCAGCGCCGCGACGACGCCCACGGCATTGCCGAGCGGCTCGAAGCCCTCGAGACGCAGATTCCGGGCATCCAGAGCATTCGCGTCGATCGTGACCTCGGGCTCGTCGCCGGACACTGGGATGTCGCTCTCGTCTCCGAGCACGACGACAATGCGGCGCTCGAGGCCTACCAGGCGCACCCCGCGCACAAAGAAGCTGCGGCATTCATCGCGTCGGTGATCAGCGATCGAGCTGTCGTCGACTACTCGGTCTAGAACGGTGACCGAGCCCGCGGGCGAACCCACCGAGGCGACGAGGGTGACCGGTCAGGGCGATCTCGACCCCGACACCGTCGTCACGACACCCCGCATGCCCGCGTGGATGATCGCACGGTCGGGCCAGCACCTCACGATTGAGCGACTACGGCTGCGACTGGCCGCCTACGTCTACGGCAACATCCTCGTGCTCGCGGCCGTCGTGATCGCGACCGGCAAGTCAATCGCGGGCGGCGAAGCCGCGCTGCTGGTGACCGTCACGACCCTCACCACCTATTTCGCGCACATTCTTGCTCACGGCGTCGGTCAGCAACTCGGCCGTGGGCTGCACTCGATCAGGCTTCAGATCGTTCACGAGATCTACGACGCGATGCCCATCCTGGTCTCGGGGCTCGTGCCGGCGATCGTGCTGTTCGCGGCGGGCTTCGACGTCGTGCCCACGCAACTCGCGCAAGTGGCTGCGGCGGTGTGGGTGGTCGCGCGCATCGCCCTCATCGGCTTTCTCGTCGAACGACTGAGCGGTCGCCAGGCGACGTGGCGCACTCTCTCCGGTGGGCTCGTGCTCGCCATCGCGTGCGGAGTCATCGTCGTGCTCAAGGTGCTCTTCGCGCACTGAACGCGTGCGGCACCGAGCTGGTCAGCGGCCCCGTGTCGTGAGCCGCGCCGCGCTGCTCAGCCGCGCTGCGCGATCGCCACGACGCGCGCGCCCGGGAGGCTCGCCAGGTAGTCGCCCGTCACGAGCAACTTGGCCCCGCGAATGCCCGCGCCCACGATCATCGGGCCGCTTGCGGCCACGGCCTCATCGACGAGAATCGGCCACTCGGCCGGGAGCCCGATCGGCGTCACTCCGCCGTATTCCATGCCCGTCGCCTCGATCACCGCATCGAGCGGGGCGAAGGATGCCCGCCGTGCGTCAAGCAGTCGTCGCACCGCCCCGTTCACATCGATGCGGTCGTTGCCCGCAATCATGCACGCGACGAGCGTGCGGGTTTCTCCGCGCTTGGCTTCAACGATGACGCAGTTCGCCCCTTGCTCGGGCGAGATCGCATAGTGCTCGCAAAAGGCCGCCGTGTCAGCCAACGCTGGGTCGATCGCACCCACGAGAACGCGATCGTCAGGGTGCTGAGCAAGGAAGTCGCGCACGGGTGGCGCGAGAAGGTCGGGGTGTGCGCTCGCCGCAGCGAGCTCGAGCGAGCCGAATCGAGTCGTGCTCACACGCCGAGCGCCGTGAGCCCGCCGTAGACGGCGTAGGCCGGCCAGACGATCGCCTGCAGAAGCCCGAGAATGACGCCCCAGAAACTGCCATCGCTTTGACCGATGAAGTAGACGGCCGCACCGATGTAGGCGAGCAGGCCGAAAAACCCGAGCGGCGCCGCCTGCTGCATTGTTTTGTTTCCTGCCATGAGAGCCTCCCGAGCTCGTCGCGCGCACGCTCGCGCGCTGTTTCAGCACTCAGCGTACGCCTGCCCGCGGCCCGACGACCGGGTTGGTCGGTCGCAGGAGGCAGGCGTGGCGCCCGCCTAGAATGGAGGTTTGCGCACGACACCGCCGATCGGAAGGGATTCATGAGCACCGCGCTCGACGTCTCGACCGAAGCTGCCCGCCGCCGCACGATCGCCGTCATCTCGCACCCCGACGCCGGCAAGTCAACGCTCACGGAAGCACTGTTGCTGCACGCCCAGGCGATCATGACCGCGGGTGCCGTGCACGGGAAGCGCGGGCGTTCGACGACGGTCTCCGACTTCATGCAGATCGAGCAGCAGCGCGGCATCTCGATCAGCAGTGCATCCATTCAATTCGACTATCGAGACGTTGTGATCAATCTCGTCGACACCCCCGGTCACTCCGACTTCTCGGAAGACACCTACCGCGTGCTGTCGGCGGTGGATGCCGCGATCATGCTCATCGATGCCGCCAAGGGTCTCGAGGCCCAGACCATGAAGCTCTTCGAGGTGTGTCGTCGCTGGAATGTTCCGATCATCACCATGGTCAATAAGTGGGATCGCCCGGGTAAAGATGCGCTCGAGCTCGTCGACGAGATTCGCGAGCGCACCGGTTTGCTGCCGACCCCCGTGACGTGGCCCGTCGGCAAGGCCGGCTACTTCGAGGGCTTGCTCGATGTCGCGAGCGGCACGATGCAGCGGTTCGAGCGGTCGAGTGGTGGCGCCACGGTGTCGCACTGGAGCGAGCTCGACCCCGAGCAAGCCTCTGCCGAGCACAGGGCTGCCTGGCAGACCGCGCGCGAAGAGGTCGAACTGCTCGCGCTCGACGACCACGTACACGCCACTGAGCGCTTTCTCGCCCGCGAGACCACCCCGATCGTCTTCGGCGCTGCGGTGCACAACATCGGCATTCACATGCTGCTCGACCTTGTTGCCGCCGAAGCCCCCGGCGCCGTCGCGCGCCGCTCGGTCGATGACACGGCGCGCGCGGTCGACGACGACTTCTCGGGCTACGTCTTCAAAGTGCAAGCGGGGCTCAATTCGGCGCACCGCGACCGCATCGCGTTTCTGCGGGTCTGCTCGGGCCGATTTGAACGCGGGATGACCGTCACCAACGCCCGGTCGGGTCGCACCGTCACGACGAAGTACGCGCAGCAGCTCTTCGGTGCGGAGCGCGAGACAGTCGAAGAGGCCTGGCCTGGTGACGTCGTGGGGCTCGTCAACGCGACGATGCTGCGGCCGGGCGACACCGTCTACCTCGGCAACGCCGTGCAGTTTCCGGAGCTGCCGCGCTTCGTGCCCGAACACTTCAGCGTCGTGCGGGCCGCCGACCTGTCGAAGTACAAGCAGTTTCGCAAGGGTGTTGAGTCGCTCGAGCAGGAGGGTGTGCTGCAGGTGTTGCGGTCAGAGCGACGCGGGGAACAGCATCCCGTGCTCGGCGCTGTCGGCCCCCTGCAGTTTGAGGTGTTCGCGCAGCGCATGGAACTCGAGTACTCGTGCCGCGTGATTCTCGAACCCATGAGCTACGAGATGGTCTACCTCACCGACGAGGCCTCGGCCCCCGCGCTCGACCGGCAGCGCGAGTGCGAAGTCGCGCGCCGCGGCGACGGCGTGATTCTCGCGCTCGTGTCGACCCCGTGGCGCGCCCGCTCGATCGTGACGACGAACCCCGAGCTCACCCTGCTCACCGTCGAGGGCGAGCCGCTGAGCGGGCGGGCGGCGTAAGCCCGGCGGTCACTCGTCCATCGTGGAGCTCGATCACGCGATCTGCGCGGGCGGCCACGGCGGGGTCGTGCGTGGAGACCAGCGCAGCGACCCCTTCGGAGCGAACGACCGAAACGATGAGCTCCATCATCGCCGCACCCGTGCCACTGTCGAGCTGCCCGGTCGGCTCGTCGGCGAGCAGCAAGCGGGGCCGATTCGCAAGAGCTCGTGCGATTCCAACACGCTGCTGCTGTCCGCCCGAGAGCTCGTATGGCCGTTGCTCACGGTGGGCGCTGAGACCAACACGGTCAAGCAAGTAGGCCACTCGTGCATCCCTCTCCGGAGCCGGAGTGCGAAGAATGCGGAGGGGAAGCTCGATGTTTTCAGCCGCTGAAAGCACCGGAATGAGACCAAAGCTCTGGAAGACATGGCCGATGCTGCGCGCGCGCAGGTCGGCGGCGTCGGATTCGCTCAGCGTCTCAAGGGCAGTCCCTTCAACGACCACGCGACCGCTCGTCGGCACATCGAGTCCGCCGAGCAAGGTCAGTAGCGTGGTCTTGCCCGAGCCGGAAGGGCCGCGCAACACGACCAGCTCCCCCGCTTCGACACTCAGATCGACGCGATCGAGGGCCGTGACGGCACGTTCGCCCGAACCGAAGACGCGGCTGAGGCCTTCTGTGTGCAAAACGGCGGTCAAGGCGCCTCCTCTTCTGTGGTCGCGGACGGGGCGGGCGCGTCGGCGCCCGGCCTCACCTCGACGTGCTCGGGCTGCAGGGTCAGGCGCACACGCTCGTGCAGGCCGAGCGCATCGACGTAGTCCTGGGGAAGCTGCAGACGCCCGACCTTGTCGAGCACCGCGAACTCCTCTGCGTGTACCTCACCACCGTCGATCGTCGTACGGCGCAGGGTTTCGGTCGCTGTGCGGCCGTCGCGAATCTGCACGGTGCGCCGCACGTGCTGCGAGACGCTCGCGTCATGGGTGACGATCAGCGTCGTCACCCCGAGCTCGCGGTTCACGGCGCGCATCGCCTCGAGAACATCGGCCGTGCTGGCATCGTCCAGTTCTCCCGTGGGCTCGTCTGCGAGCAGCACGGTCGGCGCGTTCGCGAGCGCGACCGCCATGGCAACGCGCTGCTGTTGTCCGCCCGACAGCTCGACCGGTAGCCGCCCAGCGAGCTCGGCAACGCCTACGAGGTCGAGCAAGTCAGCGATGCGCGCGGCGCGGCCGCGACGCCGGAGCCCGCCGATCGAGAGCACGAGCTCGAGATTGTCGGCTGCACTCAGATACGGCACGAGGTTGCGGCTCGTCTGCTGCCAGATAAAGCCGACCGTGTGGCGTCGATACAACACACGCTCCCGCTCGTTCATGGTCAGGAGGTCGTGACCAGCGACGATCGCACCCCCTGCTGTCGGCGTATCCAGCCCCGACAGAATCGTGAGCAGCGTCGACTTGCCCGATCCGCTCGCGCCAACGACCGCGGTGAGCTCGCCCGGCTCGACCCGCAGGCTCAAGCCTTGCAGCGCCTGCACTTCAACGCCTTGCGCAGTGAAGATGCGCACGAGGTCGGTGCACAGGATATGCGGTTCGGTCATGATGACTCCGTTCGCAGGGTGGTCAATAACGGGGGCTGCCGATCGAGCGCCGTCGCGAGCACGACGACCGCTGTCACGCCGAGGACGAGAGCGAGCACAGTGCCGCCGATCACGCCGGCATCGAACGAGGCGACGACCGGGTCGGCCGCGCCCGTCACGAACCGCACATCGATCGCCGCGGTCGCGAGCGGCACGAGGGCGATGCCGACGAGCGTGCCAACGACCGTTCCGACGATTGCGGGGGGCGCGAGCTCCCACGCAACGAGCGACGACGATCGCCGTGCACCGAGCACGTGGGCGAGGGCCTGAACCCGTTGGCGTCGGGGGCGGCCGACCACGGCTGCGATGGCGAGCGCCACGATCGCGAGCCCCACCCCGAGCCCGGCCGCGGCAAGCAGGGTGAAACGCAGCGCTGCCGTCAGCGGAACAGCGCGCGCTTCGGCCGCCTCGGCCTGCGCGATCGCCACACGCGCCTCGCCCGCCGCGGTGGCGGCAGCGAGTTCTCGAAGGGCATCGCCGAATACTGCCGGGCTCACCCCCGCGGTCGGCTCAGCGACAAGGATGTCAACCGCGGGACGGTTCGTGAACAGCTCGGCATCGGCCTCGCCGACGAGCACCCACGAGCTCGGAGCGCCGTAGCCCGTGGCGACGCGTCCGGTGGCGACAACCGTGACCGGCACTCCATCCACGGAGATATCCGCATCCGGCAACGGAAGCACGCCGAGGTTCGGCAGAAGGTCGTCACTGAGCATCACGGGCACTCGGTCGCCCTCGAGCGTCGCAGACGCCGGTGGCCAGTCGGCGACCGTGTCGTCTCGCAGCCGAGCAACAGCCTCGTCGACCGTCATGACGGTGGCGTTCTCGCGTACCCCCTCGATATTGAGTACCGCGGGGCCGACAACACCGACGCCGCCCGCCGTCTCCGTCTCAGGCAGCTCCCGCGCCGCGCTGACGAACTCGGCACTGACCACAGGTCCCGTGACGCGCACGGCCGCCCCGAGCCGATCTCGAGCCACACCGTCAAGGCTCGCGTCAAGCACAGCCAGAAGCGACAGCGAAGAGACGGCGACCGACGCCGCGAGCACGGTTGCGACCGCGACGGGCAGGGCAACGGTTCGATCACGGGATGCCCGCCGCGCGCCAATCACCGAAACAGCGCTTCCGAACCGACGGACTACGCGCTGCGCCGCGGTAACGAGCACGGGATACAGCCGCATTGTCAGTGCGCTCGTGGCGAGTGCCACGAGCAGCGGCATCGCCACCAGGAGCGCATCGACGCCGACAACGGCAGCCGACGTGACGATGCCGCGCTGCAGGACGAGCCACACCGAGACAGCGGCGAGAGCGACGATGACGAGTTCTACGAGCGCCCGCAACCGACCCGGGTCGGCGAGGTCGGCGCGGCGATCGCGCAGGTCGGACGCCTGCGGCACCAGGGCGGCGAGGAGCACCGCGGGCAGGAGCGCGACAAGAACCAACACGATAAGCGACGAGGGCGCGAGGAGCCCCGCGGCGGCGTCGAACAAGCTCAGGCTCATGAGCGAACCGGCGGCCGCCACACCCGTGACCGCACCCACGAGCATTGCGGGCACCGTGACGAGCAGGGCATCGAGCACGACTGCGAGACGCAGTCGTGCTCGTGAGGCTCCCCGGGCGAGCTGGAGTGCGAGCGCTGACCGGCGGCGGTCGATCATCGACCGGGAGGCCAAGAGCAGAACGACCGACAGGGTGCCGAGCGGGCCAGCGACCATGAGGGCGAGTATCGCGGTGGTTGCCGCCGCGCGATCGAGCACCGCGTCGGCCGCAGCGGGGATCTCCGACGTCAACGGTGTCGTCGTCGACTGCGACCCACCCTCGATGGCGAGGGGAATCGTTAATCCGGTCGACAGGAACGCCCGCAACTGTGGCAGCACGACGTCGATCGTGCTTGCGTCGAGGCGTGAGATGTCGATCGGGTACCAGACCGAAATCGGCCCGAAGGCCGTCGGCGCACCGGCGCTGAGGGGGTGCACAAACGCCGCAGCAGTCTCGCTCGGCTGCTGGTTGCCGTCGTCGAACCGTTCCGCGTCAGGAGCGCCGGGAATGCCGCGCCAGTACGCGGCTCCCGCGTCAACCGGCTCGACGTTGCCGACGAGCACGAGGTCGATGCCCGATAGCGGGTCCGCCCGGCGCTCGCCGATCGACCAGCGGAGGGCATCCGCCCCATCGGTCGTGAGCGCCAACTCGACCGGCGTCGAGAGCTCGACGCCCGGTTCAGACTCGACGGGGGAGCCAGGCTGCAGCGCTGAGGAGCTCGGAAGCCACGGCGAGGGAAGCCGACCCTCACGAACGGTCACGCGCTCGTCGAGGAGCGGGTCGACGATGGTGCGAACGAGGAAGACGGGGTCGGCGGGCTCAGGGTTCTCGGCAACGACCGGAACCGGTTCGTTGATGATGACGAGCTCCGCCTCGCCGAGCGCAGACCGCAGCGGCTCGGGTTGAGACTCGCGAGCCTCGCCGAGTGCGGCGTACACGCCGCCGTACGCGGCCTCTTCGGTCGCCGGCTCGGTAGCGAAGAACGGCAGATCGATCACAGTGAGGTCGCGAATCTCACCGGTGGGGTTGCGCCGCTCTTCTGCGAGCTCGGCAATCGAGGTGCGCAGTTCGTCCGAGGTTGCGGAGGTCACCCCGAGTGGCGCCGCGACCGCAATCGCCGCGGCGAGTGCGACGAGAGCACCGAGGAGCGCGAGCGTCGCTCCGGCCGAGCGGAGTTGGGCGAGCGAAATGCGCAGAGAACGCGTCATCGCAGCACCTCCCGGGCAGACAGGCTGCGAGACTGTCGAGCCGCAAAGCGTCCGGCCCCACGGCCGAGGGCAGCGAGCGCGACGATCAGCACCATCGCGACCGCGATAGCGACCGCGGGCTCGACCGTTCCGGTCAGCGTGAGGGCCGGTGGAGCATCCACGATCAGGGCGCGAGCGAGGTCGCCCGCGAGGAGCAGGGCTGCCGCCGCACCGACCACGAGCCCTCCCGCCATGGCGACGCCGAGAACGCCGGCAAACTCGACGGCGCGCGCGCGGGCCTGCACCCGAGACCGCACACCGATCGCTCGCAAGACCACCACATCGACTTCGCGCACCCCGCCGATCGCGCGCGAGACGATGGCGGCCGCGGCGATGGCGAGGGCAAAGGCGCCAAGAGCGGCGATCCACAGTGCGATGCGCGCCCCCTCGGCGAGCGCCCCCGCAGGCACATCGGCGACCGCGTCGACCGACGACCCACTGGGAGCGACCTTCCGAAGTTCGGCTGCAGCCTCCCGCTGCGATGCCGCGTCGACCTCCGCGCCATCGAGAGGCGCGAGCCACACCGCCGAGATGCCCACGGGGCTCGCCGCCTCGGCCAGTTGCGACTGCGCGGCGGCCGCGAGATCGACGGCGACGGCAGAGGTCGTCGACGCGCCGGGAATGGCGGCAACGATGTCTGTCACGACCCCCACGAATTCGCGCCCCGACCCGGCAACGCGAACCGTGATGCCATCTCCTGTTGCGGCGCCGAAACGGTCGGCTGCTGCGGCGGTCACCGCGAGACGCAGCGCGATCGGATCCGGCGTGATGCGCACGGCCCCGGGGTCGACGCGATCAACGGTGGCCGTGAAGCCGCTCCGGCCGTCCGTGCGCGCAGCAACCTCTCCCGCGAAGCCAGAGATGACTCCGGGGCGGGCAACCCACGGCTCCCCGAAGCCGAGTGTGGTCTCTGCTCCATCGGCGTCCGTCGCGATGACTCCTGAGAGCAGGAGGTCGAGCTCGCGTCCACTCGCGAAGGCCGAGACATCGAGCGCGAGCACGCGCCACGGCCCCCCGAGGTCAGGCAATGCTGCGACCCCGGCATTGTCGGGGGCGATTCGGGTAACACCGCCTCGAGCATCCGCGACCCAAAACGCCGCCCGCACGCCGTCGCTGTCACCGTCGCTGTCGAGCCGGAGGCTCGTGGTCGACGCGGGGATCTCGACGCTCGGCAGCGGACCGGGGGCGATCGCCGCTGCGATCCGCTCGCCATCGACGGCGCCACCGGCGGGGGAAACGATCTCGGAAACGGCCGTCGCATCGATCGCAACGAGGGTGCCGGGCGACTCTGCGAGCGACAGCGCGACCTGCGCGACAGGCGCACCCGTCCAGCTTTGACCGGCGAGCTCGATCGGGGCACCTGCCGCGCCAAGGCTCGCCCGCGTGGCGGCGTCGAGCACCCCGCCGTTCACGGTGATCGCCGCACCGAGCGTGAGTTCGCGGGCCGAGCGTTCCGACGATCGTGTCGTGGAGTCGACGAACGCGGCCATGACGAGTCCGCCCACCGCGAGACTCATGATCAGCACGGGTGCCGTGACGATCGCGGCCGAACGCGCGAGAGGGTGGGCAATGAGCACCGGGCCTAGCCGATCACTCCCCGCCGCTGCGCGAGACACGAGGCGTGCGATCGGTTCGAGCAGCACGACCACGATCAATGCGCCGGCAAGCAGCACGAGCACGGGCGCCAGTGCGGCGACGGGGTCAACGGCCGTTCCCCCATTTGCCGTGGGAACGACGGGCCCCCGATAGAGCACGAACTGACTCACCGATACCCCCGCGCCCACCAGACTGAGCACCAGCGCGGAAGCGCTCACGACCCGCGTCTGCCGCCCTGAATCAGCGAGCGTGTCGCGACGGAGCGCCTGTCGAGCACTGCGTGACGCCACCACAACCGCGAGCACAACGGTGGAGAGAGTCACGACGAGGACGCTCACGCTCGCCGTGAAAAGGAGCGGTGCCAGTTCGATAGTGGAGAGCCCGATCGAACCGGCGCGCGCCCCGTGAGCGAGAGCGGTTCCTGCGACGGCTCCGGCCACGGCCGCCGGCAGAGAGACGATGAGCGCCTCCATTGCCGCGTTCGCCGTCAACCGTCGCGGAGAAGCACCGCGCGAGCGCAGCAAGGTGGTCTCATCCCTGCGCACGGTCGCGAGCAAACGCTGCAGTTCGAGCAACGCCGCGAGCGCGGCCAGGCCGACGAGCCCCAGAGCGATCGGGAGGATCGCTGCGACTCCCGCCGACGCCCGCTGCACCTCGGCGACCGTACCCTGCAGCCCACCGTCGACGACGATGCCTGTGCCTTGACTACGGTCGTCGTCGTCGATGACGTCGGCCAGAGTAGGCAGACCGGTCGAGATCCCGTCGAGCGCAGCCGTCGTCACCGTGGCCGCATCGATGACGGAAACCCACTGCGCGATCGGGCGGGTGTCGAGCAGGCGCCACAGCCCCGCGTCGACGACGAGAGGACCCGCCGTGAGGCCGTCGACCCCGCGCTCCGCCAGAGGATCACCGGCCCACTCTGGTTCGCCGCCGTCGCGTGCCTGCCACAACGCCGTGACCGTCACCTCGACGGGCTCCCCGCTCTCGCCGGGAAGCACCACGCGATCACCGAGGCCGATTTCAAGCGCCTCAGCGGCGGCAACGTGCAGGGCGCCCTCTCGCAGAGCTACGGGCCACTCGCCCCCGACAATCTCGACCCGGTCGAGCAGGCGTTCGTCGCTCACCACAACGAGAGACGCCGCGAGGCCGTCGAGATTCAGCGGCTCGCTTCGGATGCTCGACACCGGCGTCAACACTGCGTTCGGCATGCTCGTCGTGATTGCCTCGCGAACCGCGGCATCTTGCTCTGCCGCCGCGCGCGCGGCATCCGCCTCACTCGAACCGCCCTGGCCGGCCCAGCGGATGGAGACGCGCACGACCGCGTCATCGCCTCGCGCCTGACTGATGACCGTGCGAGCGCCCTCGATCACTGTTCCTTGGGCGATCGTCGTGAGCCCGGAAGCGAGCGCGGCGACGAGACCGACGATCATCGCCGTGGCCCCCAGGAGCCGCACTCGACTGCGGAGGCGCTGCGCGAGCATCATGCTCGCGAGCACCTCGCGGTTGTCTCCGGCCAAGCGCTCACGCGACGACGCTATCAGCGGCCACGACGCACCTGCCGCCGTCGCTCACCCCACCAGCTGCAACACCGACCGCTCTCAGGCGGTGACGACGTATTTCGAGAGATGCTGACCCGTGAGGGTCGAGCGTGCGGCGACGAGCTCGGCGGGCGTGCCCTCGAACACAACCCGGCCGCCGTCGTGACCCGCACCAGGGCCGAGGTCGATGATGTGATCGGCGTGCGCCATGACGGCCTGGTGGTGCTCGATAACGATGACCGACTTGCCGCTGTCGACGAGCCGGTCGAGCAGCCCGAGCAGGTTTTCGACATCGGCGAGGTGCAAGCCCGTCGTGGGCTCGTCGAGCACATAGATCGAGCCCTTGTCGGCCATCTGCGTCGCGAGCTTGATGCGCTGGCGCTCGCCGCCCGAGAGCGTCGTGAGTGGCTGGCCGAGCGTCAGGTAGCCGAGCCCGACATCGACGAGGCGATCGAGAATCGCGTGCGCGGCCGGCAGTTTAGCCTCGCCCGCGGCGAAGAACTGCTCGGCCTCGGCGACGGGCATCGTGAGCACCTCGCTGATGTTCTTGCCGCCGAGCGTGTACTGAAGCACGGCGGCCTGAAAGCGGCGACCCTCACACTCTTCGCACACGGTCGAGACCGTGGCCATGGGCCCGAGGTCGGTGAAGATCAGGCCGTTGCCATTGCACGCGGGGCACGCGCCTTCGGAGTTCGCGCTGAAGAGCGCGGGCTTGACCCCGTTCGCCTTGGCGAAGGCCGTTCGAATCGGGTCGAGCAAGCCGGTGTAGGTGGCGGGGTTGCTGCGGCGGGATCCGCGGATGGCGCCCTGGTCGATTGACACGACTCCGTCGCGGTTGGCGACCGAACCATGGATGAGCGAACTCTTGCCCGAGCCCGCCACACCCGTGACGACCACGAGCACCCCGAGCGGAACATCCACATCGACGTCGCGCAGGTTGTGGGACGAAGCGCCGCGTACTTCGAGAATGCCCGTGGATGCCCGCACCGCACTCTTGAGCCGTGCGCGGTCATCGAGGTGGCGACCCGTGAGGGTTCCACTCGCGCGCAGCCCCTCGATGGTGCCCTCGAAGACGATTTCACCGCCGGCGGTTCCCGCGCCGGGGCCGAGGTCGACGACGTGGTCGGCGATGGCAATGGCTTCGGGCTTGTGCTCAACGACGAGCACGGTGTTGCCCTTGTCGCGCAGTTGCAACAGCAACTCGTTCATGCGTTGAATGTCGTGCGAGTGCAGGCCCACGGTCGGCTCGTCGAAGACGTAGGTGACATCGGTGAGCGACGAGCCGAGGTGCCGAATCATCTTGGTGCGCTGCGCCTCACCGCCCGAGAGCGTGCCCGACGGCCGGTCGAGCGAGAGGTAGCCGAGGCCGATCGTGACGAACGAGCCGAGCAAGCGCTTTAGGTTCGCGAGCAGGGGCGCGGCCGAGGGCTCGTTGAGCGCGGCCACCCACGCGGCGAGGTCGCTGATCTGCATCGCGCACGCATCGGCAATGCTGATGCCGGCGATTGTTGACGAGCGCGCACCCGCGTTGAGCCTGGTGCCCTCGCACTCGGGGCAGAGCGTGAACGTGACGGCACGCTCGACGAAGGCGCGAATGTGGGGCTGCAGCGCATCGACATCTTTCGACAGCATCGACTTCTGAATCTTGGGCACGAGGCCCTCGTAGGTCATGTTGATGTTGTCGATCTTGACCTTGACGGGGTCTTTGTAGAGGAAGTCGTTGCGCTCGGCGTCGGTGAAGTCGCGAATGGGCTTGGTCGGGTCGACAAAGCCTGAGGCGGTGAAGATGCGCACCATCCAGCCGTCGACCGTGTAACCCGGAATCGTGAGGGCGCCGTCGAGCAGCGACTTCGAGTCGTCGAACAGTTGCGTGAGATCGATGTCGTTGACGCGCCCCATGCCCTCGCACCGCGGGCACATGCCGCCGAGGTAGGTCTCGTTCTCGACGACCGTGGTCGTGCCGGTGCTCGTCGTGCGAGTGCCGCTCGTCTGGCTCGAGGGAATGTTGAACGAGAATGCGTTGGGCGAGCCGATGTAGGGCTGACCGAGCCGAGAAAACAGAATGCGCAGCATCGCGTTGGCATCGGTCGCCGTGCCCACGGTTGACCGCGAGTTGGCGCCCATGCGCTCTTGATCGACGATGATCGCCGTCGTGAGCCCATCGAGGCTGTCGACGTCGGGGCGCGCGAGGCTCGGCATGAAGCCCTGCACGAACGAGCTGTAGGTCTCGTTGATCATGCGCTGCGACTCGGCCGCGATCGTGCCGAACACGAGGCTCGACTTACCCGACCCGCTCACCCCCGTGAAGACCGTTAGCCGCCGCTTGGGCAGGTCAACGCTCACGTTCTTGAGGTTGTTCTCGCGAGCGCCCTCGACGCGGATGATGTCGTGGCGGTCGGCGGGGTGCTGGTCGGTCATGGGTTCAGTCTGGCCCTCGCGGGCGACAGTCGCGAGCGGCCGGAAGGCGCCGGTCGCGACGCGCCCGCAGGCTCATGCGGCACAATCAGCCTCATGGCTTCTGCCCCCGCCCCCGAGGTCGACGCCGTCGTCGTGGGCTCGGGGCCGAACGGACTCGTCGCCGCTGTCACGCTCGCCGAGGCGGGGCTGCGGGTGCTCGTGCTCGAGGCGGCCGAACAGCCCGGCGGTGGCTTGCGCAGCGAACAGCTGACTTTGCCCGGGTTCGTGCACGACCTCGGCGCGACGGTGCACGCGCTCGGGCTGGCCTCGCCGGCGATGCGGGCGCTCGACCTGTCGCGCGACGGGCTCGAGCTCGTGCATCCGCCCACTCCCCTGGGCCACGCGATCGACGCGAACCGGTCAGCGATTCTGCACCGCTCGATCGACGACACCGCCGCGGGGCTCGGGCGCGATGGGCGGGCATGGCGACGGATGCTCGCGCACCTCTCCGCGAATTGGCCGGGCCTCGCCGCCTCGGTGCTCGATGCGACGCACCTACCGCCGCACGCTCCGCGCGAGTTGTTCGCGTTTGGGGTGCGGGGGCTGTGGCCCGCGAGTCTCGTCAGGCGCACGGTCTTCCGCGACGAGCCGGCGCGGGCTCTCTTCGCCGGGCTCGCTGCGCACGCGGCTGTCCCGCTCGGGCAACCGCTCACGACCGGCATCGGCCTCATGCTCGGCGGCCTCGCGCACGGAGTCGGCTGGCCCGTCGCTCGCGGCAGCTCGCAGTCGGTCGCCGACGCTCTCGTTGCACGATTGACCTCGCTCGGCGGCGAGCTGCGCACGGGCCACCGCGTCACCTCGCTCGCCGAGCTGCCGAGCGCGCGCATCATCATGCTCGACCTCACACCCCGTCAGGTGCGTGCGATCGCGGGCGATGCGCTACCCGCGCGCTACGCCCGCCGCCTTGACCGCTGGCGCTACGGCGCGGGAGTCTTCAAGGTCGACTGGGCGCTCGACGGCTCCGTGCCGTGGGCCGACCCCGCGCTCGCGGGTGCCGGCACCGTGCACATCGGCACCACCGAGCAAGTTGCGCGCACCGAACGCGAAGCCGCGCGCGGCCGACACGTCGACGACCCCTGGGTGCTCGCCGTGCAGGCCACGGTCGCCGACCCCACGCGAGCCCCCGCGGGCAAACACACGCTGTGGGCCTACTGCCGCGTGCCGAACGGATCAACGGTGGATGCCCTGCCGGCCATCGAGGCCCAACTCGAGCGCGTCGCCCCCGGCTTTCGCGAGCGCGTGCTCGGCCGGTTCGTGTCGAGCCCCGCCACGCTTGAAGCCTGGAACGCCAACCTCGTGGGCGGTGACATCGGCGGCGGCGCCACCGACTGGCGGCAACTCGCGGCACGCCCGTCACTCTCGCTCACGCCGTGGGCCACTCCCGTGCCGGGGTTGTTTCTGTGCTCATCGTCGACGATCCCCGGCGGCGGCGTGCACGGCATGGGCGGGTTCAACGCGGCGCGCGCCGCGCTCGCGCGGCTCGGCTAAGCGCGCGACGCTGCCGGCCCGACGCTCACCGCCACGAGCACCATCATGCACCAAAAGTGCATTATTGTGCACTCATGGAGATGAACACGGACGCTCTCGCGCGCGTCATCGGCGCGCGCGTGCGGCACGAGCGCTCAGCGCGCGGGTGGACTCTCGACCAGCTCGCCGCCGCCGCAGGAGTCAGCCGCCGCATGGTCGTGAACGTCGAACAGGGTGAGGTGAACCCGAGCATCGGCACCTTGCTCCGGCTGAGCGATGCGCTCGGCGTCGGGCTGCCGGCGCTCGTCGAGCCGCCAGCCCAGCCCGGCGAGCGCGTCACGCGCGCGGGCACGGCCCCGGTGCTGTGGCGCGGTGAGCACGGCGGCACGGGTGCGCTTGTCTCGGCCACCGCGTCGCCCGACCTCGCTGAGCTGTGGCACTGGACCATGCAGCCCGGCGAGCGCTACGCGAGCGAACCGCACTCCCCCAGCATGCGCGAACTGTTGCACGTGCTCGAAGGGGCAATGCGCATCGAGGTCGGCGATCTCGTGCACGAGCTCGGCACCGGCGACGCCATCACCTTCCGCGGCGATACGCCGCACAGCTACGCGTGTGCGGGCGACACCGCGGCGCGATTCTCCCTCGCGATCTTTGAGCCCGGCGTCGGTACGACACCCTCTCGAGGAGCATCCGATGACTAACTCCCCCCGCGCGACTCCCCCGGCCTGGTCGCTCGCCATCGTGGCCATGCTGTTCATCCAACTGTCGAGCGCGCTCTCGGTCACCGTGATCGATGCGGTCGGCGCCGGCGGCGCCTCGTGGCTGCGCATGTGCTTCGGCGCACTCTTCCTCCTGCTCATCGTCCGGCCGAGCCTGCGAACCATCCGACGCGCCGACGTGCCGAATCTGCTCCTGCTCGGAACCGTCACGGGCCTCATGACCACGCTCTTTCTCGCCGCGCTCGAGCGCATTCCGCTCGGCACCGCCGTGGCCATCGAGTTTCTCGGGCCGCTGACGGTGGCGGCCGTCATGAGCCGTCGGCGCCGCGCGCTCGTCTGGCCCGCCCTCGCGTTCGTCGGCGTCGTGCTGCTCACGGAGCCTTGGAACGGGGCGACGGATGCTCTCGGCATCCTCTTCGCCGTGCTCGCCGGTGCCTGCTGGGGTTTCTACAACGTGCTCACGCAGCGCGTCGGCGATCGCTTCAGCGGCATCTCGGGTCTCGCCTACACGATTCCGATTGCGGCCGTCGTGACGACGATCGTCGGGGTGCCGTCGGTTATCGGCGGCACGCTCACGCTGCCCATCATTCTGCTCGCCGCCGGAATCGCCCTGCTCACGCCCGTGATCTCGTTCGGGCTCGAGATGCTCGCTCTGCGCCGCATGACCCACACAGCGTTCGGCACGTTGCTCGCGATCGAGCCCGCGTTCGCCATCATCATTGGGCTCATCGTGCTGAGCCAGACGCCCGGCGCGTTGCAGGTCATCGGCATCGTGATCGTCGTCATCGCGGGGGCTGCCGCCCAGCGCGACGGAACGCGCTCACGCCCTGCTGTCAGCTCCGACGGCGGAATCCCACCAGCTCACGAAGCTGAACCCCCGGAGCGCTAACCCCGGCGACGACCAGCCGGCATGCACGGAGCCCGAACAGGTCAGGTGCGCCGGGGAACAACGCCTCCGCGGTCGCTGGACTCGTGAGCCGCATCGACGAGATCCATGGTGCGCACGACATCCTCTACCGACGTCGGCAGGCTAGGAATCTCCCCTGCGATGGCGCGCTGGAGGACGCTCATCGAGCCGGCGAACGCGTCGGGAAACCACGAACCCTCGAAGCTCATGGGCCGCCATCCTTCGTTCCGGCGATCGTGTGTCACGATCTCGAGTTTGTCGGGGCCTCCGCGTGGATAGTCGAGAAGAAGGCCCAGTTGAATGCGAATCGCTCCCCGGGTTCCTTCAAACTTCACGAAGCTCTCTTCGTAGTGCGGCCCAAAGTCATGTTCGTGGTTCGTGGCGATGACGACCCGCAGCGGACGATCCCCATACCGAAGAAGGATCGTCGATCGACAGTTCGCGTATGGCCTCTCGGGGTGCGGGAGAGTCACGCACATCACATCACTCGGCTCGCCCAGAAACGACCGGATCAGGTCGAGGTAGTGGACGCTGTGCATGTTGAGCTCGAGCCGCGGTAGCGCGAACACATGGGGGAAGAGCTCCCACGGCTGGCGAACCGTGACACGAATCTCAACGTCGACCAGGTCGCCAATCTCACCGGCCGCGATCGCACGTCGCGCCTGTTCGACATACGGCGCGAATCGCAACTGCGTGTTGACCGCAGCCACTAAACCGCGGTCACGGCAGATGTCGAGAATTCGCCGCGCCTGATCGCCGTCATGCCCCAGAGGCTTCTGAATGAGCACACCCGCGCCACGCGGCAGGGCCGCAAGGGTCTGTTCATACTGCTCGGGCATGAGCGCAATGTCATACACGGCATCGGCCGGCGCAGTTGCAACAACCTCGCCGAGATCGCTCGAGACGACGTCGACCCTAAACTCCGCGGCGAGTGCTTCAGCGCGCTCCGTCGTGCGATTGACGATGGCATGCACTGGTAGCCCGTATCGCGAGTACGCCGGCAGATGTGCGTCGCGCACAATTCCGCCTGCGCCGATGATGACGATCGGACGCGGGTGGGTCGGCAGAGCGAATAGATATCCGGGATGCACGGACGCTTCATGCGGGGACGGTGCCACGAATCCTCCTCGACACGCGGACGACGGATCCGCGCCTTGAGAGTACGCGCCACGGGGCGCTGTGAGCAAACGCTTTCCCGTTCCGATTCGACGACTGCCGGCTCGCCTTGCGCCCGCTGGCCCGGAAACCTTAGGGTGAACAAACGATTGATCACATGATCATGTCAGGAGTAGTTGTGACCGACGATGAACTTCCCCTTGCCGGAACCCTGGTTCTCGACTTCAGCCAGTTTCTCGCCGGGCCGGTAGCCGCGCTGCGACTCGCCGATCTTGGGGCACGTGTCATCAAGATCGAGCGCCCAGGGGCAGGCGACATTGGGCGCACGCTCGCTTTTGGCAACCTGTGGGTCGACGGCGACTCGGTCTCCTTCCACGCAATGAACCGCAACAAGCAGTCGTTCGCGGCCGACCTCAAAGAGCCCCGCGATCTGGCCGCTGTCCGCAGCCTCGTTGCCCAGGCAGACGTCATCGTTCAAAACTTCCGCCCGGGGGTCATGGAGCGCATCGGGCTCGACTACGAGAGCGTGCGGCACGTTAACCCCGGAATCGTCTATGCCAGCGCGAGCGGGTACGGCGATAGCGGCCCGTGGCGAGACAGGCCAGGTCAAGACCTCCTGGCCCAGTCAGTATCTGGCCTCCCGTGGCTGTCGGGGTCGGCGGAAAGTGGTCCTGTGCCCGTCGGTGTATCGATCGCCGACCACCTCTTGAGTTGCCACCTCGCCCAGGGCGTGTGTGCCCTCCTCGTCCGCCGAGCGCGCACCGGTCGTGGTGGGCTGGTGGAGTCAAGCCTCCTGGAGTCCATGCTCGATCTGCAGTTCGAACTGCTGAGCGCTCGGTTGGCCGAACCAGCGTTGCGAGTGCAGCGTGGAAGTACGAATTCCGCGCACGCGTTCCTGGCCGCGCCGTATGGCACCTATGAGACGTCGGACGGCCATATCGCTCTCGCCATGAACCCTCTGCCGAAGCTCGCAGCACTTCTTGGCATCCCAGAGCTCGAGGCCTTCACCGACCCCAACGACGCGTGGGAGCGTCGCGCCGATGCCGAACGGCTCCTCGCTGAGCGCTTTCGCACAGCGCCCGTCGCGCACTGGCTCGAGATTCTCGATCACGCTGACGTGTGGTGCGCTCCGGTGCTCACGCTTGATGCCCTGCTCGAGTCAGAGGGATTCGCTGCAATCGCAATGACTCAAGAAGTTCACCGCCGGGGGTCGCGAATCGCCACAACACGCTCGCCCCTGCGCGTTGACGGCCATCGATTGACGAACGAGAAAGCAGCCCCTCTGCTCGGAGAAGACTCGGCGTCGATCCGAAGCGAGTTCGACCTCGACGAAGGAGTGAGCGCATGACCACGAGGCTTCGCGGAATCACCTGGGAGCACGCCCGAGGCTACGGAAGCGTCGTAGCGGCCGCGGCAGCGTATCGACAGGTGCGACCCGACGTAGAAATCGAGTGGACGTTCCGCTCACTACAGGCCTTCGCCGATCAGCCCCTCGAGGTTCTCGCGCGCGAGAACGATCTCTTGGTGATCGACCACCCGCATGTTGCTCACGCAGCAGAGGCCGGGCTCGTGGTCGCCCTCGATAGCGAAGGCCACGACGACGAACTCGCCGAGCTCGCGCGCCACTCCGTTGGTCAGTCGCACGAAAGCTACCAATACAAGGGCCGGCAGTGGGGGCTCGCCAGTGACGCCGCCGCTCAAGTTGCCGCTTTCCGACCTGATCAGTTGGCCGACCCCCCTACCGACTGGGATGGTGTGTTCGAGCTGGCGAGAGAAGGTCGAGTCGCCTGGCCGTTCAAGCCCATCGATGCGTTTTCGAGCCTCGTTACCGTCGCTGGCGGATGCGGTGAACCGGCATTGCGTGCGCCGGGAGAATTCCTCTCACTCGACACGCTCGAGCGAAGCCTTGACCTACTGACGAGCCTTGCGAGCTACGTCGACCCGCGGCATGCGACGTCTAATCCGATTCTCGTCGCCGACGACCTCGCCTCCGACTCCCCCGCGATCTACGCGCCGCTCCTTTTCGGGTACTCGAACTACAGTCGCATCGGCTTCCGGCCCCACCGGCTTCGCTATCGCGATATCCCCGTGATCGATGGCCACGTGCGAGGGTCGCTCCTGGGTGGTGCAGGAATCGCCGTCTCTGCCTTCAGCCCGCACCACGCCGAAGCGATCCAGCACGCGTTCTGGCTCGCGTCAGCCGATACGCAGCGCGGCTCGTACTTCGAGGGCGGAGGGCAACCAGGCCATGCCGCTGCCTGGGAGGATGATTCGCTCAACGCCGCCACCCTCGACTTCTTCCGCGGCACGCGAGCGACGATCGAGTCGGCGTACCTGCGCCCACGGCACCCCGACTACATCGCGTTGCAGGATGCCGCGGGTGACCTCATTCATCAGGCCATTGTTGGCCGAGGTTCAGCGTCAACACTCGCAGCGCAACTCAACACACTCGCAGAGACAATGGGAGAAGAATCATGATCACGCGCGAGAGATTCCTCGAGGACTTCACGGTTGGAGAGCTCCGCACGTCGACGGGTCGCACGATCACCGAAGCCGACATCGTCTTGCATGCAGGGCAGACGGGAGACTTCTACCCCCACCACATGGACGCGGAGTGGATGGCGACACAACCAGCCGGCCAACGCATCGCTCACGGCACGCTGATCCTGTCGGTCGCGGTCGGCATGACCGCGGGCGACATCAACCCACAGTCGATGAGCTATGGCTACGACCGCATCCGATTCATCGCACCCGTGTTCATCGGCGACACCATCACTGTGACTGCTGAGATCACCGAGATCCGCCCGCATCCACGACGTCCCGACGAGGTCGGCTTTGTCGATGAGCAGGTTCTCGTGCGGAATCAACGGGGAGACACTGTGCTCTCCCTCGTGCACGTATACATCGTGAGCCGACGAGATCAGGCCCCCGCCTAAACTGGCGCCATGGCCACTCTGTCCGATGTCGCGGCTCGGGCCGGGGTGTCGGTCTCGCTCGCGTCTCGCGTGCTCAACAACGCCCCCGACGCGCGAGCCAGCGTGGAAACCCGCGAACGCATTCGAGCCGCCGCTGAAGCACTGGGCTATCGCGCCAACTCTGCCGCGCGCTCTCTCAAGGGGTCACGCACGCACGTGCTCGCCGTCGTCTTGCCCGACCTCGCGAACTCGGTCTACATCGACCTCCTCGATGCCGCCGAAGAAGAAGCGGCGCGTCATGGCTACTTGACCCTGCTCGCGCGCGCGGAGGCCCTCTTGCGCGATCCCGAAGCAATTCCCCGACTGGTTCTCGAGGGCCGGGTCGATGGGGTCATCGTCCAAACAAGCGATGCGATGCACCCCGATGCGCTCGCTGCCCTGACCAGCGGGTCAACGCCCGTCATCTTCGTCAACTCGACTCACCCGCACGGCGCCGGCTCTGTGTCACTCGATGATGAAGCGGGGGCATCGGTCGCGGCACAGCACCTGCTCGACCTTGGTCATCGTGAGATCGCGTTCATTGGGGGTCTGCCGAGCTCAATGAGCGCCGGCCGACGCGAAGCGGGATTCAGGGAGACCTTGAGCAGGGCGGGAGTTCACCTACCGGAGACCCACATCACCCGTCGTGGGTACACCGCTGAGCAGGGTGCGACCGCAATAGGCGACCTTCTTCACGCTCACGACGCGCCCACGGCGGTGGTCGTCGCGAACGTCAATGCGGCGTACGGCGTGCTCGCTGAGCTCCGGCGGCGCCGCGTCTCCGTTCCCGCTGAGATGTCTGTCATCGCGATCCACGAATCGCTCACGGCGGAGAACACGTGGCCGCCCCTCACAACGGTGCACATGCCGCTGGGCGCTGCGGGGACGGCTGCCGTTCAGGCACTTCTCGCGCGAATCGAGTCCGGTGAGGTGCGTGACATCGTGGTGCGGGCTCCTGCGCCACACGTCCGGCAACGGGCATCAACGGCCGCTCCTGGCGTCGAGAGGACGACGAGCGCAAACGTTTGACCATCGACACTCTTGCCGGATACCGTGGCTGTATTGCCTGCGGGAGGAGACCGATGATCACGATCGACGCGCACCATCACGTGTGGACGCTCGGCGAATCAAGCTACTCGTGGCTTACGCCCGCGGCTGGGGCGCTCTACCGCGACTACACGCTCGAGGAAGCTCGGCCATTGGCCGAGGCCGCGGGGATCGACGCGATCATTCTCGTCCAAGCAGACGATGACGCTCGCGACACAGCCAGAATGCGTGACATCGCCCGCACCGAACCGCGAGTCGTTGGCGTTGTCGCCTACACCCCCCTCCATCGCCCGGACGAGCTGACGGCGGCCCTCGAAGAACTCACCGCCGATCGCATCGTCGTCGGCATTCGCAACCTGACTCACGACCGCGAAAACGACGACTGGATGACGCAATCTGCGTTCTTGGATGGTGTCGCGATTGTCGCCGACGCCGGCCTCGCTGTGGACCTTGTCGGCACGACTCCTGGACACTTCGACGCAGCACTGGCAGTGGCGCGGGCGCACCCCGACGCGCGGATCGTGCTCGACCACCTCATGAAGCCTCCACTGGGTGCAGACCTCCGGCGCTGGCGCGAGGCGCTCGACACGGCGGCGCAGCTTCCCAACGTGAGCGCCAAGCTATCTGGCCTCTACGCACCCGGCCCCGATCCCGCTGCCTGGACGATCGATCACGTGCGAGAAGTCGTACAGGTCGCCCTCACGTCGTTCGGGCCTGAGCGCCTCATGTTCGGCAGCGACTGGCCCGTTGTGACCATCGCTGGTGGGTACGCGCGAGCCACTGACGCGTTGACGATCGCGCTCGATGGGCTCGACGCTGGCGCCCGCGAACGCGTGTGGGGCGGCACCGCGGCCGAGTTCTACCGGCTCGATCCCGCTCGACTCGCACGAATCGGGCGAGCATGAGCGAGCTGAAAGGCTTACGGGCCATCGTCACCGGGGGAGCATCCGGCATCGGCGCTGCGACCACCCGCGAGCTCCTCTCCCGTGGCGTGCGCGTTGCCGTGCTCGACTCCGCACCTGACGGGGCACCTGACGGCGCGTTCGCGCTGCGCGCGGATGTGCGGTCGCGTACCGACGTGGATGCCGCGGCCAGTCAAGTGATCGACACGTTCGGCGGTCTCGACATCCTCGTCAACAACACCGGCGTCAGTTCGATTGGAACGGTCGCCGACGTCGACGATGACGAGTGGGCGCGCGTCTTCGACGTCAATGTCACGGGAATGGCCCGAATGACAGCGGCGGTGCTTCCCGCACTGCGCGCATCGTCAGCGGCATCGATCGTGAATGTCAGCTCGATCGCCGCGCGCCGCGGGCTTCCCCAGCGGGCGCTCTATAGCGCGTCGAAAGGCGCTGTGCTCGCCCTCACATTTGCCATGGCGACGGACCACGTCGCCGACGGGATCCGAGTCAACTGTGTGAGCCCCGGCACCGTGCACACACCCTTCGTCGACAGGCTTCTCGCGAACTTCCCTGATCCTGCCGCCGAACGTGCGGCGATGGACGCCCGGCAAGCGATCGGTCGCATGATCGACCCCGTCGAGGTGGCGAGAGCCATCGTCTTCCTCAGCGACCCGGCGTCGGGAGGCATCACCGGCACCGAACTACTCGTCGACGGTGGGTTCTCTAACGTCCGAGCTCGCGAGACCCAGCGACCTGTGTCTCAGCGACCGGCCCCATAGGGCCCGGGCCCGACAGCGCCCGGTCGCTGGCTCCTGATCGCGAAAAAGCGTCGCACCCAACTAGTCGACATTGCCTGTTCGGCTCGGCGTACTCTCACGAAGCCGAATCTCAAGGGGCAACGCCTCGGGCGCGGTCCAGTCAACATCGACAGCGGCACGAAACGCCGCATACCCGAGGTCCTCAAGAGGGATGCGGACACTCGTGAGAGACGGCGTGACGTCGCGACTCGCCGGGATGTCATCGAAGCCAGCCAGCGCGACGTCGACTCCGACCTCCCGACCCGCTGCGCGGAGCGCGGTGAGGGCACCTAAGGCTGTGACGTCCGTGACCGCGAAGACGAGAGTGCCGGGCTCGATACCGTCGGCAAGGGCACGGGCCATCGTTGTTTCGCCCGCCTCTCGCGTAAAGCCATCGCGATAAACGCTCGCAATGTTGTCAGTACCGAACCCCTCGGCGAAGCCTGCGACGCGGTCGTCGGAGGTGCGAGTGCCGGCTGATGCGGCGAGCACGATCGCACGGTGATACCCCCGTGCACGAAGGGCAACGCCGAGAGCACGGGCTCCGCCGCGGTTGTCGATGTAGATGCTGCGTGCTGACGCGACGCCGGGGCCGAGCACAACCACGCGCCCGTTCGCTGCCGCAACCGCGTCCAACTCCGCTTGAAGTGCTGGCGCGGGAATGTCGCTTCCGCGAGAGGCGGCAAGGATGACCGCGAGAGGGCGTTGGCCTCGAATCGACTGAACGAGGCGCAACTCGCGCTCATCATCGCGCTCGGTGACCGAGATCGTCACGATCATTCCCGCTTCGTCAGCGCCACGCATGACGCCCGATGCCAGAATTCCGAAGTACGGGTCAGCGATATCAGCGACGAGAAGGGCAATGGTCGATGACGTGCCCCGCGCAGTAGCTTGCGCCGCAATGTTCGTCGTGTATCCCAGAGCGGTCGCGACGGTTTCAACTCGTTCACGGTACGAGTCAGCGACGGTTCGTGACGACCCATTGAGAACGCGCGACGCGGTCGCGAGAGAGACTCCTGCTACCCGCGCGACATCATGAAGCGTCGGCGACGACCGCCCCTGCTTGATCTCGTGATGCTCACTCATCGCCCGAGAGTCTAAGGCCGCTGCACCTTCGTTTCCTCATGCCGCGACGGCATACTCGCCGCAAAAGTGCGCACCGTCTCAGCAACGACCGCTTCCGGCCGCTGATCCCAGATCGCTTCATTGAAGATCTCGACTTCAATGTGACGGTCATATCCCGTTTCCCAGACCGCGGTCGTGAGCGCGGGGAGGTCGATGACGCCCTCCCCGGGAAAGTGTCGGCTGAGCAACACGTCGCGTTCCAACGGCGTACGCCAATCGCAGATCTGAAACGTGGCGATGCGGCCGTCTCGCCCAGCTCGCGAGATCTGAGTCCACACCTCGGGGTCCCACCACACGTGATAGGCGTCTACGGCGACGCCAACGACGTGCGGGTCGAATCCTTCTGCAAGGTCAAGCGCCTGACCGAGAGTCGAAACGACGCATCGATCGGACGAAAACATGGGGTGCAGTGGTTCGATGGCGAGGGTCACGCCCGCCGCGCTGGCTGCGGGGGCAAGCTCCTCGAGAGCATCCCGAACGCGCCCGCGCGCGCCGATGAGGTCACGGGATCCTGGTGGCATGCCCCCCGCGACCAGGACCAACACAGCGGTTGATCCCGCCGCAGCGGCCGCCGTCAGTTCGGCGGTCTCCTCGATTGCGCGACGATTGTCGTCAATGGCCGCGCGACGCTCCGGGCCCTCGGCCATCGTGAAGAAGCCGGCGCGACACAAGGTGCTGAACTGAAGCCCCGAGTCGCGGAGCATACGGGCCGCGTGAGAAAGGCCAACCTCGTTCACCGGTTCCCGCCAGAGACCGATCGCCGACACGCCCGCGGCAGAAACCGCTCCGAGGGCCGTCGCAAGATCAGCGCGCTTGAGCGTCGCCTGGTTGATCGACAATCGAGTGTCGACGACACTCATCTCGATGCCTCCAATACATCGATGCCGTTGAGGCCAAGAAGCCCGTGCCATCGCTCGACGGCGAGGCCCGGCTGTTCCAATGCCTGGCACGCGTTCGCCAGCTCAACAATGCGCGACAGGTGAGGAAGGCTGCGGGAAGCGTGGAGGCCGCCCACCATTTGGAATGCGGGCTGATGCCCGTTGAGCCACGCGAGGAAGGCGATACCCGTCTTGTAGAAGTAGGTCGGTGCGGCGAAGATGTGCCGGCTCAATTCTTCCGTCGGCGCCAGCACCTCAAGGAACCGCGCCGGGTCGTCGGCGTCGAGCGCCTGGATAGCGGCTGACGCGTGTGGCGCAATCGCCGAGAACGCGCCGAGAAGCGCGTCGGAATGATGATCGTCTGCGCCAATGTCGTCCCCGCCGATCAAGTCGACGTAGTGAAAGTCGTCGCCGGTGAACATTCGTGCCGAGTCAGGTAGTCGGCGACGAAGCGACCGCTCGGCCTCAGCATCCAACAGACTCATCTTGATACCTGCGACGCGGTCGACGTTCTCCTCGATGATCGTGAGGACGACGTCGGCGGCACGACGAGTGTCGCGGTCGCCGAAGTAGCCCTCGAGGGCGGGATCAAAGGCTGTACCCAGCCAGTGGAGGATGACGGGACGCGACGCCCCTGCGAGTACAGCGCGGTAGACGCGCCGGTAGTCATCAGCCGAACGAGCTGCCCGAGCGAGGTGGCGACTCGCCATCACGACAAGTCCTGCCCCGTGCTCTTCGGCGAAGTCACGCTGACGGGAGTACGCGTCGATCACCGTCTCGAGAGAAACGTCTTCCTCCTCGAGGTGGTCGGTGTTGACCCCCACCACGAGACGTCCGGATTCCTCGCGCGCGACCGCCGCACTCCGAACGATCAGCTCGCGAATTGCCGCAGTATCGAGGCCCATGTTCCGCTGAGCGGTGTCCATGGCATCCGCGACACCCAGCCCCCACCGGTAGATCCGCCGACGTACCTCGAGGGTGGAGTCCCAGTCGATGTCCGCGGGCCTGCCCGGCGTGTTGTCGGCCTCGGCTCGGGGAACCACGTGAACCGCCGAGTACGCAATTCGTCGCTCAAGGGGCCGCGAGGGCACGAGAAACCCAGCGGGTTCTCGCACATCGGCGGTCCAGGTTGCACCATCCGGGTCGAGAAGAGTCACGCGAGGCATGGCGTCATTCCCCGATGAGTGCAGGGATCTCGACCTTTCGACCGAGACGACTCGACTCCAACGCGGCCTCCGCGAGGAGCATCCCCCGTGCGCCGCTCAAGAGGCCAAAGCGGTAGGGCTCGCCGAGAACATGCGCCGTCAGGAACTCTTCCCACTGTTGCTTGAAGCCGTTCTGGAAGACCTCGTTCGCGGGCATCGAGGCCCAGTCAGCGCTGTAGTCGTGGTCATCGACGAGGTCGGGATTCCACACGCGCTTCGGCGTTGCCGATCGATGCTGAATCTGCGCTCCGAACAAGCCGACGACAGCTGACCCGTGCGTGCCATCAACGTGAAACTCGACGAGTTCGTCGCGATGCACTCGCACTGTCCATGACGAGTTGATCTGGGCGACAATGCCCCCCTCAATCTCGAAGACTCCGTATGCAGCATCCTCGGCCGTGGCTCGATAGTGTGCGCCCGCTTCGTCCCAGCGATCCGGAATGTGAATCGCGGACTGCGTGTAGACGCTCGAAATCGTGCCGAACAGGTTCTCCAGCACGTAGCACCAGTGGGGGTACATGTCGACGACGATTCCTCCCCCATCCTCGGCGCGATAGTTCCAACTTGGCCGCTGGGCGACTTGCCAGTCACCCTCGAACACCCAGTACCCGAACTCACCGCGCACCGAGAGAATTCGACCGAAGAATCCTGACTCGATCAGTACCTTCAGCTTCCGCAGGCCGGGAAGATACAACTTGTCGTGCACCACGCCCGTGCGTACGCCCGCCGCCCGCGCGAGCTGTGCGAGCTCAAGCGCCTCGGGGTACGTCTCGGCGGAAGGCTTTTCGGTATAGATCGCCTTCCCTGCTGCGATCGCTTGGCGGATCGCTGCGGCACGAGCTCTCGTTGTCAGAAAGTCGCCATAGATCTCCCACCGAGGGTCGGCCAGGGCTGACGTGAGATCAGTCGTGAAGTCGTCAATGCCATGCTGCGCAGCGATCTCCCGCAGTTTTGGTTCGCTACGACCGACCAAGAGAGGCCGCACTGTCGCCCGAGAACCGTCGGGAAGCTCGAAACCCCCTTGGTCTCTGATCGCGAGCAGCGACCGCACGAGGTGTTGGCGGTACCCCATTCGTCCCGTCGCTCCATTGACGATGACACCGATTTCCCGCGGAGAGTTGTCGGCGGGGGCCTCGGTCGTCTCTTGCATGCGCGGCACGGTGTGCATCGTGAGGTTCCTCCAGTGGTACGAACTCGGGTTGATGCCCGACTGTGGGTAAACGCTTTCTGATCGCATACAATGCCATCTTTGCACTCCCCTCACAAGCGCGGGTCGCGAAATTGTCACGAGATTCAACGAGTCCTTGACAACGATCGATTCCTACCCGAAACTCTGGGAAACCGCATTCCCGATTCACGGATTGGCCTGGGCTTCGTGCCCGGGCAAACGCTTCACCCCCAACCGCATTCAAGGAGGCATGCATGAACAAGAAGCCCATCGCTCTCGCTGTCAGCGCTGCATTAGCGCTCACAGCTCTGAGCGGATGCACGGCGCCCGAACCGCGAGTGACGCTCGAGTTGCTCACGTGGCACGGGCCTGATTCCCTCACCAACTACTACGAGGGTTACCAGCAGGCCATCAACGACTACCAAGCTGCGAACCCCGATGTTCGGATCACGATCAAGAACGAAGAGGACGCCTCATACGGCAGCATCCTCGAGACCGGATTCGCTGGCGGCACGGCCCCCGACATCATTCAGATGAAGTCCGGCCAACGCTTGACCTTCGCGCCCAACCTTCTCGACCTGCGCGAGTACCTCGCGGCCGAGAGCGCCTACAGCGAAGGCGAACTGTGGATGGACACCTTCGTGGGCGGCGAAGGTGCGTTCCCTGTTGAAGACAACGGGGTGAACGCCAACTCGATTCTCTTCGTGCCGAACGATGGAAACCCGGAGGTTTTCGCAGGCCGGATGTACATCTTCAACAAGAAGATCGTCCAGGACGCCGGGCTGAACCCCGACGAGACTCCTCAGGACTTCAAGCAGTTCTTCGAGTGGATGGAGGCGCTTGACGGCAACGCTGACATCGCCCCCATCGCCGGCTCAAGCGACGTCGGAGGAAAGGTGTCGCAGATCGGATACGGATTCGGTGAGCGGTATGCCGACCGGTTCTTCGCGGAAGAGTTCAGCAACACGGATCTGTCGGGCGACCTGTTCTTCGACAAGATCTACACGCTGACCAACTACGCGGGTGGCTCCGAGATGCCACTGACCTCGCTTCCGTACTACCCAGCGATGTTCGCGCTCATCAAGCAGCACGTGAGCTACTTCCAGGACAGCTGGACGGAGAACTCGCCCGAGACCGAGACCCTCACGTTCGCGAGTGGTAAGGCTGCGTTGATGCAGACGAGCTTCTCCGACTACGGCTCGCTCATCAGTGCCCTCAGCGACGCGACCTTCCCCGACGGATACGGCCTCTTCCAGTTGCCGTACTTCGGAGCGGACACCCTCGACTACGCCGTGGACAAGGGTTGGATCACCTCGGATGAGGCTGAAGCGGCTGCACCGTACGCGGTCGACCGTCCGGCAACAGCGAGTGGGGCTGGTCGCCACGAGTATGGCTTCACGCTCAACAAGACCCTCGCGGACGACCCGGAGAAGCTCGAAGTTGCTATCGACTTCCTGCAGTTCCTGTCGAGCGCTGAGCAGCAGGCGAAGTACGTCGAGACCGCTCAGTCGTTCTCTCCTGTGGTCGGAGTCGAACTCGTCGAGAGCCTCGAACCGTTCGTTGTCGGTGAGCCTGAGGGTGGATTCGCACAAGAGGTCCTCGGCTACACCGTGATCGAGTGGGGTCGCGCTGGGTGGGATGTCGTCTTCACTCAGTACTTGAACGGCGACCTTACGGCGGAGGAACTCGTCGAACAGGTTGCGTTCACGGAGTGGGCCGCCGATATCCCCGACTCGGCTACCCTGGCTGCCTCAACTGCTGACGCGCAAGCGCAGCTTGATGCGGCCACGGAAGAGGAGAAGGAAGGTAAGGAGCGGGCTCTCGCGTTCGCGCAATTGCGCGAGAACCTGTACAACACCTACTACCACAACATGACCGGCGACCTGACGGAGCAGCGTTAAGAGTGAGCCACTTGGCTGAGACGAACATCTCTGCCCCTAGCGACGGGGGGCGTCAGTCCGCTGGCGTCCCCCGCTCGTTTTGGCGAAGAGTTCAGTACCTGATTCTCGACCTTGACCCCGATGACAGTCCGCGTCAGGTCAAAAAGCGCCTGCGGAGCTCATCGAACTGGATCGGGTTGGCGTTCATCTCAGCAGCGATCATCAGCAACATCATTTTCGACTGGATTCCGACACTCGACGGGTTCGTGCGGTCATTCTTCACGTGGACAAATCGAAACCCCGAGTTGGTGTTTGTCGGCTTCGACAACTTCCGACGTGTGCTGGTTGATCCGGAGTTCCACGTGTCGCTGGGAAACATGATGTTCTTCCTGGTAGCCGCACTCGTCTTGATGCTGCCGTCGATCGTGACCGCCGTCGTACTGTTCCGCATCCGCGGGGCACGATTGCAGTACTTCTACCGCGTTCTCATCGTCCTACCCATGGTGGTTCCTGCTCTTGTCTTCACCCTGCTGTGGATCTTCATCCTGGGCTACGACTTTGGGGCCATCAATACGCTTCTCGACGATCTCGGTTTCGGGCGCGTCCCGTTCTTGGGAGACCCCGACCTCATCAAGTGGACGATTCTTCTCACGGGAATCCCCTTCGTCACGGCCAACACCGTGCTCATCTACCTCGGCGGCATTCAGGCGATTGGTGACGAAGTCTGGGATGCCGCGAAGCTCGATGGCGTTGGCCCCATTCGGAAGTTCTTCGACCTCGAGTTCCCGTTGATCCTCGGCCAGTTTCGCCTCATCATCATCGGGGTCATTGGCACGGCGATCACGACCTACGCGGTGCAGCTGGTCTTCTACAACCCGTCCGTTCACAACGGCCTCATTACTCCCGGTCTCTTGATGTACTTCAAGGCGTTCCCGAACACCGGAGCGCCCGACTACGGCTACGCCTACGCGCTGGGCCTCATGCTGTTCATCGCTGCGCTCACGCTCTCCTTGACCGCCCTCAAGCTCCTGAAGAACCGGGACTGACGGATGACCACTGTGCAAGCACCCCGGCGGCGTCCTCGGCGGGTCCGGTTCGAAGCGGCCGGAGTATTCAAGAACCTCTTCATGGCAGCCATCGTTCTGATGTTGCTGTTCCCGCTGTATCTCACGATCATCGGGTCGTTCAAGGACCTCGACCAGATCCTCGACAACTTCTTCCTTCCGACATTGCCCCTCAATGTGGACAACTATGCGCGGGCCTTTGTCTACATCGCGCCGTACTACGTCAACACGATCGTGTACGCCGCGCTGAGCGTGGTGCTCACGGTCGGCGCTGCGACGATCGCGGGCTACGCGTTCAGTGCGCTGCGGTTCCCGCTCCGCCGGCCGCTGTTCATGTTGTTGTTCATCAAGATGTTCATGCCCGGCGTCATGCTCCTGGTGCCCTCGTTCGTGCTGGCGGTGAACCTCGGCCTCCTGAACACGCCTTTCGTGATTGCCTTGTTCTGCATGGGCACCTCCCAGCCGTTCTGGGTGTTCGTCATGAAGACCTTCGTCGACAGCCAGCCGCGCGAGCTCTTCGAGGCGATGCGCATGGATGGTGCGAGCGAGCTTCGGATCTTCTGGCACCTCGCTCTGCCGTTGCTTCGCCCGATGGTGGCGCTGATGTCGCTGAACGTGATCCTCTTCATCTGGAACGACTTCATCTGGCCGCTCGTGACACTGACTGACCCTGCGATGCGAACGATCACGGTGGGGATCTTCAAGCTCTCGTCTGCGGCCGGGCTCGACTATGGAATGTTGCTTGCCGGCTATGCCCTCGCGGCTCTTCCTCTGCTGGTGGCCTTCTTCGTCTCGATGCGCTTCTTCGTGAGCGGCTTGACGGCCGGGGCCGTCAAGCTATGAGACACATGGTCAACGCCGAACCATTCCTGCTCGATAACGTTGGCGACCTCCGCGCAGACGTGCTGTCGCTCGGGCCAGCCGACGGTCGTCGATTCGAACTGTGGACAATGCTGCGCGATAGCGCGCGGCGAGCACCAGACGACTTTGGCTGGTTTGTCCCTTTCGTCGCCGTCATCACTCGCGACTCCGGTGACATCGCTCGGGCCCGTCACATCATCGACGCCTATCTCTCGAAGCTTGACCCCATGTCGTTCTCGACCGGACTCCAGTTTCACTTCTGGTGCTTCGCGTTTCCTCACGCAAAGGTCGCGCTGTACTTCCAGTGGCTGTGCTCGATCGGGGCGTACACCCCCGACGAGGCAGACACCATCGGTCAGAAGCTCGTGGAGTACCACTTCGTCAACTTCTACTACGGCATGAGAGACAAGCCCGAGCCCGAGTGTGTCGACAATCAGGCACTGTCACTGGTGCTCTCGTCGACAATCGTCGGCCATCTCTTCTCGGGCGGCGAGAAGCCATCACGAATGGCCGAGATCATGAAGCGCGATGGCCTCCGCCGACTCCCGAGCATGCTCTCGGACCTTCCCCGTAGTGGGTACACCGGCGAGGGCAGCGACTACATGAACTGCGTGGTTGCGCCAGCTGTCCCGCTCGCCGTCGAGGTGTTGGAACGCGTCGGCGGGCTGACGAGCGTACTCGAGACCCCCACCGAGCGCGACGGCGCGGAGCCCGTCGCAGTGTTGCGCATGATGGCGCGTTCGTTCATGCCGGGCGGGCTGTTGCTGCCGTGGGACAACTATGGATATCAGTTTGGGGAGCGGTCATGCCTCGCCTATGGCGCCCGGCGAGCCGGTGAAGATCTGTTCTTTCAGGTGCTCGATCGCGAGGTCATTTGGACCTATGACATCGGAATCGGCTGGGCCTACGACGACCTCGTGTGGACGCTCATTTGGTGGCCATCCCACGGCTCGACACAGCATGATCCCGCGTGGCGCAACTGGTTCGAGCCCGAGGTTGGAGCTGCCCTCTCGGCTCTCGACGGGGATCGCTACGTCGTACAGATGTGGGACGAATCAGAGCCCGTTTATCCGACCCGGGCACATGTCAACCCGAACGCCGTGCTGTTCGGCGGCTATCGCGTTCCGATTTCGGCAGACGGGTCGCCAACGGAGGGCGCACGCCACAGGTTTCAGTTCGACGACACGTGGCGCGAAGTCTCCTTCCTCGCCATGGACAGTTCCCATCGATACAACTTCGGAGACGGGTGCGCTGGCGCTCACTCCGTCATCCTTCTCGACGGCCGTGAAGGGATGCGGGCTCACGGTGATGGCCCTCAGACGTCAGCGAGTGCCCACGATCGTGGCGAATGGGTGTGGGCTGACGTCACTCCGATCTATCGCGAGAACATGCCAGATGTGCTGGAGGTGTCTCGCCGTACACAGCTCCACGAGGGCGGCATCGTGACCATCGTTGACCGCGTTCGCACCCAGCTACCGCATCGCGTCACCTCGCGTTTCGTCATGCGGCCTGGCGCATCGCTGATACCCGGAGGAGCACGCGTTCAGACACCGGAGGGGGTAACGCTGCAGCTCATCGACGTCGACGCAGCATCCACGGTGCTCATCGAGAGAGCCGACCACGTACCGGCGAAGCCAGACGACGGGAGTGATCTCATTGACTTCACTTCCGAGGCGACCGACGTTGAACGCATTTTCGTCGCTCTGACCTCGCGAGTGTTCGAGGCAGAAGCGTCCGTCGGGCCAGTGTCTGTCGTCCCCGACATCGAGGCCAATCTCACCTACGACGAGGCCGTAGTGGCTCTGAGCGCCACCTCGACTCGCGTCGCGATGCAGTTGCCTGCCTACCTCGAAGCGGACCTGCCCGCCACACAAAGGTGGTGGTACCGCATCGTGCTCGCCAAGAAACGTGAGGCGAGCTGGTTGCGCTTGCCCGTCGGAATGCACGATGCGCGTCTCTTCTTCGACGGCGACGAGGTCGACCTCTCCGCCTTCCGCGTCTCGGGCGAACTGATCGCCCCCCGTGTTCGTATTCCTGAGCGCTTCGACACGTCAGATCGCGTCGAGGTCGTCGTCGCTCTCTCGGTGCCGCGCGGCCATTACGACGGAGAAGGATGGGGCACGATCGGCCTGACCGGCGGAATGGGCATTGGCTACTCCGTGGAGGAAGAGCGCATTGAGTCGGTGGAGAGGTCAGGCCGCCACGTGCGCGTGATCACGAATCACCGGACATACAACCTTGAGGTGGGCGTGGGGGGTGACGCATGAGCGAGATCGGCGGGGATTACGAGCTCATGGAACGCGTGCTGATCGATCCGGACGCGATGGCCGAGAACTCCAGCCACCCGAATTGGCGCGTGCGCTACGCGGCCGCGATCGGAATGGGCGAGACCGGCGACGCGACGTGGCTCGACACCTTGCGTTCCATGATGGAGATCGAGGATTCGCGCGATCTCTATGGTCAGCCCCAGGTTCTCGAGTTCGTCGGCAGTTTCGACGACACTCGCGCCGCAGAACAGCTCGTGTCGACAACGGCCATTTGGGCCACACCGCCGACGGCCACCCAGCGTGATGACTGGCAATGCCGCGGGCGGGTGCGGCAAGCGTGCATCCTCGCCGTCTACGCGATTGGCACAGCAGACGGCCCCTGGAGGAAGCTGCTGCACGACGTCTTGCGCGGCGAGGACGAGGACTTCGTGGTGAAGGCGGCCGCCGCCAAAGCCCTCGGTCGCGTAGGAGATTCCGACGCGATCCCGCATCTTCAGTTCGCCGTAACGCTTGATGAGTGGTGCCTCACTGTCGAGTCGCGCAAAGCTCTAGACATGCTGGGAGCCTCTTCATGACTGACCTCACCATCGCGATCGGGTCAACGTACTCTCTTCCCGGTGACGTGGAAGGAAACCTGGAGCAGATCGACACGCTCGCTCGACAGGCCGCAGCGCTCGACGCCGATCTTCTCCTCACCCCCGAGATGAGCGCGAGTGGGTACGGCGGGTACCCCGACGTGATCGCGACCGCAGAGCGTGCTGGCGATGGCCCCATCTATCGCGCAATCGCGGCGATGGCGGCACAGTACAAGCTCGTCATCCTTGCCGGCTACGTCGAGGCTGACGGACCACAACGATTCCTCGCTCACTATGCCGTGTGGCCTGACGGGCACTTCGTTTCTCAGCGCAAGCATCGGGTCACGCCACTCGAAAGCCCCCTCGACCCCAGCGTCGAGCTTTACTTCGACGACACGGAAGAGATCGGTCATGTGCCAGAGGGGTGCAGTCACTTCGAGGTCTTCGACGTGGCCGGAGTCACTGCGGCGATTGTCATCTGCGCCGATCTCGGCGTGCGCGGACTTGACGAGATTCTCGAACGGCTCGGCGTTGAACTTCTGTTGCTGCCGACGGCCGCGGGTGGCACACGCGAGGGCTCCGTTTCAGAACGAGAACTCAACGACTCGGCGCGTCTCGCCGACCACGTCGCCCGCTCAACGGAGCACGCCTTCCCCGCTCAAGCCGTCACGTCGTCGGTGCGGTACCGACGGGCTTTCGCGGCGGTCAACATGACCGGATACGACGGGCGCAGGTTGTACCACGGTGGGAGCGGGTCCGTGGTGGATCCTTCCGGCAACGTCGAAGCGATGCTGCCGGGATCACCCGTGCTCGAACGTCAGATGCCCCGGCTTGCCGTTGGCACCGTTCACGTCGCCGATAAGGATTCGCAATGACGATTCCCTCCTCCCACTCCGAGCTTCGCGAGCAGCGAGAGCCGCGCAGGTTTCCCGGAACCGCCGACCAAGTCGCCTTCCTTCTCGGCGGAATCGGAACGGGCAATGTCTCGGTCGGCGCCCGCGGGCAACTCAAGGACTGGGAGATTTTCGATACTCCTGGCAAGAGGAATTACAACCCGAACTCCTTCTTCGCGATCCGCGTCGCGACAGCTGCGGGAACGCACCTTGCCAAGGTGCTTGAGTCGCAGCTCACTCCCCCGTTCTCGCAAGCGCGCGGCTTCGTCGACCACGAGGTTGCGGGGCTGCCGCGATTCGAGTCATCGGTCGCCTACGGTGAGTACCCATTCTTTACCGTTGACTTGCGCGACTCCGAGATGCCGGTCGAGGTCACGATGGAGTCGTTCACGCCTTTCGTCCCTCTCGATGCGGACGCCTCGGGCCTTCCGGTCGCACTGATCCGGTACCACGTGCGCAACACCTCACGTGAGCCCGTGGATGTCTCAGTCGTGGGATCACTCGGCAACATGACCTCCCTCATCGACTACCACCGTCACACCTGGCAAGACTTCGATTCGGCGAGCGAGAACCTCAACGAGTACCGAGATGACGGTGTCATTCGCGGTCTGTTTTTCCAACCGAAAGACCTGCCAAAGGAAAGCCTCTACTACGGCACGATGTCGCTGACCACGACGGCGACCGACGTCAGCCACAAGCGCAGTTGGTTGCGTGGCGGCTGGTGGGACGGTCTTCAAGACCTCTGGGACGACCTCTGCACAGACGGGCGCCTGGAAGCCGAATCAACCTACGCACAGAAGGACACCAAAGACGTCAGTGGCGATCAGACCGGTTCCCTCGCGATCCACAATGTGATCGCCCCGGGCGAGACGGCTACCTTCGAGTTTCAGCTCGCGTGGCACTTTCCGCAGAGAGTGCGCTCGTGGAGTCGCCGAATGTACGATGCCGACTACCGCGGAAAAGCTATCGACACCGACCATCTTCCAGTCGGTGAATATCCCGTTGTCCGCAAGCGTTACGCGCGTTTCGATGATGCGTGGGCCGTTGTGCGTCACACGATCGACAACCTCACACATCTCGAGACGTCCTCTCGCGGCTTCCGCCGAGCCATGGCCTCCTCGACTCTGCCGTGGCAGGTGATCGACGCGGTGAGCGCCATGGTCACGGTCGTGCGGAGCCCCACGTGCATCTGGCTCGATGACGGCCAGTTTCTCGCGTGGGAGGGCTGCTTCGATGAAGAAGGATGCTGTGAGGGCACGTGCACGCACGTGTGGAACTATGCGCAGACCGTCGCCTACTTGTTCCCCGAGCTCGAGATGCAGATGCGTCGCAACGAATACCTCGTCGAGACAGATGCTGACGGCAAGATGAATTTCCGCTCGTATCGGCCCTGGGGAATGCCAGGACACGATCACGTTCCCGCCGCAGACGGCCAGCTGGGTACCCTCGTGCGGCTCTATCGCGAGTGGCGGATCTCTGGCGACGACGCGTTTCTGGCCGAGGTGTGGCCGGCAGCGCAATCCACTCTTGACTACGCTTTCAGCCGCTGGGATTCCGACGGAGATGGCGTTCTCGACACGGATCAGTTCAACACCTACGACATTGACTTCCACGGGCCCAACTCGATGGTGAATTCCATCTTCTTGGCGGCTCTGCGCGCAGGGGAAGAGCTCGCACGTCACCTCGGAGACGATGAAAGTGCAACACGATATCGGGAGGCCTTCGAGCGAGGAACGAGACGCACGGACGAGTTGCTGTGGGGTGGCGAGTACTACATCCAGGCCATTGACGACGTCGACTCGGCTCGCTATCAATACGGTCGTGGTTGCCTTGCCGATCAGGTATTTGGGCAGACACTGGCCCACCTCGCAGGGCTCGGATACGTCCTTCCGCGTGAGCATGTCGCCGGGGCGGTTAAGGCCGTGTTCGACCACAATTACCTTTCGTCGTTCGCGCGTCATCACAATCCGCAGCGCACGTATGCACTCAACGACGAGTCGGGCCTCGTGCTCTGCACCTGGCCCGACGGCGGGCGGCCGCGTTTGCCGTTCCCCTACTCGGACGAAGTGTGGACCGGCATCGAGTACCAGGTAGCGACCCACCTCATCTATGAGGGCTTCGTCGATGAAGCACTCACGCTGGTCCGCACAACACGCGAACGCCACGACGGTGTGCGACGCAACCCGTGGAACGAAGTCGAATGTGGTCACCACTACGCACGATCACTCGCGAGCTACGGGGTTCTGGTGGCGCTCAGCGGTTTCGCCATGAACGCGCGCGAAGGATGGCTGTCGTTCGACCCTCGGCTTGAGGGAGACACGTTCTCGTGCTTCTTTGCGGCCGGCACGGGCTGGGGCATCTACCACCGCGCGCTCGACGCGGATGGCGTAACGCGTGAAGAGCTCGAGCTACTCGGCGGCACTCTTGAGGGCATCGAGCTGCGGGCGGCGAGACCATGACCGATCGACTGCGCATCGCCGTCGTCGGTCTGGGATTCGGCCGGTGGCTGATTGAGAATGAGATCTGCTCGGGGCCCGGTGCGCTCGAGTGCGAGCTCGTCGGCGTGTGTGATCTCAATCAGGAGGTCGCCCGTGAGGTGGCTGCCGAATTCGACGTCGCCGTATACGACGACCTCGACGCCATCCTGGCGGACGATCGAATCGAAGCCGTCGCGCTCATGGTCGGCCCTGATGGTCGAGGGCCGCTTGTCGAACGGTGCGTCGCGGCGGGAATGCCCGTCATGACGACCAAGCCGTTCGAGACGTCTGTCGCGGCAGCTCGGCGCGCCCTCGATGCAGCTCGCAATGCAGGCGTTCCCGTGTTGGTCAACTCTCCGACTCCGACGCCGTCGGCCGACATCCGAGTGATCGACGAGTGGATCACTCGGCTCAATCTCGGACGCCCCGTCGGGTACCACGCGTCAACCTGGTGCAGCTATCGCGAGACCGCGGACGGCAGTTGGTACGACGACCCCGATCGCGTGCCGGCTGCACCACTGACGCGCCTCGGCATCTACCTCTTCGCCGACATCGGTCGGCTCTTTGGCCCCGTCGAGAAAACGCACGTCGTCGCGTCACGAGTGTTCACGGGGCGCCCGACGAGTGACAACGCTGCCGTCCTTCTCATGCACGCCGACGGCACGATCGGAACCGTGTACTCGTCGTTCTGCATCGATGACGGTCAGCCGTATCGTTTGTCGCTCGAAGTCAGCTTCGAGCGTGGCACGGTGCGTCGAGACATTGGAGTTGTCGAGGGCGACACGGTCTCCCTCTCCGTCTCCGCGGTCGTGGATGGTCACCGCGTCGTCGAGCACCGAGAGGTTCAGCGAGAGTCGGGTTACCAGTGGGATATCTTGCGACGCGCCGCTCGGGGCGAATCAGTCGATGAGCTGGTCGACCCTGAGGCGATTGTGAACGTCGTGACGATTCTTGACGCGCTTCGTGGAGCGAATTCGTGAGTTCCGAATCCATTGGTCTCGCCCTGCTGGGCGTCGGCGGGCACCAGCCGACAGAGCACGACGTCGCGGTTGCCGGGGCGCACATCACCGCGCGAGTGGATGCGACCCTCGGTGATGTCACGCACCTTCGAGCTCGCGCTGCCGAGATCTGCGCAGAGCCGACAACACGCCTCGTTGCGGTGGATGTCGCACCCCGATCGCTGCAAGTCGATCTTGCGATCATCGCCTTGGAGGCGGGGTGCCACGTGATCATCGAACGGCCCGCTGCCACGACCACCGTCGATCTCGCGCGTCTGGCCGCGGCGGCAGCGGCAAGCCCCGGGGGGCTCTGGGAGCGAGCGACGACGTTCTTCGATGAGCCCTACCGCCGCGTGCGTGAGATCGTCGCCGCGGGCGAGATCGGCGAGGTGGTGCTGGTGACGACGCACCGCTCGTACCCGTGGGCACCGTGGCGGCCAACCAACGAATCACTCACGGGTGGGCTGGTTCTCCAGTCCGCGGGATACGGGCTCGACGTCGCGCGCATGGTGACAGGCCAGGCGATCCACTCGGTGAGCGTCCTGGAAACGACCGCGGGGGATCCCGCGGAGAGCGACATGCGGATGGCTGCGATCGTGAGCGCCCAATTCGATGACGGCGCTATCGCGAGCGTGGTCGTTGACTACTTGAAGACCCCCGGCGAGCCGTGGGGCCGGGATGAACTTCGCATCGTCGGAACCGCGGGGCTTCTTGCGGTCGACGGAATCGCCCGCACGATCGAGGTCACCACCGCCGCGGGAACTCGCCGCGAAGAGCGCGACCCCATCGACGCCGGTCTGCTCCGAGCGATCGTCGACGCCATTCGAACCGGAGCGCCATCGCAACCGCCCGCGAGTGACCTGATGGCATCGACCACGGCACTCGTGCGTGCGCTGGAGAACCGGCGCACCACAGCGCAAAGAAACCAGACGGAGGAGGCTCGGCAGTGAGCAGGAGCGAAGGTGCCGTACGCAGCGGCAGGTTTGATGTCGAATGGGCCAGCCCTTCCGAGGACTCGGGCGGTGCCATGCCGTGTGGCGGGCACTCCGTCGGGCTCGTTGTGTGGGTGGAGGGCGGCGCGATCCGCTTCGCGATCGACCGGAGCGGAAGCTTCGACGAGAACAACCTCATGCTCAAGCTCGGACGGGTTGCCCTAACCCTTGACCCGAATCCGTTCACGCCCGAAGCGACTCGTTTTTCCCAACGACTCGACCTTCACGCGGGGCGCGTGAGCATCGAAGGCGTCGACGCTGACGGCTCACGCACACGAGTTGACATTTGGTGCGCCGTCAGGTCTCCCGTCATCTACGTCGACGTGGAGGCGTCGCAACCGATCGCCGTCGACGCTGCCTATGAGTCGTGGCGCACTCGCGATCGGATCGTTCCCGATCGACAACGGCGATCCTGCTTCAGCGCACTCGGGCAGCCAGACGACATCATTACTCGCGCCGACCAGGTGCTCGTCAGCGACGACGCCGTCGTCTTCTTCCACCGGAATGACGAGTCGAATTCCTTCGTGCAGTCCGCGACCCTGCAAGGTCTTGGGCACCGTCTCGATGATCTCTGGGACCCACAACGTGACCGCGCATTCGGTGGAGTCATGAGCGGACCAGGGTTCACGCCACACTCAGAACACGACGGCAGCTACGCTGAGGTTCCCTTTCACGCCTGGGTGCTGCGGGCTCCGGCGGCCGTTCGGCACTCGTTGACGGTCGCTTTGCATGATGACCGCGTGGCGGATCCCCACACGTTCATCACGGAAGCGCACGCACGAGCGGTGTCGAGCCACGCTCAGCGAGAAGCCTCCGACAGAGAGGCACGCCGCTACTGGCAGGAGTTCTGGGAGCGCAGCGAGATCGAGGTTCGCCCGGGCCCTGCTCAACCGGAAGACCCCGACTGGCAGATCGGTCGGAACTTCGCACTGTTTCGCTATCTGCTGGGCTGCAACCCGCACGGAGGCTTCCCGACCAAGTTCAATGGCGGACTCTTCACGATGGATGCTGTGCACAGCGTCGCCGGGCACGAATTCGGTGTGACCACTCCCGACTTCCGAATCTGGGGCGGAGGGAGCATCACCGGCCAGAATCAACGACTCGTGCACTGGCCGATGCTGAAGAACGGAGACGTCGAGCTCACTCTTCCGCAGTTCGAGTTCTACCGGCGTGCGCTCGACAACGCGATGATGCGGACGCACGAACTGTGGGGCCACGGCGGAGTCGCGTTCGCCGAGCAGCTCGATGACTCGGGGCTTCCGATCAGCTACGAGTGGGGGTGGGAATCGCCCCGCGACCATGAGCCGGGCGACCACTATCCGCGCCAGCCATTCTTTGATCCGACTGAGCTTGCCCGCCCCTGGGTTCGCTACCACTACTCAACGCAGCTCGAAATGAGCTACCTCATGCTCGAAGCTCATCGTTACTCCGGCCTCGAGATCCGCAGTTACCTGCCCTTTATCGACGCGAGCGTTCGCTTTTTCGACGAGCACTATCGCATGCGGCATCGTTCGGTCACGGGCCGCGAGTTGTCACTGGACGGCCACTTGGTGATCTCTCCGTCAACCGCGCTTGAGACCTACAAAGACGCGATCAACCCCACGGACGTCGTGGTTGGACTGCGCTCCGTGCTCGAGGCACTTCTTGGACACGCGCGTCCGCTCATCGACGACTCACATGCCGAGTACTATCGCGGACTGCTCGCCACGGTTCCTCCCCCCGCACGACGGACGGTGGACGGAGTCGACGTGCTGGCGCCTGCTGCCGGGTGGTCCGATGTCATGAATGTCGAGCTCCCGCAGCTCTACGGAGTGTTCCCGTATGCCGACCATGGCGTGGGGCGCCCAGACATCGAGATTGCACGGGCGACCTACGCGGCCCCGGAAGACATTGACGGCCAGCGCGACCACATCTCGTGGCACCAAGACGGAATCTTCGCTGCGCGACTCGGCCTCACCGAAGAAGCGCACCGCATTGCACGCCTCAAGCTCACGGACGGGCCCCTGCGATTCCCAGCCTTCTGGGGACCGGGCCACGACTGGACCCCCGACCACAACTGGGGCGGGAGCGGCATGATCGGCGTTCAGGAGATGCTGCTCCAGGAGGTCGACGGCTCCCTACACGTCCTTCCCGCGTGGCCCGACGAGATCGACGTCGACTTTCGACTCCACGCGCCCGAAGACACTGTCGTGACGGTTTCCTTCCGGCACGGGAGTGTTGAGTCGTGTGTCGTGGAGCCGCCGCGTGCGGCCGGCACGATCATCCATCACAAGCCCGTAAGGTCGGAAACCTCGTGACGGTCTCGACCACCCCCCGAACTCCCCTGTGGGGCCGAGCTGGGGCAATTCTGGCGCTCGCGATCGCGGTAGAGGTGACCGCCTCGCTCTCGCTGAGCGCCGCCCAAACGACTCCCGCCTTCTTTGTGGTCGTCGTCATCGGCTACACGACCTCGCTCGCTCTCTTAGGCCTTGTGCTCGCTGCGGGAATGCCCGTCGGCGTGGCCTACGGAATCTGGGGAGCGTGCGGAGTCCTCCTGACCGCCGTCTTCGCGCACCTGCTATTCGGCGATCCACTCACGCCCGTCATGTTTGCCGGAATCGTCCTGATCATCATCGGCGTTCTGTGTGTGGAGTTGGGTTTGCAGCGAGCTCGCGCGCTCGCCGCCGTTTCGGAAGCGAGTAATCAACAATGAGCTGGGTGTTTCTCGCGATTGCCATTGGCGCCGAGGTCGGCGCGACGCTTTCTCTGCGCATGGCGTCGAAGAAGCGGTGGATCTGGCTCATTCCCACCATCGGTGGCTACATCATTGCCTTCACCGCGCTGTCGTTTTCCCTCCAGGCGGGAATGCCGATCGGCGTCGCCTACGGCATTTGGACAGCCTGCGGCGTTGTGCTCACGGCCATCGCGGGTCGACTACTCTTTCGCGAACCCTTCACCTGGCTGATGGCACTGGGGGTCGCAGCGATCGTGGGTGGCGTGATCCTCATCGAGCTCGGAAGCCAGGCCGGGTGACGATCGCGAACAAGCGGAGGAACGACCGCGACGCCGACCGCGACGCGCTGAACCTGCCCGCGTCTGCTGACTAAATCGCTGTCTCGCCGATCAGGTTCACCCTGATGCCCATCGCGTCGAGCATCGCAGCTTTCGCAAGCAGCGCACGGTCGGCGGTGTCGTCGTCGGGAGCGTAAACGAGTTGCGCGTGGTTGGCCTTGTGGCGTGCCATGAACTGGTCACGCGTCACGCCGTCGAGGACAACGTGGGCGATGGGCCACTCGGGGTTCGTGGCCTCTTTGCGCCGACGCGTCTCGTCCTCAGGCAACTCGATAACCGTCCCTCGGAAGATGTCCGCCTGAAGAACGCCGTCGGCGACAAAGACACGAGAGATGACGACCGGGCCGGGGCGCGACACCCCATTGATGGTTGAGCCACCGGCCGGAAAGTAGACAGGCCCTTGCCGCCAACCCTCGGCATGGCTCCACCCGCCGAGGTGCGAGCCCGGAACCGATCCGGAAATCTCGTAGACCCAGACGAAGCGACCGTCAAAGTCGTCACCCCATCGAATGTCATGCAGGGTGTTGTCAGGCAGAAGGCCCATGGCGCGCCACACCCGATCGGTCACGAGAGCATCGACCGCGACCCCCTCGTCGACTTCGTTGAAGTGCGGGAGCGCACGCGACTCGAACAGCACGCGCGTGCCGTCACGCGACGTGACCGGCGGGCGGTCCGTCGAATTCAACAGCCCTTCCGCGAGGTCCGAGGCAGGAACGAGGTCCTTGAGACCCTGCTGGTACTGGATGCCCACGGCGTCGAGCCCAAAGTCATCAGCGAGACGCAACGCGGCAATGTACATCTTCAGCTGCCACCGCACCTGCTCCCGCGTCAGCTCGGTCTTCTCATCGGTTCCGAAACGGAACGTCATGCCGGCAGATAGCAACCAGTCGAGTGCCTCGTCCGCCTCACGGTCGGGCACCGTCAGCATCTCGGCATACAGAGCCGACTGCGACAGTCGTTCTTTCAGAATGCCGGTGGGATTCAGTAGCTCATCATCGATGATCGCGTTGTACATGCCCATGCAACCCTCGTCGAACACACCGATGATGGCCTTCGAGCGTGCGAGTTGCGCGGCGAGCGCGCGGCCCAAGTGCACCTCGGGGGCATCGGGCAGTTCAGGAAGCGGCCGCACATGGCGCGTGTCATGCGAGATCGTGCCGTGCTCGACCCACTGAGCGATGCAGGCCAAGAACCACTCGTCGGTGAAGTCGACTGACCACGTTGTCGAGTAGGGCTTCTGCATCTTTGTGAGCCCGGCGTTGAGCCCCAGAAGCCCGACGAGTCCTGGCCACTCACCCGAGAAATTGGCCACGGTGAGGATCGGTCCTTCGTGGCTGCGCAGGCCGCCGAGGACATGGTGCGAGTACTGCCAGACCGCTTCTGCAACGATCAGCGGGGCCTCTTTCGGGATGCCCTCGAATACGTCGAGGCCCTGCCTCTGGCTCGAAATGAAGCCGTGCCCCCTCGACGCATCGACGTCATGAGCACGAACGATCGTCCATCCGAGGTCGGCGAATGCGCCGCTGAGAGCCCGTTCGAGCTGCTGCTGCGTCGACCAACCGGAGCGATTGGCAGACTCACGCATGTCGCCCGACGCAATGAGGTAGGCCGTACGCGGCGGGGCCGCTGCTGGAGTGGCGAGGATCGGAAACTGGTAGTCGTTCATGATGCGTCCCGTCGTGACAGGGGCTGGAGCGGCACAACCGACGGCCGCACCGTGGTGCTCGCGATGTCGACGGTTGTGCCCTTGGTGGCAGCCGTCAGGATCGACTCCATCACGTCGAGAACGTGAAAAGCGAGGGAGCTTCCCGCGCGTGGCTCACCGCCCGGAGCGGTGCGGGCGAGGTCAACAAGACCCACACCGCGACCTGCGTCGATGTAGCCGGCACTCGGCCCAAGGGCGCGCCAGGTTGAGGCTCCAAGCTCCTGCAGCTCAACTGGTCCGGCGAACAAGTTCGGATCAGGTACCGCGAGACTTCCCAACTCGCCATGCACCTCAATGTTCGCCGACTTCGTCCCCACCGCGTCGAAGCTCACGATCAAGGTTGTGATCGCGCCGCTCTCGTGCTGCAGGAGTGCCGTGATGTGGGTCTCAACGTCAACCGGGAACGTTGCACCCGCGCGCGGGCCTGACGCGATTGATCGGGTGCTGCGCGTGCGACTGGACATTCCCGACACGCTCCGGATCGGCCCCAGAAGGGTCACCAAGGCCGACAGATAGTAGGGGCCCATGTCGAAGAGCGGCCCTCCGCCCGGCTGATAGTAGAAGTCAGGAGCGGGGTGCCAGCGCTCATGGCCGGGCGTCACCATCGTTGCCGTCGCGGCGATCGGGGTGCCGATGAGCCCATCGTCGATCGCTTTGCGGGCTGTCTGAATTCCTGTGCCCAAAACGGTGTCGGGCGCACAACCGATCATGACGTCGGCCGCAGCCGCGGCATCCACAATTCGCCGTCCGTCGATCGTCGTGGTGGCCAGTGGCTTTTCGCCATAGACCCCTCGCCCGGCCGCGATTGCGTCGAGAGCGACGCCGACGTGCTGGGCTGGCGTCGTGAGATTCAACACCATGTCGAGCTCGGGAAGTGCGTAGAGCTCGTCGGGAGACACGGCAACCACGCCCGGTCGAGTCGCGGCGACGGCCGCCGCTCGCTCAGCGTCGATGTCGCTCACCGCGACGAGGCTCAATTCTGCATAGGAGTCGAGGCTCGCGAGGTATTGCCCCGAGATCGTGCCTACTCCGACGATTCCTACGGTCAACGGCTTGCCCACAGCAATCCCCTCTCGATGATGGTGCGCACGGTCGGGTTGTCGAGCACCTCGACTCTGTGCCCCGCGGTGCAGACGAAAATTCGGCCGAGACCCCACTCCCGCGTCCAGACGGACGGGCTCACTACCGGACGACGCCAGGCGTCAAACGGTCGAGAGGCCACTGTCGTTCTGGCGAGAACGTCGTTGTAGGAGTCGCTCAACACCCAGTACTGCTCGGTCGTCAACGTGAAGTCGTCAAGCCCAACCATGATCGGGTGATCGCGGCGTTCAGGAACGATCTCGATCGTGTACTCGAGGTAGTTGTCCGATTGCTCGCCGATGCGGAGTTCTGGTTCTACGGCAGCGTGGTGAGCAAACTGGCCCCCAATCATGTGGAGGTAGTCAGCGCTGTTGCGATACGAGTCCGCAATGCCTCCGTGCCACCCACCCATCCCGGTTCCATTGCGAACGGCAGCGATGAGCCCCGCGAGGTGCTCGGGGTCAATCGTGTTCATCGTGTTCGCTTGCATCACGAGGTCGACCGTCGACATGTAATCGGAATCCGCGTAGACGTCTGTCGACTCTTCTACGCGAACCGTGAACCCATTGTTCTCAAGGTGCGGAATGAACCGTTCGGTTGCTTCAACGGGTTGATGGCCATCCCACCCACCACGGACAACGAGTGCCGTCTTGGTGGGACGAGCGCTGCCGGTGCCGGTGGGGACCATGGGTGAGAGCCTCTCGAGGGGTCGGTCGCTTCCGACAGCGACGCCGACGGAGCTGACGCCACACTAGGCATTGCTGCGCGCGCGTGAACCTCCGCGGTCAATCTCGGAAAACTTTCGAACGACGCTATTCCGCTCGGAATCACCCTTCCCGCGGCGGCGCCGTGCTCTGTCTCGTCACGAGCGACACATCAACGGTGAGCCGTGAGATGGCGAGCGCTTCTCCGGAGATCAGAGTGAAGAGCATCCGCGCAGCCTGCTCTGCCATGTGGACAACGGGTTGCCGCACGGTCGTGAGGGGAGGCCACAACCACTCCGCCGCAGGAACATCGTCGTAGCCGACGACAGACAGGTCGTCGGGAATGCGGAGGTTCAGTTGCCGAGCTGCCTCGTAGATGCCAATCGCCTGGAGATCATTGCCCGCGACGATTGCTGTCGGGCGGGGTTCGCGCTCGAGCAATCGACGAGCTGCAGCAAAGCCTTCGTCTGGCCCTGATCCGGCAACCACACTGAGTCCAGGGTCAACCTCAATTCCCACCTGCTCGAGAGCCGCTCCGTAGCCCGCATGTCGGGCCCGCGCAAACAACAGCGATGTGGGCAGAGTGATCGCCCCAATACGCCGGTGGCCAAGGCCAATCAGGTGCTGCGTTGCCATGAATCCGCCATCCCAGTTCGCTGATGCGACCGCTGGCGCGTCTCCGTCGGGCAACGACATGGGGTCGACCATGACGAACGGTATCCCTCGCACGCGCAACTGTTGCTTCGCTTGAGTCGACAGCTGCGACATACCGAGCACGAGACCGCGGGGTTGGCGTTGAATCACCCTCTGGATCCACGACTCTCCCGGTTCATGGCGGGCACGTTCGGTCAGCACGATTGCCGTCTGGTTTTCGAGCGCGACGCGTTGGACGCCACGAAAGATGTCGAGAGCCCACTGCCCGGACATCTGTTCGACGACCAATTCGATGGCCGAACCAGGAGACCCCTCTCCGCGGTGCCGGTGATACCCCGCGTGCTGAAGGCTGTGCTCGACCCTGGCCCGCAGTGCGGCGGACACCCCGGGGCGGCCGTTGAGCACTTTCGAGACCGTTGACTCGGCGACAGAGGCGTGACGCGCAACGTCGGCAAGAGTGACGCGGGGTGCGTCGCTCGTGTTCCGGACCATACGAACAACCTACTTCACGGAAAGTTTGGAAAGATTTCCGCGGGGATCGACGGACGCGTGTGCGTCGTCAGGTCACGCCGTCGCCTCGTCCCACCAGCGCAACACCCGGAGCGAGAGGAAGGTGAGCCACGGTGACGGCTCGCCCACGGGCACGTCGAGTTCGAACCAGACGCGGCCGGGGTGGCGGCGCTCTTGCAGCCACGTTCCTGCACCGCGCTGCCTGTCGGGCTGCTGGGCGGCACGGATAATCCCGATGGCGTCGGATGCCCGCTCGTCGGGCGGCGTGCCCTCGAGCAGTGACGACCGTCGCAGGTAGTCCATGACGTTGAGGGCGCTGTAGACGTGACGGAACGGGTAGCCGAAGTGGGTGGCCCAGGGCGCCACGAGTTCTCCGGTTGACTCGCGGTAGAGCATCCGTCGCCGATAGAGGTATTCGTGGGCGTCGTGGCGCACGGCGCGCAAGCGGGTGTCGCCGGTGCGTTCTTCCCACTCGAGGATGCCCTTCAGGGCGTTGAGCGTCGAGTGGAAGCTCGCGCGCGTGGAGCCCTCGACCCACTCGCAGTTCCAGCCGCCCTCGGGCATGGTGTGCTCGGCGAACCACGTGGCGATGCCATCGACGTCGGCACCGAGCCAGGCGCCGTTGGCGAGCGTGAAGCCGTTGATGCACGCGTCGACTTCGCCGCCCCAGTAGGGCAGGTCGTCGTATTCCCAGCGGCTGTTGGCGGCGAGCTTCTCGGCTGTGCCGGCGAGCGCCGCGGCGTCGAGGCCGAGCTCGCGCAGGGTCAGCAGGCTCCAGGTCGTGGCCGTCCAGGGCTGACCGTGTTGGGCCTCCTCGCTGTCCCAGTCGAACTCGGCGGGAAAGTAGGCGCCGCCGGCCCACTGGCCGTCGGGGTCTTGGTGCGAAAGCAGCTCGGCACCCATGCCTTCCGTCGCGACGCGTGCGCGCGTGGCCTGCCAGACGGCCTCGGGCTCGTCGAGCAGGTCGCGCTCGACCTGCCAGCGCAGGGCCGGGTCGGTGTCGAGCATCCACTGCAGAACGCCGTCAGAGGGAAGCGGTGTGGCCATGCCGCGAGCGTAGTGCTCCCCGCCCCCGCGAGATGGTTCTCACAAACTCTGTCACGGCGAGGTGTCTTGATGAGCGAGTTGCCAGGTGATGTCGATCTCACGGAACTCTCGTTCGTAGCACCGTGCGTCTACCCCGCTGTCGACAGCTTCAGCGGGAATTCCGAACTGATAGCTCTGGTTCTTCTTACCGTCGAGCACGAGGGCGTAGCCCTCAGCTTCCAAGCACGATCGGTATCGGGAAAACCCCGACTCGTACTCATCCGAGCTAATGACCCCATCGGCAAGTGCTGTGGCTTGATCGTCAGACATCCATTCTCGTGTCGACGTTCCCACCCGAGCCGGGCCCGCGCACGCGGCGAGCACCGTCGCTACCGCGACAGCGATGGCTGCCCCCGTCACACCCGCCGGCGTCTGTCGGAACCTCGAGCTCATGTTTTCGAGAGCTCTCCGTCAGTTTCTGCCGGTGCGGCGTGCCGTCGGTGCAGAGGGCCAACGTAGGCGTCGAGCACGAGAAGCGTCACGACCACGAGTGCGCCGATGACGGTCACAATGATGCCTGTCGGGACGAGATCAACAAGCTGCCACGTCTGCGCATTGTCATCCCACACGACTGTCTGCCGAGTGGCCAAGAGCACGCTGCCCACAAGGATGGCAACCGTGCCGAGGACCCACAGCGCCCAGTAGCTGAAGCGCGATCGGGCCGTCACCGAACTATTCATCGACATGAGGTGCAGTCAACCACGGGAGGGGGCTCTACGGCACGAACATGGCGAATTCAGCGCGCGCGCGGCTGGAAGTCGGCCAGCAAATACTGCTCGAGCTTGAGCCACTTGGGTGGCCGCTCGGCGCCCTCGGGAAGTAGCGCGAAGGCAGCATCAGTGTCGATGAGCCGCGGGTTCGTCACGACCACCTCGGTGCCTCCCGTGCGCAGTCGCGCCGAGCCGGCCGCGAGCACGTTGCGCACCCAGTCCGACTCCACGCCATAGACCGGCACGAACAGGTAGCCGCCGTCGACGGGCGCCGGCTCGAGCGGCGTGAGGTACTCGCGACCCGACGTGCGGCCCACGTGCACGAGCACCGCATACTTGCCCTTTTTGAGCTCACGAGGGTTGAACATCCACTTGTTCAAATGGGCCCACCAGCGAGGCATCGGCATGAGTCAGGCCTCCGATCGGGCGGCCTGGTCAAGGCCATCAAGCAAGAGCCCGAGCGTGAACTCGAACTCGGTTTGGGAGTCGCACCAGCCGAGCATCGCGTCGCTCTCGGCGTGTAGCTCTTCGGCAACCATCGCCGCCGTGTGCGGAAAGACATCGGCCATCGCGGCGATCATCTCGGGGTCGAGGGCATCGAGCTCGGCCGGCGCGTCACTGCTCGACGAGCCTTCGGCGGGCGGGCTGAACGGCTCATTGACGAAGCCGAGCGCCATGCTGCTGAGCGCGTGCATTCCTCGGTGGGCGATGCGATACGACAGCCCGCCTCTGATCATGGCGGCGAGCACGGCTTCGAAGACCGCCTGAATCTCGAACGGAATCGCGCGTCGCGACGTAATGAGCGAGGGCGCCCACGGATGCCGCATCATGACGCGGCTTGCCGCCAGACTGCGGGCTCGCACTTCGTCGCGCCAATCGCTCGCGGGCTCGACGGTGGCGCTGGCTGACTCAGCCAGAATCTCGCGCGCGATGAGCTCGACGAGTCCGTCGAGAATCGCGTCTTTGTTGGCGAGATGGTGATAGATCGACATGGCCTCAACCTTCAACTCGGTGGCGAGGCGACGCATGCTGACGGCCGCGAGGCCCTCGGCATCGGCAATCTGCATCGCGGTCGCGAGTATTCGGTCGCGCGTCAGAGGTGCTCGAGGTGAGGGGGTCACGGCGTCCTTTCGTCACCTTCAGTCTTGCGTTTCCTTACGATGTAAGGCAACCTTACGCCATAAGGTTGCGAATCGCGCAACCCTCTCGAACGGAGAACCCCATGCACCCCCTCACCCGAACCGCCCGCCTCACGGGCGCCTTCTACCTCGGCCTCGCCGTCACGGGCGCCCTGAGCTTCTTGCTCATCCGCCCCCAGGTCTTCATCACAGGCGAGAGCGATGCCGTGCTCGAGGCCCTCACCGGCAACCTCCCGCTCGCGCGACTCGGCCTGCTGCTCGAGCTCGGCGTCGTCGTCACGCAAGTGCTCGCGGCCCTCTGGTTCTTCGCGCTCTTCCGCGCGGTGAACTCGTTCGCCGCCATCACGCTCACGACCTTCGGCCTCATGAACGCCGTCGCCATTCTGGGCAGCTCCGCCGCCCTCAGCACCGCGATCACGATTGCGGATGCTGGCCTCCCCGACGCCGCCCAACAGGTAACCCTGCTCATCACCCTCTCCGAAGGTTTCTGGGCCGTCGGCACGGTGTTCTTCGGCGCATGGCTCATCCCGATGGGACTGCTCGTGCTGCGCTCAGGCTTCGCCTGGCGCTGGATCGGCTGGGTGCTCCTCGTCGGCGGCGCCGGCTACCTCGCGAACATCGTGCTCATCACGCTCGCGCCCGAGACCACCGCGATCGCCGACCTACTCGTCATCCCCGCCACGATCGGCGAATTCGCGATTCTGCTGTCGCTGCTGATTCGCGGCGTGCCCGCGCGGGCGCTCGAGGCGAAGTCACGCTGACGCCGCTCAACGAGCCGGTGGAACGGTGGACCTGAGGGGCGCGACCGCAGGTTATGCGGTCGCGGATCACGCCTGCATGAAACAACTCGTGTGACGGTGGACCTGAGGGGATTCGAACCCCTGACCTCCTCGATGCGAACGAGGCGCGCTACCAACTGCGCCACAGGCCCGTGGTGCGTCGACAACATTACCATTCGCGGGCGCAGTGCCCGACGGAGGGCCGGTGGGCGTCAGCTCGCCGCGCGGCGGCGGCGCAGCACCTCATCAAGGTCGGGCGGGCGCGTCGGCAGTTGTTCGACGAGCCCCATGCGGTCGAAGCGGCTCGCGGCGGGGCGTTCGATGCGCGGTGCCTCCCCGTCCGAAGTTCGGGAAGGCGCTGGAGTGCGGTCGACGGATGCCGCGGCGCGAGCCGCCGCGCGCTGCGCCCGCTCGGCCTCTGCCGCGGCAGCAGCAAGAGCGGCCGCGTGGTCGAGAGCCGGAGCCACGGCCCCAGCGGGCACAACTGGCGCGCTGAGGTAGCTCGGCTTGGGCAGCGGCACTGGCGTCCACTCGCGCCGAGCAACCGGGGGTGCGCGCCGCACGGGCGGGGCGAGGTCGACGAACTGCGAGGCCGCAACACCCGCGACAGGAGCCGTGCGACGGCGTTGCGCACGAGCGAGCCCGGAGAGCAGGGTGACCCCGCTGATGGCAACGAATGACGCGAAGCCCACCCAGGCCCACGCGCCCGCGGCAATCGCGACACCGACGCCCACGAGGGCGAGCAGGGTCAGCAGCGAGGTCACGGCACGTGAGCGTCGAAGGCGACGCTGACCGAGGCGCGCAGCATCCACTTCGGCAACAAGACCCGGAGCCGACTCCGTGAGCCGCATGCGCACAGCCCGCTGCGCCGCAGCCTCGCGGGCGCGCGCGATCGCGAGCTCCTCGCGCTGGCGCGCCGCGAGGGAACGCTGCTGTGCGGCAACATCACGCGCCGTCAACTCGGCACGCACCTCGGCCGGCACCTCGGCGGTCTGCGCCAAGATGCGCAGGGTCTGCTGCAGGCGAATGGCGTTGCGCTCGGTCGCGAGGTACTCCGCGCGGCGCCGCCACATCGGCACGAGATAGAGCAGCCACATCGCTGCCGCAACAGCGATGAGAATCGCCGTGCCGCCACCCGTGACCTCCATGCGGTAACGTTACGATTCGACAGCCGGTCGTCACCGGAAGCCAGCGGAGTGTCTGCAGACCCGCGGCCCCATCACCCCCCTAGGTCACTGCAAGGAGCCCCCATGTCGTCGAGCCCCGCTGTCGAACCCACGACGAACACCGAACCCCGCGGATTGCGCGGATTCTTCGGGAACGCCGAGCTGCTGATCGTGATTCTGCTGGGCATCGTCTCCGTCACGACCGCGTGGGTGTCGTTTCAAGCCGCGCTCTATGACGGTCAGACGGCGAAGTCGCTCTCGCTTTCGCAGAGCGCGACGGCGGAAGCGGAGTCGCTCTACCTCGAAGGCAATCAGGAGTTCGTGCAAGACGCGCAGACGCTCGCACGGCTCACCGAGCTGCAGGCGCAGATCGACGCGGGTGACCCCATCGCGGCTGACGTTTACGATGCCCTGTACTTTGTGGCCGTGAGCGAGCACTTCGGCGCGGCGATCGAGCGCGCCAATGCCATCAACGCGGTCGACACGGAGTTCTACACGAGCCCGCTCGACGACGAGGAGTACCAGCAGGTGCTGTTCGGCGCGTACGGCGACAGGAGCGAAGAAGCCGTCGCCCTCACCGCTCAAGCTGACGAGCTCGACGCGCGAGGCGACTGGCTCACGCTCACCACCGTGCTCATGGCCATTTCGCTGTTCTTGCTTGGTGTCGCGGCCGTCGTGCGCAGTCGCCGGGTTCAGTTCGCCCTGATCATCATCGGCTCTGCGATCTTCGTCTTCGCCGGCGCCATCATGCTGACCATTCCGGTCACCTGGGTCTAGCTGGTCGCCGCTAGCGCGCAGGCGGCAGCGGGATGCTGTGCCGAGCGGCAATGCGATCGACCTCGGGCACGACCGCAACCGTGGAGTCAACGCGACCGGATCGCCAGCGCTGCAGCACCCCTTGCGGCACTTCTTCGACGGTGAGTCCGAAGCAGAAGTGGTCGCGCCAGTCGCCGTTGATGTGGATGTAGCGCCGACGCAACCCCTCGTAGCGAAAGCCGAGCTTCTCGACGACGCGCAAGCTCGGAGCATTTTCGGGGCGGATGCAGATCTCCATGCGGTGCAAGCCGACCGTGAAGAAGACGTGGTCGGTCGCGAGCGCGACAGCGGTGGGTGTGAGACCGCGCCCCGCGAATCCTGCACCAACCCAGTAGCCGATCGTGGCCGAGGCCAGCGAGCCGTAGGTCATGCCACTGACGTTGAGCTGCCCGGCCAGGCGGCCATCCGTCTCAATGATGAACGGCAAACCGTGGCCTGCCCGAGCACCCGCGAGTAACGAGCGAATGCTGCCCTTGGTGTCCCAGTTCATGGGAGCCGACGGGCTCGTGGCCTCCCACGGGCGCAACCATGCGCGGCTTGCGAGCAGTTCGCGCTCGAGGGGCTTCGCGTCACGCACCCTGATCGGGCGCAGGGTGGTCGCGCCCTCGACGAGCGTGGGAATCAGTGCCGCCACCGCTCAGTCCATTGTGGCGGCGAAATCGCGCAGCCACGGGCGAAGCTCGGGGCCGAGGTCGTCGCGCTCGACGGCGAGCTGCACGATGGCCTTGATGTAGTCGAGACGGTCACCCGTGTCATAGCGGCGGCCGCGGAACACCACACCGTAGACGCCGCCGGCTTCGGCGTTGTCGGCGAGCTCGAGCAAAGCATCCGTCAATTGAATCTCGCCGCCCTTGCCGGGCGCGGTGTGCTCGAGAATGCCGAAGATCTCAGGCTTGAGCACATATCGACCGATGACGGCGTAGTTCGACGGAGCGGTTCCCTTTTCGGGCTTCTCAATGAGATCGAGCACACGCACAACGTTGGGGTCGTCCGTCTCTTCGACCGTCGCGATGCCATAGAGGTGGGCCTGCGACGGGTCGACTTCGAGCAAGGCGATGACGCTGGTGTCGCGCTGCTCGTGCACATCGATCATGACGTCGAGCAGCGGGTCACGCGGGTCGATGATGTCGTCACCGAGCAGCACGGCGAAGGGCTGCTGGCCGACGTGCATGTGGGCGCGCAACACGGCGTGGCCGAGGCCGAGGGGGTCGCCTTGACGCACGTAGTGCATGTCGGCGAGATCGGTGGAATATTCCACCTTCGCAAGCTTGTCGGTGTCGCCCTTCTTCTCGAGGGTCGCCTCAAGCTCGCCGACCCGGTCGAAGTGGTTTTCGAGGGCCGTCTTGTTGCGGCCGGTGATCATGAGCACGTCAGTGAGGCCTGACGCAACGGCCTCTTCGACGACGTACTGGATGGCCGGCTTGTCGACGACCGGAAGCATCTCTTTCGGCATGGCTTTGGTCGCGGGCAAGAAGCGGGTACCGAGTCCCGCAGCAGGGATCACGGCCTTGCTGATTCTCGGATTCATGGCCTCAGCGTATCCTTGCGCCGAGTTCAGCGCGCCCCCCTTGACGGGGCGCCTCTAGCATGGGCGGTATGCCCACTGAGCCCGACGCCGACGCGATCGCGGCCAAACGCGCGTTGCGTGCTGAGTTGCGCGAGCGCCGGCGCATTCGCACTCAGCATGAGCGCGCGTTGGCCACGGAGGCCCTGACGCGCCAGCTGATCGCGCTGACCTCGTCGTTGGGCCCTCGATCGCTCGCGTGCTACCTCGCGACCCCCAACGAACCCGAAACGCGGCCGTTTCTGCACTGGGCCGCCGAGCAGGGCATTCGCGTGTTGCTGCCGGTTTCGCGCGACGACGGGCTGCTCGACTGGGCCACGTTCGACGCCTCCGACGAGTCGAGCGACGTCATCGGCATGCCCGTGCCAACCACCGAGGTGCTCGGGCCGATCGCGGTCAACGACGTCGGCCTCATTCTCGTGCCCGCCGCGGCCGTCGATCGCGGCGGTATGCGCATGGGCTGGGGCCGCGGCTACTTCGACAAGACCCTCGGCTCGATGGATCGTCGCCCGCCCGTCTTCGCCGTGGTCTTCGACCACGAGGTGGTCGACGAGTTGCCGCGCCAGCGTCACGATCAAGCGGTCGACGGAGCCGTGACGCCGAGCGCGATTCTGCGCTTCACCGACTGACCGCCCTCCTTCTGGTGCGGTCGGGGGATGCTCGCCCGCGCCGTATTCTGGAGGGTGGAGGTTTTTCCATGCCCACGTACTCGTACCGCTGCACCGACTGTTCGACGGCGTTCGACTTTCAGCAGGCGTTCACCGACGACTCGCTCACGGTGTGCCCGAGCTGCGACGGCCGACTGCGCAAGGTGTTCTCGGCCGTGGGCGTCACCTTCAACGGTTCGGGGTTTTACCGCACGGACAGCCGCGCGGGTGCGAAGGGGTCTGGCGACTCGGGCTCGGGCTCGTCTTCGTCGAGCACGTCCGAGACGACCAAGAAGGCTGACTCGGGCTCATCGGGTTCATCGGGCTCGGGCTCGTCCGGCAGCGGCTCGTCCGCGTCGCCCAGCACGCCCTCCACCCCATCAAAGGCTGCCGCCGCGAGCTAGTCGCGTGAACTGAGGTCGTTGAGCGCACGGATCGCGTCGTCGGCGCGGGCGGCGGGCACGAGCAGGTGGTCGTGAAACGCGCCCGCGATCACATTGCAGCTGATGCCCTGCGCCGTGAAGGCTGCACTCACGGCGGCAGTGAGGCCCACCGCCTCGAGCGATGAGTGCACCCGCAGGGTGATCCAGCGGTAAGCGTGGGTTGTGGCGACGCCCAGCCGCTCGGCCTCCGCACGGTTGACCACGACCGAGAGGCCTTCGGGTTCGTGCACGGTGGCTGCGGCGTCGACCGTCGCACCCGGCTCAACCGTGGCGAAGAACCAGTCGCCCGGCAGCAGCTCGGGGCGCATCGACCGCAGCAAGACGGCGAGGTCGGTTTCGCCGGCGGGGGGCACGTCAGCGTGGGTCATCAGTAGTGCGGCGGCTTCTCGGCGCGGAGCCGGTCGTCGTTCTCGTCGAGCTGGTGCCGCGCGGGTTCGGGGCTCGGAGCGGGATCCGACCCGGGCGGGGGCGCCGTGGTGACTCGGCGCGCGGTGCGGCGGCGGTCGCTCGGGGCGTGCCCCGCATCCGTCTCGCTCATGCCCTCAAGCGTACGCGTGCGTCGAGCGGGGGTCAGCGTGAGATCGCGAGCTCTTCGGTTGCCGTGCCAGGCACGACGCCGCCCGCGAGGGCGAACACGCGGTCGGCCACCGCTTCGGGGTCGCTGAAGAGCTCGAACACGTGCACGCGCGCGTAGTGCCAGCCGAGCCGGCGCATCAGGTCGGGGCGCAGGCGCAGCGACTCGCGCAGCGAGAGGTGGCTGAGCGCAGCATCCGTTTCGACGGCCACGCAGTAGCCGCCGCGACTCGCGACGAGGGGCAACTTGCCGCGGTGTCCGAGGGCGACGGTCATACCGCGGGCCTCGAGCCGGCGCGCGAGGTCGATGAGCATGGGGTCGCTGTCGTCGGGCAACTCGTCGGCCGTGCGTCGGGCTTCGATGTCGCTCAGCAGGTCGGCGAGCGCGCGAGCGCCGTGCGACAGTCGGTCGTCATCGAGGTCGTCCGGGCGAATGCAGCTGACGATGCGCACGAAACGCCGTGCGCGCGTCATGGCGACGGCAAGCAGGCGGTCGCCGCCCGGTCGGCCGAGCGAGCCGAACTCGCTCAACACGCGGCCGTGCGGCGTGCGGCCAAAGCCGATCGAGAAGATCACGCGGTCGCGGGCTTGCGCGACCGACTGCTCGATCGTGAGCACGGCAGATGGTTCAGGCCGGTCGCCGAGCAGAACGTCGTGCAGGTCGGGGCGCTGCGTGAGCGCTTCGAGCACTGCCGTGTGCACGCGCGCGGCGTGCTTCGCACTCGCGGTGATCACCATGAGCGACTCATGCGGTCGCGTCGTCGCGTGCTCGATCACGAGGTCGACCGTGCGCAGCACCTCGACGTCGACGCTCTCGATCGCTCCGGTGTCGTCATCGGGCATGCCGTGGCCGCCATCGAGATAGTCAACGGCGATCGAGGGATGCCCCAAGAACGACCCGGCCCACGGCAACGACTCGATGCGGCCGGCGTAGAACCTCCGGTTCACGAGTTCGGCGAGGTCTTCACCTCCAGCGCGGTACGAGCGCGTGAGGGAAACCGACGGCAGCAACTCGCTGAGCTGGAACAGTGCCGACGCCGCGTGACGGGCGTCGACGTCGCCGTCGTCAATCGTGTCGCCGACCGCGATGCGGAACGGCGCCGGCGCTTGCGTGACGGGGTCGCCGACGGCGACCACCTGCCGACCCCGACGCACGGCCCCGGCGATTTCGGCCACGGTCACCGCCCCCGCGTCGAGCAGCATGACAGTGTCGAACGGAATGTCGTCGCTGATGAGGTGCACGTCGTAGGGCGACGCGAGCCACACCGGCGCAATCGGCCGGCTCAAGTGCGGCGCACCGCGCTGCAGTGTCGCGGGGCTCAGGTGCCCCGACTTGAGCGCTGTGCGCAGAGCCTCGGCCTCGTCGGGCCAATCGGTGATGCCGATCGACCAGTTCTCGGCGAGCTGCCACGCGAGCAGTTGAGCGGCCCCTGCCGCGTGCGCCTCGTCGACGAGCCGGAAGTCGGCTTCGAGCCGCTCGAGCACGTCGGGCTCGGCGCCGAGCAGCGCGCGATCCTGTTGCAGCAAGCTGTCGAGCGCCGACCGCCACCAGGCTTGCTCGAGCTCGGCTGCGACCTGCTCGCGCGGCACGTGGCGCGCCGCCAGGTCGCTGAGCAACGGTCCGACATCGAACTGCGCAAGCCGGCTGAGCAGAGTCGTGCGTTCCTGCAGGTTCGCGAGCACGTCACTCTCGGCAGCGAGACCCTCGAGCAGAGCGTGCAACTCGTGCAGCGGGCGGTGCGCGAGCTGCTGGTCACGGCTGTGGTGGCCGAGCGGAGCATCCAGTGCCGCGAGATCAAGCTCGACCTGCTGGAAGGCGACGGCGACGTCGGCGATTCCGACGGGAACGGTCGGGGTGATGCCACTCGGCACGAAGCGCTGCCACAGCACGCGCTGCTGCTGAATGCGGGTGAGGGCCTCGTGCAGGTCGGTCACGCTCACGCCCGGGCGCAGGTATTCCTTCGCGAGGCCCTTGAGGCGGCGGCGCGTTGCCGCGGGCATGGTCGACGACTCACGACGGGGCGCGGTCGCGGCGATGAGCTCGCTCAACGAACGGTCGAAGACCGCGGGCTGGAAGCGGTCGAGAGTGTCGCGAAGGTCGGAGAGCAGGCGCAAGTAGACGCCCAGCTCGGCCAGGGTCTCGAAGGGCCGCATGGGCGTTGCGCCGACGAGAGCGCGACCGCGCTCAACGAGGCGCGGCACCGTCTCGTAGTGCAGCCGTCGGGCGAGCTGCTGCGCAACAACCGCTTCATCGCCCGTGCGGAACGACGCGCCGTACCAGGGCGAGTCGCCCGGGCCGTAGCTGAACTGGCCGAGTTCGGCGGCCTGCACCATCGTCTCGGCCGCCTCGCGGCGGTCGACCGCGAGCAGTTCAACGGCGGCGCGGCTGAGGCGCGCGCGCGTTGTCGGCGGGGTCGGCAAGAGCGCAAGCCGGCTGAGCTCGGTGACACAGTCGATCACGCTGATGCCCAGGTCGGCATCGGGCCGCGACAGGGCCTCGCGATAGTCGAGCAGCACCGAACGAAGTCGCGTGAGAGCTTCGTGGATATCGGCGACGCGGGGCCGCTGCGCCTTCTCGTTGCGCACGATCGCGCGAATCACGTCTTTGCGCAGAGTGTGCGGCGAAACGGCAATGCCCGGGAGCCCGATGTCGCCGAACCGCTGCGCGATCGTCCGCAGGCTCGCCCGACGAGGGCTGACGACGAGCACGCGCTTGTTCTGAGCGACGAGAGCGCCGAGAGCGTTGACGACGGTTTGCGTCGCGCCCGTGCCCGGCAGGGTCTTGACGACGAGCGAGTTGCCCGCGGCAATCGACGCGATTACGTGCTCTTGTTCGGCATCGGCGTCGAGCAGCAGCAAGTCAGTCTCGGGCGGGCGCTCGTCGGCGGGCACCGGCTCGACCGGCGACTGGCTATCGCTCACGGCCCAGCGGGCGCTCGTATTGCCGGCAAGAGCGTCGAGCACCGGGTGCGCGAGATCGTGCGCGTCGGCGACGAGCGCGGTTCCGACGTCGGCGAAGGTGCTCACCACGAGGCGAGCGCTGATCGTGATGCCCTGCAGGTGCGCGGTGAGGCCACGCAACCGGTCAAGCGGCGGGTTGGGCTTGAAGGCCTCGGCGTCGTGCGCGAGCGCAACGAACGCGGCTTCATCGAGGTGCACCGAGAACTGTTCGGCGAGCGCCCGCACGAGCGCGGGGTTCACGGTCACGGTTCCGGTGAGGGTGAGCTCGACATCCCGACCCCGACGCCGCAAGCGAAGCGGACGCAACAGCAGCGGCGCACAGTGATCGATGCCATCGACGCGCCACGAGACGAGCCCGATGCCGAGCTGCACGGCGTCGATGCCGCGCGCACTCGCGAGCTCGACGCCGGCATCGGCGATGCGCTCGGCCGCGACGCGGGCCTGCTTGAGGGCGACGTCGTCACGCACGAGGTTGCTCAGCAGCGTGGGGCTGCCGGCGATGAAGCGCGCCAGGCCGCCCGGGTGGCTCGTGCCGAGCTCGATGCGACCCCGCGGGTCATCGCTGAAGTGCAGCAGCGTGTTCGAGCCGCCGATCGTCGCGAGCTCGGTGCGCCAGCGCTCCCATACGGGTGCGGCGACGTTCATGGGAGCAACGCGAGGGTCATCAAACAGCACCGACGAGGGCTGCAGGGGGTTTGCCCGGCTGACGTCGTCGGCGTCGATCTCATGATCGTCGTATCGGTCGGCACGCCACACGCGGCCACCCTACGGCCGCTGGCCCGATTTTCCGGGGATTTAGCCCGGTCTGCCCCCGATCCGGTCAGCCTAGAATCGGGGCGTGGAACTCGTCGGCGGAATTGTCTCAGCGCTCGTCGCGGGCGGCGTCACCGTGCTCGTGGTCGTTGCCGCCGTGCTTGTGGGCGGAATCGTCATCGTGTCGCGCCGACGGTCGCGCCCCGCACAGGTCTCGGGCGACGTGCGTCGAAAAGCGGGCTCGGCGCTCGTGCGCGCCGATGATCGCATCGCCGAGGGTGAGGCCGACGTCGAGTTTGCGATCGCGCAGTTCGGCGAGAAGGCCGCGCGCGACTACCGTGATGCCGTTGCGCAGGCCCGCACTGACCGCGACGAAGTCTTTCGCCTGCACCGACTCATCGACGACGAGCCCGGCGCCGGGCTTGCCAACCGCGAGCGGGCCGCGCGCATCGTCATGCTCGCCGATCGCATCGACCGCACCCTCAGTGAACAGTCGGCGGCATTCCGCGACCGTCGATCGCTCGAGTCGACCGCGCCCGACCGGCTTGAGCGACTGCGTTCGCGCATCGCCGACGCACGCGCTCGCCTGTCGACAACGATCGAGCAACGGGATGCCCTGCTCGCGGCCCATCCGAGCACCGCGCTCGGCCCCGTCGCCGACGCCCCCGAGCGAGCCGCCCGCGACCTCGATCGTTCCGAGAGCCTGGCAGCGGAATCGGCACCGGGTGCTGCCGCCCCCGCGAGCAGCGTCATGACGACCCTCGCTGAAGCCGAGCGGCTGCTGTTCTCGGCCGACGAAGCGCTCACCTCCGTCGCGGCGACAGCGCAGCGGCTCGACGATGCCGTGACGGCGCTCACGCGGTTGCTCGATGACGCTCGCACGGCCCGCAGTGAAGCGCTCGAGGCGGCCGAAGCCGCGCCCGACGGCGACACCGGTGCCGCGATCACCGCCGCCGTGGGCGAACTCGATTCGGCGATCGCTGCGGCGAAGGCGCGCAGCGCTGACCCGCTCGAGCAGCTCGACGAGGTGCGCCAGGCGATGGACGCCGTCGAGGTGGCGCTCGCCTCCTCGCGCACGCAGGCTCAACGACTCGCGCACGCGCGCGAAGCGTATCTCGCCGCGCGGGTGCAAACCGAGGCCCAGGTGGTTGCCGCACGCGCGGCCATCGGAGCGCGCGGCTCCGCAGGAGCGCGGGCACGACTGGCCGAGGCGGAGGACGAGTTGCGGGCATCCGCCGCGCTCATCGACACCGACCCGGTCGAGGCGCTCGACGCCGTGCGGCGCGGGCTGACACACGCGCGCGACGCCGAGGTGCTCGCCCGCTACTGAGTGTTCGCAACTCAGGCTGATCGCGGCGATGTGTCGCACTCGACCCGCACATGTGCCCGCACAGCCTGAGTTGCGAACAGCACGGCCGAGCTAGCTGGCGCGCTGTAGCCAGGCCAACACCGCGAGCACGCGGCGGTGGTCGCCGTCGGCCGCGTCGAGCCCGAGCTTGGCGAAGATGGCCGAGATGTGTTTCTCGACCGCTCCGACCCCGATGA
>CALRMP020000002.1:0-82075 GCA_943369205.1 Gulosibacter massiliensis | reverse complement strand
CATTCACGAAGCACTACAACTCCGAGTCAGCCCGCCGAGCCGCCTTGCCTGCGTGGTTGCATCACTACAATCACCATCGGCTACACACGGCCATCGGCAAGGTCCCACCGATCAGCAGATTGAACAACCTGCCTGGGCACTACATCTAGTGCAGCCTGGCTCTTGGCACCGAGCGGATACTGCGCGTCAAGAGAATCATGCAAGCCGCAGTAGTAGCACACGTTGGAGGACTCCAGGCCCGCCCGTGGCACGTCAGAAGTGATGATGCATCGCGCGCACATCTTGAGCCCACCAACCTCGCGCCCTGGGACAAGATATCGTTGGTCTGCAGGAGCCACCCCTTCGTCAGGTTTGGCAAGTTCTCGCCCGAATAGAGTCCTGAGCTCGTCGGGGGCCGGGTAATTGATGAGGATGCTTTCGCGGCCCCCTTGCATGACGAACTGGCTGCCAGCTGCCACAGCTTGAGCTCCAGAAACAAGTATCGGCTCGGCAAGGTGGTCTCGGGTGCCGGCTCCTCCGTGCGCGATCACGGGCACGTCAAGAGAATCGGCTACATGTTTCGTCAAATGCAGATCGAGCCCTACTCGCATTCCCTCTCTGTCGATCGACGTCACGAGTACCTCACCGACTCCGACACCTCGCGCCAGATCAAGCCATGCGTCGAGCTCGAGACCCGAATCAGTGCGACCAGAGCGCGTGAACACTCGATAGCCGGTTCCTTCAGAACGGACGTCGACAGACCCAACGACCGCCTGTGCACCCATGGCGTCAATCATTCGTCGAACTTCATCGGGTGCTTCAACTAGTCCCGTGTTCACGATGACTTTCTCGAACCCGATCCGAACTAGTTCCTCGGCATCAGCCGTCGAGGTGACCCGACCCCCATATGCGAGCGGAACGAAGGCTTCGGAGGCCAGCTGCGCCAGATACTCGAATTGAATCGGAGCGCGTCTTGCCGCAGCACCAATGTCGAGCAGCACGATCTCGTCAACTTCGAAGTCGTTAAATATGCTGAGAACGTTCACCGGATCGCCGACGTAAGTCGGCTGAGCGAATCGTTGCGTCTTCACGAAGCGGGCACCATCGAGCAATAGTGTAGGAATCACTCGGGCTTGAAGTCCGATGGTTGGTTTGTTGTTGGTCATGGCTGCCTAGCGAAGTCACTCAACAGCGCCATCCCGTTTCGATGGCTTTTCTCTGGGTGAAATTGCGCTCCCATGACGTTATCGCGAATGACCATTGACGAGAATTCGACGCCATGGTGCGTCACGGTCAGTCGGTGAGAGTCGCTGTCAGGATCAGCGAAGTATGAATGCACGAAATAGAAGCGATCTCCATCGCGAAGGGATGGCACCGGACCGATAGCGCCGACCCGGGTGACAGTGTTCCAGCCCATGTGGGGAATCTTCAGACCTGATAGGTCGGCTTGATGGGGAAATCTCCGAACACGGCCTGGAATGAGCCCAAGTCCGGGCTCTACTCCTTCCCCTTCTTCGCTACCGTCGAGAAGTAGCTGCATTCCCAAACAGACGCCGAGAACAGAAGCGCCGGAGTGTGCCGCAGAAAGCAGAGCATCCTTGAGCCCAGACTCCCGGAGGATTCGCGCGGCACGATCAAAGGCTCCAACCCCAGGCAGTATGATCTTTGGGCTTGCGGAGACAATGTCGGGGTCGCGGCTAAGCTGCGAACTAAACCCCGCCTTCTTGAGCATATTCGCCACGGACGCGACGTTTCCAACGCCGTAGTCGATGATGGTGATGGTTTCGCTCACTCGCCGCGTTGCTCCTGAATCGACTCGGCCAGTGCGGCAACGACGCGTTGCAAGTCACCATCATCAAGGCCCGTGTACAGCGGAAGCGTTAGGCAGGTGAGGTGCGCCCGCGTAGAGTTCGGCAGTTCAGAATCCGCGATGCCAAACCTCTCTCGGAAGTAAGGCTGAAGGTGCATTCCGTAGGTACCTAAAGTCGTCTCAATAGACTTTCCACGCATCGAATCGATGACTCGATCACGGTCGAGGTCTTCGTCGAGGAGTACGACAAACGATTGAAACGTGTGGGTTCGACCTGCTGGTGTCCCGGGCGCCCTCACGCCGTCGATCTCGCTAAGAAGCTGGCAATACTTTTCAGCGAGCCGTCGACGATCGAAGAGTATCGACTCCAACCGATCCATCTGCACCACGCCGATTGCTGCGTGAACATCGGAAAGTCGATAGTTGAATCCTGCGGACACAAAGCTCAGATAATTCGCACCGCGAACAGCGCCATGGGATCGAAGAACTGCCAGCTTCTGAGCCAATTCGTCATCCGCAGTCACCACCATGCCTCCCTCACCGGTTGTAATCACTTTGCGAGGATGGAAGGAGAACACGCCAGCTGTACCGAGCGCCCCCGCATAGCGGCCGTTGTACTCGGCTCCGAGAGCACACGCAGCGTCTTCCAGAACCGGGATTCCGTGTCGTTCCGCCACGCGAAGAATGGGATCCATGTCTGCAACAAGCCCAAAAGCATGCACCGGCATGATGGCGCGCGTCTTCGAAGTTATCGCGTCCTCGAGGCGTTCGGCGTCCAGTCCAAAGTCATCGAGCCCAATATCCACGAAGACGGGAATCGCCCCTTGTTGCACTATTGCATTAGCAGTAGCCGGAAAGCTGAAGTCCGGAATCACTACTTCGTCGCCAGGAGACACCCCTAAGGCAACCAAGGCTAGATGGAGTCCGGTTGTGGCAGAACTTGTGGCGAAGCCGTGCGGCACATCTACCAACTCTGCGATACGACGTTCGAGTTCAGCCGCCTGCGCTCCTTGAGTCAGATATCCGGACGCGAGCACGGCCGCAACCGCGTCTGCCTCTTCGGAACCGAGCACGGGAACATTAAGTCGCATCGTCATTAGGAAGACTTCCGATACCACTCGATGGTCTCGAGGAGAGACTGTTCGCTAAGCACTGATGGCTGACGTCCGACCAGCTTGACAAGCTTCGTGGCATCCGCTTGATGCCGTCGCACGTCACCTGGCCGTTCCGGTGTGTGCATGATGGGGTGATCAGGCGCGCCCATGATCTCAAGCATTCGCGACACAAGCTGGTTCACCGACGTGCCGACTCCGGTAGCGACATTGATTTCCTCGCCTTGTGCTGCGGGAGTTTCGTGAATGGTCACGGTGAGGTCGGCCGTGTCCCGTACGAATGTGAAGTCGCGGGTTTGCTCACCGTCACCGTGGATCTCAATGGGCAATCCTGCCTCTACCCGTTGAACAACGATTGGAATAATCCCTGCGTAGGAGCCTGGATTCTGTCGCGGTCCGTAGTTGTTGAAAGGCCGCACGACAGTCGCATCAATACCGAAGGTCTGAACATACGAGCGAATGATGTGATCCTCAGCGGCCTTAGCCGCCGCATAGGGAGTGATTGCGTCGTCGGGATGCGACTCGTCCATAGGCACATATCGCCCTGATCCGTAGGCCTCTGAACTCGACATATGCACCAAACGCTCAATGAGTCCTCGCCGGGCGATCTCGCAGAACGTGGCCGTAATGCCAATATTCGTGAGCATGGTCCAATGAGGGTATTCCAGGGAGGTCGGCAAAGGCACCACCGCCAGATCGAACACGGTCTCGATCTCGTGTGCTACGACGACGTCTTGCATAGCCGCCAGGTTCGAAGCGTCGAGTCGCAGAACCTTCACATCAGGAAACGCAGCGCGTGCATTGTCGAGGTTCGCCTCGTTTCCGAGAAAGAAGTTGTCGACAACGACGACGCGACTTGGAGACTCCTCGATGAGCCGGTCTACGAGGTGGCTACCAATGAATCCGGCGCCACCGGTCACGAGTACAGATCGATTCTTTAGGCTCACTCACGCATCATACAGTGACTGATTGAGGCGTGTGGGAGACTAACACCATGCCGACCGTCGATAACTTCGAGCATCTGCATCACCTTCCTAGGAACCCCTACAACCCACATGCATGGATACTCGGTGAGCCCGACATCGGCGATGATGTCTGGATAGGCGCTTTCACCGTGATCGACGGCAGTGGTGGCTTGAGCATTGGGCATGGATGCGATATTTCCGCGGGCGCGCAGATCTACACCCACTCGACGGTCAATCGCTGTTTGAGTGACCGACGAAAGCCCATTGATCGAGCGCCAAGCCGCATCGGGCGGAACGTGCATATCGGAGCGAACGCCGTGGTCCTCATGGGAGTCGACATTGGTGATTACTGTGTCGTGGGTGCCGGCGCCGTTGTGACGCAAGGAACGATTGCGCCCCCCTACAGCACGCTCGTGGGAATACCCGCGAGAGTCACTCCAGATGGCGCTCGCGGCTTCGCCAACTGATACCAGTCTCTAGGCTTCTCGACATGCGGATTTTGAGTGTGGTTGGCGCCCGCCCACAGTTTGTGAAGCTCGCACCTATCGCCACTGCGCTCAAGGGTCGCGCCGAACACTTCATCCTTCACACCGGCCAGCACTATGACGAGCTCATGAGCGACGTGTTCTTTCGCGATCTTGGAATACCCGCGCCCGATGTCAATCTCGAGGTCGGCTCCGGGAGCCACGGCCAGCAGACAGCTCGGATGCTAGAGGGTCTTGAGCGGGAACTCGAGCTACTCTCCCCTGACTGGGTGCTGGTTTATGGAGACACTAATTCGACAATCGCAGCCACCCTCGCCGCGGTGAAGCTAAATCTCCCGGTTGCGCACCTCGAGGCTGGATTGCGATCATTCAATCGCCGAATGCCAGAAGAGCACAATCGCGTTCTCACTGATCACGCAGCCGATTTGCTCTTGGCGCCCACGCAAGTCTCCATGGATCACTTGGCGCGTGAGGGACTATCCGATCGAGCGGTGCTCGTGGGCGATGTCATGACAGACGTCCTCCAAAGGGTTCGCGATCAGGTTCGATCAACCCCGCCCCGTCCACTGCTCGACCTACCACTGAGTAGCTACTACCTTGCAACTCTCCATCGACCTGCAAACACGGATAACCCAGACCGATTGCGAGCAATCATTGATGAGTTGGTGAGGCTCGACCGGCCCGTGGTCCTCTTGGCCCATCCGAGGTTGAGAACGCTGGCCGATCAATTCGGCATTCAACTCGATCGTGGCTCTCTGGTCCCGCACGAGCCTCTGCCTTACCCGGAGCTTGTTGCGGCAGTCATGAATAGCGCTGGCGTTGTGACCGACTCGGGCGGACTGCAAAAGGAGGCCTTTTTGCTTCGCGTGCCGACGACCACCATACGAGCAGAGACAGAGTGGGTGGAGACTGTAGCACTCGGTTGGAATGTCTTGGCTAACGACATTTCGGCGATCTCTGCTGCAATCTCAAGGCCTATACCGCCGGAGACCGGGGCTACTCCCTACGGCGATGGCCACGCCGCCGACACCGTCGCCGACGTGCTCACGGAAGGCCGGCCATGACCCACGCCCGGCTCCTCATAGTCTCGTTCTCGAACATTTCTGCTGACGCTCGAGTATTGAAACAAGTCGAGTTGTTCGCGGACAGCTACGACGTCACCACGTGCGGATACGGACCGACACCCGATCGCCGCGTACGCCACGTGCAACTCGAAGACTCCGAAGGCATTCGCCGGTGGAGGCGAATCGACCTGATCTTGCGTCGGTTTGCGAGGGTCTACTGGTCACAACCCGCTGTCCGCCGAGCGATGCTCGACCTCAAGGTTGTTGGTCGATTTGATGTCATTCTTGCCAACGACATCGACACACTGGGGCTGTCGCTTGCGCTCGAGCCCCGGTTCGGCGTGCACGCTGACATTCATGAATACGCCCCCCGGCAAAACGAAGAAATCTTGGTCTGGCGTTGGTTCATCGCTCCCTATGTGCACTGGATGTGCCGCCAGTTCTTGGCGCGGGTGACATCCATGACGACAGTGGGGGCCGGTATAGCGTCGGAGTACCAGCGGGTCTACGGGGTCGAGGCAAGTGTAGTCACCAACGCATCCCCCTACGCGACATGCGAACCGCAGTCCGTCGATCTCCCACTGCGACTTGTCCATAGCGGTGCATCAATTCGAAACCGACGACTCGAGGTCATGATCGATGCCGCTCTTGCAACAACTAACGATGTCACGCTCGACCTTTACCTCATGCCAAACGACCCAGCTTATATTGCTGAGCTGAGCCAAAGAATCGCCGGCTCCGAGCGTGTGAGATTCCGCGATCCAGTTCCTTATGATCAATTGATCTCGCGTCTCAACGAGTACGACCTCGGCATTCATGTCATCGCGCCGACGAACTTCAACAATGAGTGGGCACTCCCCAACAAGTTCTTCGACTACGTTCAGGCCCGACTTGGGATTGTGATCGGACCGACGGTTGAGATGGAGCAGCTCCTCAAGCAATTCGAGATCGGCGTCGTCACTCGAGATTTCAGCGCCAGTGCACTGAGAGATGTCTTGGACGCTGCCGACCCCGCCACCGTCTTCGGTTGGAAAGTGAACGCGGATGGCGCGGCACGCTCACTCTCCTCAGAGAGTCAAGTCGATACATGGGGGGATGCGATTGGGGCAATCGTGAATCGGAGAAGTCCATGAAAGCGCCCGTGGTTGACGTCGTCATTCCGGTGCACTCGGAGCATCGGCCGATCGCTCGCGCGGTGTCTTCAGTGCTCCTTTCTGCTTCAGAAAACACCAGAGTTACGGTCGTGTGCCACAACATCCGAGAGAACCTGATCGCCGCGAATCTCGGTGGATGGGAGAAAGACCCTCGAGTCCGGCTCATGACACTGGAGGACGGTGTCCAGAGCCCAGCGGGTCCACTCAACGCAGGGCTCGATTCCGCGACTGCTGAGTTCACCGCGATTCTCGGATCGGACGACGAGTACGAGCCAGGGGCAATCAACGCTTGGCTTGCGGTTGCTCGGAGAGATCTGGCCGAGATTGTGATCCCTCCACTTCGATCAGCTCCCGGCGGTGCGACGAAAAGTCCGCCAACGCGTCCTTGGCGAAGTCGGCAACTCGATGGAGTGCGGGACCGCCTCGCATACCGGACCGTTCAGCTCGGTCTAGTGTCCCGCGAGAGATTCGGACATGTCCGCATGAGCGAAGGACTTCGCACCGGTGAAGATGTTGTTCAGGGTGCCTCGCTTTGGTATTCAGACGCAAGCATCAGCCTCGCTCGTGGAATGCCGGGCTATCTGATACACGATGACAATTCGCCCAATCGAATGTCCAGCAGCCCGAAGCCTGCCCTCGAATCTCTTCTGTTTCTAGACTCGGTCCTCAACCCGAGCTTCTTGGCCGCCCTCAACCCACGCCAAAAGGAGTCCTTCGCGGTGAAGCTCTTGCGTACCCACATCATGGATATCCTCAGCTCGACCTTGATCCGCAATGACCCAACTCCCGGCCTCACAGCGCTGTCTCAAGGTGTAACTCGGATTCTCGAGATCGCGCCAGCATCTCTACGAATCTTGAGCCGTCGCGAGTCGCGAATTGTCGGAGAATTGGTTTCGACTGCCAACCCAGAGCGTCTGAAACACGAGCTCGCCATCCTCACTGACTACAGACGAATCGACAATTTGTTGCCGGCATCGCCCCGATTCCTCTTGCATCGGGAGGCGCCTCCGCGATTCCTCGCCGCCATTGCGTTTATGGGCTGAAGCCTAGGAATGCCGCAAGTGTCGCTGCTGAACGACGGCCTCCGTGCACAGCCTCAACGTACGCCGGCCCGGCGTGCCGGAGTTCGTCAAACGCTTGCGGGTGCGCGGCAGCGAACCGAAGCTCCGCCTCCAGTGAGGCAACGGTCGCCTCGTGCACCGGCAGCGATAACCCCGTGAGCTCAAGTACTGATGCTCGAGTGGCGGAATCCACATGCCCCATGACAATCCGTCCACTCGCCATCGCCTCGCAGGCTGCGACTCCATAGCTCCCCAACATGAACTGATCCAACACGATGTCGGCGTCAGCATAGAAGTTCGGCATCGACTCGTGGGGAATCCCCTTCACTTGCCGATACTCGATGACCCCCTCGTCAGAGAGCCGACGCAAGACTGGCTCGATCCAATCGGTGCCCTTCAACCAACTCTGGGACGGAGCGTGGGCGACCACCGGAATTGACGTGGAAGTGGTCCTCGCGTCGGTCGACTGCCAACGATCGATGTCGATGACCACAGGGCACCACTTCGCTTCGGGTACCCATTGCAGGAGATCCGGCGTCGAGACGAATACCGGCAATCCGGACTCTGCAGCGAGTGCAGCGTTGCGACGGACGCTTTCGTTGAGGGCCCAGGTGCGTCCTCCGTTGACGGAGAATGGAGACCAAGCGCTCTGCATCGCGTGAAGCAATGGAGGACGAATATCGCTACCGTGAAACATCAGTGCGCCCTGAACTCGGTGGTCGTTCAGGAGGAGAATCTCGTTGCGCACATCCGAGTTGTAGCGACGCCCCAGCAACGGCAAACCGGATTCCCAAATCACGTGTGTTCGCGAGACAAGGAACCTCTCGAAGTCTTCGTGCCAGGCGGCGGATCGTTGGTAGACGGCAACTGGCACTGTCAGATCAACCTCGGGGCGAAACGAATCGGCTCCGATCCCGCGGATGGCAAACGCAGATGCCTCGGGAAGACATCTTTCGACAGCACGGGCCCATCTGTTGCCCTGCCCGGCGGAGTTGGCGGGCCCGATCAAGAGTCGAACTTTGGCGTCGTCCGACGACGAAAGGTGGGGCACCTGATCTTTGGAGTAACGATAACGAACCCGGTCTGCCGCGCTACCCAACAACCCTCTCCCGGCGGCGATTCGGAGTGCGAATCTCTGGACCCATCGAGGCATTCGGCCCAGCAGAACGACGAAGTCCACCATCGCACCTCCGCCTTTCCACACTGGAGACTAAGGGTATCGAGTCATCTGCGCTGGTAGCCTGGCAGAAATGAGACAAATAGCGTCGGTGCTTCGACAGTTCCTCCCGTACCTGACTGCAAAGGCGCGTCGGTTCTACTGGCGATACCTCGTCCTTACAGGCCTCTTGACTGTTCTCGACGTCGTCGCAATGTCTCTTCTTGCCGTCGTCATTTCTGGCGGGGTCGGAGAGGAAGATTTTTCGATTCCCGTCCTCGGAGCCGTCGGGTCAGAGAGCGTCCCTTGGCTAGTGCTGATCGCCTGCAGTCTCATCATTCTGAAGAGCGTGCTCGCCCTATTGCTTCACTGGATTGCGACACGTCAGTTCGCCCGAGCGGAGTACGCCCTGGGCCAACGACTGCTGAGCTCCTACATACGCTCAACCTGGGAGGTGCGGTCTAAACGAAGCGCTGCTCAGATCATTCGCATGGCGGACGCTGGCATCGCGAACTCGATGTCGGGCATTGTGCTAACGACCGCCACAATCCCAGGCTATCTTCTGACGATCATCCTTATCTTCGCCGTACTGGCCGTTGCTCAACCGGTCACTGCAATCATCACCATTGTCTACCTGGGCTTGATCGCAGCGCTCCTTAACGTCGTCATCAACAAGAAGGCATTACAAGCTAGCCGGGTCAACCTGGAGTTCGGGCATCGAGTGGCGATTCTCATTATCGAGATGATCGATGCCTTGAAGGAACTCACCCTTCGGGGAAAGCTTGCAGAAGTGTCGGCCGAGGTGGACGCACGGCGGATCCAAGCCGTTCGTGCACGCGCGAACAACTCTTTTCTTGCGATGGTTCCCCGTTTCGCCTTCGAAGGCGCGCTGGTAGGGGGCTTTGTGCTCGTTGGTTTCGTCACCTACATCGCGTCCGGTTGGGCAGCTGCCTTGGCGGCAATCGCCTTGTTCGCAGCTGCTGGATTTCGACTCGTGCCAGCAATTGCCGGCGTGCAATCTAGCGTGCTCACGGCGACTGCGAGTGTGCCCTGGACTCTCGAAATCCTTCGCGATATTCGTGAGACAGAAGCCGCGGCGGCCGAACCGATCGAGTTGGTCGACTTCGCCCCGCTACCAGAGTGCCCGAAATTGCTACGACTGCAGGGCCTCACTTTTTCATACCCGAACACTAGCGAAAAGGTGCTCCGCGGAATCGACCTCGAGATACCTCTCGGTTCATCGCTGGGCATAGTTGGACCGACTGGCTCGGGAAAATCCACGCTCATAGATGTGATTCTCGGGCTGAGCACGCCAACGAGTGGCGTCATTGCAATCGATGAGCTCCCACTCAGCGATGTGATTCATGCTTGGCGCGGTCGTGTCGGCTACGTTCCGCAAAGGGTGGCGCTGTTCGACGGAACGATCGGGCAAAACGTAGCGCTCACCTGGGACGACAACTACGACCGAGAGCGGGCCATGGATGCTCTCGAGAGGGCCCAGCTCCTCTCGCTCTTGACAACACGTGCGAACGGCCTCGACGAGAAGATCGGTGAACGAGGCGTCTCACTCTCAGGTGGCCAGCAACAAAGACTCGGGATCGCTCGTGCGCTCTACTCGGATCCTCTTGTGCTAGTTCTCGACGAGGCAACTAGCTCTTTGGACACCAAGACTGAAGACGACGTCGTGCGTGCGATAAAGGCTCTGAGAGGAGAAGTCACCCTGGTGGCAGTCGCCCATCGAATCTCTACAATCAGGGACTACGACCAGATCTGCTATCTGGACCATGGTCGCATTCTCGGCAAGGGCACATTCGAGGAGCTTGCGTCGACGCTCCCGCAGTTCACACTGCAGGTTCAGCTCGCGGGCCTCAGCGAGCGATCACAGAGCAGGGGGCTCCAAGAGTGACAATTACAGGAGAGATTCGGGCGAGTTACCGGAGAATTCTCTGCATCTCGTTCTCGCCGATCTACGCCGACTCACGTGTGCTCCGCCAGCTCGAGGTACTACAACAGCACGGCGACGTAACGACAGTCGGCTACGGTCCCGCACCAGCGGGAGTGAAGCGTCACATCGAGGTGCCTGAGAACGCGGCATCTCTGCCGCAGACACTCGCCGGAGTGCTGAAGCTCGCGCTACGCATGCACAATGCGGTCGAGCTCTCCGCGCCCGGCGAAAAGGCCGTGCGGGATGAAGTCGTAGCTTCCGGCCGATATGACCTCATCGTCGCCAATGATGCCCGTGCGCTGCCGCTCGCCTTCGCTGTGCCGGGAGAGCCCAGAGTGCTTGCTGACATGCATGAGTGGGCCGCGGAAGAACGGGCCACCGTCTTCGTGTGGCGCGTGCTGGTGGGCCCCTACATGCAGCACTTGTGCGAGAAGTATCTGCCGCGCACCGTCGCCGTCACGAGTGTAAGCGCGGGTCTCGCAGGGCTCTACACCGAGCACTACGGCGTCGGGACCGAGATCGTGCGCAATGCGGCCGACTTTCGCGAGGCCACACCGTCGCCCGTCGACCCCAACTCGATTCGACTCGTGCACAGCGGCACGGCCGACACCGAGCGCAACATCGTCGAGCTCATCGAGGCTGTCGGTCGGCTCGGTGAGCGGTTCAGCCTCGACCTCTATTTGCTCGAGGTTCCCGGCGGGCATCTCGACGAGATCAAGAGACGTGCGGCGGGTAACCCGCGTGTGACGGTGCACGACCCCGTGCCGCCCGACAGTCTACCGAGCGTGCTGAACGAGTATGACCTCGGAGTCTTTCTCTACCCGCTCAAGACGCTCAGCCACCTCTACCACTTGCCCAACAAGTTCTTCGACTTCGTGCAGGCTCGACTCGGGCTGGTGTTCTCGCCCGCACCCGAGATCGACGCTCACATCGGCGAATACGGTCTCGGCATCATCACGCGCGACACCACCGCCGATGCTCTCGTCGAGGCTCTGCGCTACATCACCGCCGACCAGGTCACTGAGTACAAGCAAGCGGCCGATCGGTCAGCGCGAGCGCTCTCAAGCGAGCCCGACCGCGCCGTGCAGCACGCACTCGTCGCTCGGCTTCTCGCCGCGGAATGATGCGAGTCGTCATCGCGACCCGAATCTTCGGGCCTGAGGTCTCGGCCGCGTCGGGAATCCTTCGCACGTGGGCCGAAGAGTTTCGCGATCGAGGTTTCGAGGTCACTGTACTGACCGCACGACCCCCGCGAGGCGCCGTGATCGATGACCCGTCGGGCATCGACGTTCGACGATCGCCCGTCAAGCGCGACCGACAGCAATACGTGCGTGGGTACCTGAGCTACATGAGCTTCGATATCCCGCTTGCCTTCCGTCTACTTTTCTCGCGCAAAGCTGACCTCTACGTCGTCGAGCCTCCACCGACGACGGTGGCCGTGGTGCGAGTCATCGCCTGGATGCGTCGCACCCCGTATGTCGTGCGCGCAGCTGACTACTGGTCTGAGGCTGCCGAATTGGTCACCAGCAATCGATTCGTGCTCGGCACGCTGCGGCGAGTCGAGGCATGGGGGTTGCAAGGGGCGAAAAAGCTCTTCGCGGCCCACGACCCGCTCATCGCCCGATTTCGCTCTCTCGGCATCACTACGCCCGCCGTGCCGATCGGCTTCGGCGCCGATACCGCGCACTTTCGCTACGACGGCCAGGCACCCGCAGACCCTCCCCTGTTCGTCTACGCGGGCACGCACTCTGAATGGCACGGGGCCGGAATCTTCGTCGAGGCCATGGGTCACGTCGTCGGGAAGAACTCTCAGGCTCGCCTCAAGTACTACGGCAACGGTGAAGATCGCGATGACATGCAGACTCGCGCAGCCGAATTAGGCATTGCCGACTCGGTTGCGTTCCACTCTCCGATTCCTCCCGCCGAACTGGCGACGATTCTCGCTGGGGCGAGCTGTTCGTTGGCGAGCCTCGCGCCAGTGGCAGCGAACGAGTACGCCCTGGCGACCAAGGTGTACTCGTCGCTGGCTGCCGGTTGCCCTGTCATCTTCACCGGCGTCGGGCCAACCATCCATTTTCTTGATCATGCTGGACACCCCGCGGGCGTCGCGGTGCCTTACGAGCCGACAGCGGTCGCCGAGGCCATGATCGCAGCGATGGATGCTCCACTGGCGCCGTCCGACCGCGCCGAGCTCGCTCGCTGGTCGTCAGAGCGCTACTCGCTCGCGGCGATCGCGACGCAAGTGGTCGACGAGAGTGTCGCCATCATCCGCGCATAGCATTGACCCGCACCCCTGACACTGGAGGACCTTCGTGAAAATCGCCGTCATTGCCCTAGGCAAGATTGGGTTACCACTTGCGGTGCAGTTCGCCAGCAAAGGCCACGAGGTGGTCGGTGTAGACGTATCGCAACACACGGTCGACCTCATCAACGCCGGCACCGAACCTTTCCCGGGTGAGGCGCACCTGCAAGAGAAGCTCAGTGAGCTCGTAGCCGCCGGCAAACTGCGCGCCACGACGGACTATGCCGAGGCCGTGCCCGGTGCCGATGCCGTCGTACTCGTCGTACCACTCTTCGTCGACGAGCAGACCGCTGAGCCCGACTTCGGCTGGATGGACGGCGCGACCCGCTCGCTCGGGGCGGTGCTGACACCCGGCACCCTGGTCTCGTACGAGACGACCCTGCCGGTCGGCACCACGCGATCGCGCTGGAAGCCCATGCTCGAAGAGGTGTCGGGCCTCACCGAAGGCGTTGACTTCGACCTGGTCTTTTCACCAGAACGTGTGCTCACCGGCCGAGTGTTCGCAGACCTGCGCAAGTACCCCAAGCTCGTGGGTGGTCTCACCGAGCATGGCGCTCAGCGCGCAACCGAATTCTATGAGGCCGTGCTCGACTTCGACCATCGCCCCGACCTGCCGCGCGGCAACGGCGTGTGGGATCTCGGCAGCGCTGAGGCAGCAGAGCTTGCCAAGCTTGCCGAGACGACCTACCGCGATGTCAATATCGGGCTCGCCAATCAGTTCGCGCGCTACGCCTCGACCGCGGGCATCGACGTCTACCAGGTGATCGAAGCCTCGAACTCGCAGCCGTACTCGCACATCCACCAGCCAGGAATCGCCGTCGGCGGTCACTGCATTCCGGTCTACCCACGCCTCTACCTCTGGACCGACCCCGAGGCAACCGTCGTCTCGGCCGCCCGTGCCGCGAACGCCGAGATGCCTGACTACACCATCGGGCTGCTCGAGGGTGCCTACGGCGACCTGGCCGGGGCGAAGGTCGCCGTGCTCGGTGCGTCATACCGCGGTGGAGTGAAAGAGACCGCGTTCTCTGGTGTCTTCGCAACTGTCGAGGCCCTGCGCAGCCGGGGGGCAACTGCCCTCGTGCACGACCCTATGTACACCGACGACGAGCTCACCGGGCTGGGCTTCACTCCCTATCACCTCGGCGAACAGATCGACGCTGTGGTGGTGCAAGCTGACCATGCCGAGTACCGCAGGCTGAGCCCGGCAGATCTTCCCGGCCTTAAGGCGTTCATCGATGGTCGCCGGGTCTCATCGGCCGAACAGTGGCCGGGCACCGCCTACCGCGTCATCGGCAAGGCGCTCGTCTGATCGATCCCATCTGAGGCCGCGCGCCCGCTGTGTGGGTCGGCAGTGGCCATGCCCCGCCCCGGAAACCGACACCGCGCTCCTCCATGGCATGATTGACCGCGGTGCGGGCCCACTCTGCTGGTTCTTGCAGCAAGCCCTCCCCTAAGCCTTCTGGATCGGAGTTCGACACGTGTGCGGAATCTTTGGCTTCATCGGCCCGGAGAAACTCGACTCCTCGTCGGCCAAGATTCTCGTCAAGCACGCGCAGCAGCGCGGCCGCGATTCGAGCGGCATGGTCATCCACAGCACCGCTGGCTACCACGCGTATCGCGCCGATGACCCGATCGACCGACTGCTCAAGCGCATTCCTCCGCTCGGCAATCTTTTCTTCGGCCACAGCCGTCTCGTGACGAACGGCACGGGTGACAACCAGCCCGTCTCGCGCGAGCAGGTCATCGTGCTGCACAACGGAATCGTCGTGAACCACGAAGCTCTCTGGCCGGTGATCGGCAAGACTCCTGAACTCGAAATCGACACCGAAATCATTCCCGCGATCATTGCCTCGCACCTCGACGGCGGAGGCACGATCGAGACTGCCGCGGCACGGGTGATGGAACTCGCCGAGGGTGTTGTCGCGTGTGCTGCGCTGGTTCCGCGCCTTGGCAAGCTGCTGCTCTTCTCGAACAACGGCAGTCTCTATGTCGGCACCACGTCGGGCGGCCTGATCTTCTCGTCGGAGCGCTACCCGCTTGAGCAGATCGAGGCGACGGATGTTCGCCAAGTGCTCAACGACGTCGTCATCGTCGACGTTCCGGTGCAAGCTGAGCCCATCGAACTCTCCGAGTGGAAAGACCGCTCGGTCAATCTCGTTCCTGGCCTGGGGTTCTCGGCTGAAGAAGAGGCGTTGCTCGTATACCCCAAGCCCGACTTCCGTCGGTGCACGCGGTGCGTTCTGCCCGAGACGATGCCGTTCATCGCGTTTGATGAGCAAGGGGTCTGCAACTACTGCCACAACTACAAGCCCCGCAACCACCCTCGGCCGAAAGAAGAGCTGTTCGAGCTCATCAAGCCCTTCCGTCGCACGTCAGGAGACGAGGTGTTGGTTCCGTTCTCGGGTGGGCGCGACAGCTCGTATGGTCTGCACCTGATCATTCACGAGCTCAAGCTCAAGCCAGTCACCTACACCTACGACTGGGGAATGGTGACCGACCTCGGTCGTCGCAACGTCAGCCGCATGTCGGCCAAGCTCGGCGTCGAAAACATCATTGTGGCCGCCGACATCACCAAGAAGCGCGACTACATTCGCCGCAACCTTAACGCCTGGATCAAGTCACCCCACCTCGGCATGCTGAGCGTGCTGACGGCCGGCGACAAGCACTTCTTCCGCCACATTGAGACGCTCAAGCGACAGACGGGTGTCACGCTCAACCTGTGGGGCATCAATCCCCTCGAAGTCACTCACTTCAAGGCGGGCTTCTTGGGGGTTCCGCCGGACTTCGCTGAAGAACGCGTCTACAGCCACGGTGCGATGAAGCAGTTGCGCTATCAGGGGCTGAGGCTAAAGGCCATGCTGCAAAGCCCTGGCTACTTCAACCGCTCGATTCCCGACACCCTGCTCGGTGAGTACTACCGAAGCTTCACGACGAAGTCGGACTACTTCCACATCTTCGATTACTGGCGATGGGACGAGAAGCTCATCGAAGACACGCTCGACAGCGAGTACGACTGGGAGCGCGCGCCCGACACGCAGACCACGTGGCGCATCGGTGACGGCACAGCGGCGTTCTACAACTATGCGTACTACACGATCGCCGGCTTCACCGAGCATGACACCTTCCGGAGCAACCAGGTGCGTGAAGGAGATCTCACGCGCGAAGAGGCTCTGCGGTTGGTCGAAGAGGAGAACACTCCTCGATACCCGAACCTCAAGTGGTACCTCGATGTGGTCGGTGTCGACTTCACGAAGGCCATTACGGCCGTGAATCAGGCTCCGCGGCTCTATCGAGAGCTGTCGTAGTCACGATTCCTGCGCCGCGCAACGAACTCCACAGCACGGCGAGCAAGCCCGCGTAGGCAATCGCTCCGACGACCCACACGGCGGTCGGCCCGACCGGGAAGCCCTGCCACCACCATTCAGCGCCCGCGTCGAGATTCAGGCCCTGCTGATCGGCACCCGTGACGTAACGGCGAATGTTGACCTGAAGGGCGACAAGGTTCGCCACCGCCAGGGCGGCCAGCACCACGAGCGTTTGCGGCCGGGTGAAGCGAAGGAGACGTCGAGCCGGGTCGACGAGCAGCAGAAAGGTGAACAAGACGATCAGGGGCAGAAGGTAGCGCGGCTGCAGGTTCGCACCGACCTTGTCTCCCCCGACCGTCAGCACGTACACCGGGAGTGCGATCAAGACCAGGAGAACGCCTGACAGTGCGAAGGCCTTGCGCCCGCTCAATCGCCCGAACCCGGCGAATCCGACGACGATGAACGCCGCGGCTGCTGCCCACGGAACGATCGCGGGCAACTGGGTGTCGAGCCAACCGAGCCCCCACGACCCCCACACTCCCGTCCACAGGAACGGAAGCATGAGCAGGTTGTAGGCGGCAAGAGCGAACCCACCGAGAGGAGCTTCCTCTCCGGTCATGTCACCTTCCACGGGAATCGTTGCGCTACCGCCCCCGGTGAAGCCAATCGTTCCCACGCCAGACTGACCCGCGATCGCGAAGAAGAGCAACGCGATCCCCAAGCCGACAGCAGGAAGAATCAGCGAGCGCAACGACGCGCGGCTCGGCGACCACATGAGGATCACGACGGCGACAGTTGCGCCGAATGCATACACTGCAGCGTCTCCGCGGGCCCCCGCCGCCATGAGCATGCCGACGAGGTAGAGCGCGCCAAGAGCCCAGCGTCGACGACCCGTGGTCTCGAACCATCCCAACAGGGCGAGGAACGCTGTGCCGACACCCGTGAGGGCCCAGCCGCTCGGGTTGTTGGACGGAATCAAGAACATGCCGAGGGGCACGAGTGCGATCAACCAACCCCAGAGCAATGTGGATCGACGGGCTGCGGGAAGAAGTACAGCCAGGGCGGTTGCCAAGCCAACGAAGAGGGCCGCGTTAAGGAGCCGCATGACCAGCGCGCTGACCTGCATGTCTGAGCCAGCGAAGAGGTTCATTGTCGCGTAGTAGATCGGAGGGTACTCACCGGCGAAGTTGCCGCGCGAGAGTTCGACCGGGTCACCAGCCCACGTGCTCCACACCTCGTCTTGGCACGCCGCACTCCGGGCACCATCTTGAGCGAAGCACGCGACGTTTTCGAAAGCGGACGGCATCACGCGGCTGGTCTCGTCCGACCCCGGATCGCACTGCTCGCTACCGTCGCCACCACACCACACGCTGACCAAGTGGTAGTCGTCATCAGGCCCAGCACCGATCGGCGAGGCGAAGGCCCAGGCCGCAAGCGCGATGAAAGCGAGAACGGGAGCCAGGTAGATCAGCCGAAATCTGTGTCGGAGCGACTGGCTCGACTCCGTGAGCGGCTTACTCGTCATCTGTTCTTCTCACCTGTTCAATCTCAAGCGCGAGCTTTTGCACAACCTTGCGAAGTTCGTCTCGAGTGCGCGCGAGCTCGAGGCTGATCTGCATGAGCAGCAGCAAGATGACGAAAAACGCGCCCACAAAGAGCAAATTTATCGGCTGGGCGATGCCGAAGAATTCAGACACAGCGTCGAGCAGGCCCGGCCAAGCCGACAGGATGATCGCCGCGACCGACGCCACCAACCAGATCACCGCGTACTTCTCAGGAAGCACATACGAGCGAAGCAGCAGAACGACCGCAATGAGCAGAATGACAGCCATGACGATCGCAAGAATCTGAGGGGTCATGCTGTCACCTCACGGGACTCGGCGGCACGCCGGGCGCGCAACTGAGGGGGCACGCTGCGAATACCCGCGAGTCCCAGAATGAGCAGAATGCGACCCGTGTAGAGGGTTGCGCGAAAGATCGACTGCGAGGGCGCTCCGCCAGCGCGCTCGTTCATGATGACGGGAATCTCGTGCACGCTGAGACCTTGACGCGTCGCGAGCACGATCGATTCGACAGTGTCGCCCAACCACTCGACCGGGTAATGCTCAGCAAAGACAACAAGGGCGCGCGGGCCGGCAATGCGGAACCCGCTCGTAGCGTCGGTCAATTTCGTGCGGGCGTAGGCCGACGTCACCCACGAGATCAGTCGCTGAACGCCGCGACGGGCTGCCGACGACTTGAAGGTTCCGCCATCGGCGAAGCGACTGCCGACAACGATGTCGGAGTGCTCGAGCGCTGCGATGAGAGCCGCGATGTACTCAGGCCGGTGCTGGCCGTCACCGTCGAACTGGATGACCGCCTCGTAGCCGTGCTGCACCGCGTACTTAAACGCCGTGCCCATGGCGGCACCCACCCCGAGGTTGATGGCGTGCGATACGACGTGCGCCCCGCGCGCCCGCGCGATTGTGGCCGTCGCGTCGCGCGAACCATCGTCGACGATAACGACATCAGCGAGCGAATGCACGGTCTCGAGCGAATCGAGCACCTGGCCAATAACCGCCGCCTCGTTCAGCGCGGGAACCGCCACGAGCACTCTCATGCCACCCAGCCTATCTGCGCCCCAGGGGGCCGTGAGCGTTCGGTTGCCGTCTCGGCTGCGAGTCGTGCTCGAGCGTGCTCAGCGGGCGAGCCGCTTGCGAACACGGGAGGTGACGCCCGTGATGCCCTCAGCTCGCCAGTGGTGCAGGGTCATGCGCACGGTGTGCCCGAATCCTGACGTGCGGGCAGCGCGAGCGCCGACCCCCATCGCGTCGCGCCCCGCCGTCGCGTCAGCCGCGCGGCGCGGGTGGGCGACGGCCGCAAGCAGGGGCTGCAGCACGACGGACCACACGAAACGCTCGCGCACGCGGGCGACATTCGCGCGCCACTCGGCGACCTCGGGCGAGTCGGCGAGCACGCGCGTGAGGGCGTCGGCGAGAGCATCCACGTCGTTCGCCGGCACCACGAGGCCGAGCCCCTCGGTCTCAACGAGCTCGGCGAAGCCGTCGCCCTCCGTGACGACCATCGGCAGGCCCGCCCACAGGTAGTCGAGAATGCGCGTGCGAAACGAGAAGGTCGTCTCGACGTGCACGTGGTGCGTACTGACGCCCGCGTTTGCCTCGACCAGATAGGCGCCCCGGCGGTCGTAGGGCACCCAGGTGTCGTTGAAGATCACCTCGCGCCCCTCGAGACCGAGCGACCTCGCAAGATCGAACGACTCGCGCACGATGCCCATTTCGTCGACCCCCGGGTGCCGAGTGCCGAGAAAGAACAGGCGGATGTGTGGCACCCGCTCGCGAGCGACCCCGACCGCGCGAATCAGCGTGAGCGGGTCGAACCAGCTGTAGACCCCGCCACCCCAGATGAGCACGCGCGAGTCGGCGTCGATGCCGGGTAGGACGCCGCGCATGCCGTGGCCCGCGTCGGCGGCGGGAGGGCTCGGCTCCAGCCCGAAGGGCACCACGGCGAGCAGCCCCCGCAGGTCGGGGTCGTCGGCATAGGTCGTGGGGCTCAGGCGCCCGAGTCCGGCGAGCTGGCCGAGGTAGAACAGCCGCTGCCGTTCGCTCGCGCAGAGCACGAGGTCGGCCCGCCGCAGTTGGTCGTTGAGCGCGTCGCGCGCGGTCGACACCCGCAGTGCCCAGGTCGAGGGCGGCAGCTCGCGGCCCTGCTCGAGCATCTCGAGGTGCATGGGGTCGTAGGCATCGGCGATGAGCATGCGGTCGGTGCGCGCAACGGTGTGAAACTGGGTGTTGGCGTAGCCCTGAAACACCACGACTTCGGCCCAGCGCTCGTGCACCGCGATGCCGCGTTCATCGCCCGCCGCGACATGCGCCATGTCGACCGGCGGCGACGGATGCTCCGCGCGCGTCGTCGACACCAGCCGCACTTCGTGCCCCGCGCTCTGCAACGTGAGCGCCATGTTGAGGGCGCGAATGGCCGGGCCCGCCATGGCCGCAGCGAGCGGGTCGCCCGTGATGATGAGCACGCGAGTCATGCGGCGCCCCCACGATCAGTCGTCGCCGCTCCGGGCGCGCGGGTTTCGACCGGCAGCTCGCCGGCAGGGGTCGCAAGGTCGCGCAGAACATCCATGGCGCCCCGACTGTAGCGTCCATAGCGCCCCGCGAGGGCACCGCCAATTACAGCGGGTACGCGCGCGATGCGCACACGGGGCAGTCGTGCGCGGCGCGCCTCGTGATCGGCCTTCGCGTCGAGCAGGGCCTGCACCCCACGTGGCACGCCAAGCGAGCGCCCGCGTTCGGCGAGCAGAGCCGTGCGGGCGGCGAGACGCGACGACCGTTCGACGCGCGGCTCGCGCAATCGCGCAAGGCGGTCGGCGAAACTCGGGCGACGCGCGCCGATAACGTTCGCGCCGTGCTGGCGATAGTCGATGAGCGGTTCGGCAACCAGTCGCACGCGACCGACCGCGGCGGCAATCGCCGCGAGCCATTCGTCGTGGACCCACTGCTCGGGAATCGGTAACGCCCCGGCCAACAATGACCGCCGCAGCATGACGGTTGCGCCCGTGACGACATTGCGACGCATGAGCACGGGCAGGGCATCGCCAGCGGCGAGCCCCGTACGCTCAGCCGGCGTTGCTTCGAGCGCTTCGAGCAGAGTGAGCCCGAGTGGGGTGCCGTCGGCATCGACAAGGCGGGCATCGGTGTGCACGAGCAGCAGTTCAGCGTCGGCGACGAACGCTGCAGCGAGGGTCGCGAGTTTGCCGGGCATCCACACGTCGTCTTGGTCGCTGAGGGCGATGAGTTCGCCACTGCACGCGTGGAGGGTCGCGGCAAAGTTGGCCGTCACACCGAGTGCCGTCTGCCGTCGAATCACCCGGAGTGTCGTCGCGAGCTCAGGGTCGGCGGCGCGCGCGGCGGCCCACTCGCGCTCGATCACGTCAATCGTGTCGTCGGTCGACGCGTCGTCGCCGACCACGAGCTCACGCGGTGCCGGCCGCTGATTCAGGATGCTCTGCACCTGCCGCGCGACGTGCTGCGCACCGTTGCGCGTGCACATCGCCACCGAGATGCTCACGTCTGACACCCCGACAGCCTACGGGGGTCTTCTGTGGCGCTACTAGGATTCGAAGCATCATGACCGGAGGTGACGCGCAGACCGACGACCGCACGACGACCGCGAGCGTGGCTGTCGTGACCGTCGCGTACCGGTCGAACGAGGTTCTCCCGGGGTTTCTCGACTCGATCGCTGCGGCGAGCGCCGAGCCCGTGCTGACCGTCATCGTCGACAATCGGCCCGATGAGGTTTCACGCGCAGCCGAACTCGCGCAGGCACGAGGCGCGCACTATGTGCCGTTGCCCGAAAACCCCGGCTATGGCGGAGCGATCAACGTGGGTGTTGCGACCCTGCCCGGCTCGGTGCGATGGGTGCTCGTGAGCAACCCCGACGTCGTGCTGCACCCCGGTGTCATCGATGCCCTCGTCGCCGTCGGCGAAAGTGATTCCACGATCGGCGCGATCGGTCCCGCCGTTCTCAACCCCGATGGCACGGTCTACCCGTCAGCACGCCGCGTGCCGTCGCTGCGCACCGGAGTCGGGCACGCGCTTTTCGTGAACCTGTGGCACGACAACCCGTGGACTCGCCGCTATCGAGCAGACGACGAAACGGTCGCTGCTCGTGACGCGGGGTGGTTGTCGGGAGCCTGCCTTCTCATTCGCCGCAGCGCTTTCGATGCCCTTGACGGCTTCGACGATGCGTATTTCATGTACTTCGAAGACGTCGACCTGGGGTACCGACTCGGCAAAGCGGGCTACCGCAATCGCTACGAACCCACCGTTTCCGTGACCCACGTCGGTGCGCACACGGCCGCTCGCGACTCGAGCGTCATGATTCGCGCACACCACGACTCGGCGCGGCGCTTCATCAGCCGCAAGTACGCCGGGTGGTACCTCTGGCCGGTGCGGGTCGCGCTCGGCGTCGGGCTCGCCGTGCGGTCGGCTGTCATTCAGCGCTCAGCGCGTTGACGAACGCTTGAGCAGTCGGTGCAGGTAGGTGCCATAGCCGCTCTTCGCGAGCGGTGCGGCGAGCGCGGCCAACTGGTCGTCGGTGATCCAGCCGGCTCGCCAGGCGATCTCTTCGATGCACCCGATCTTGTAACCCTGACGGTCTTCGATGACGCGCACGTACTCGGAGGCCTGCATCATCGACTCGAAGGTTCCGGTGTCAAGCCAGGCCGTGCCGCGGTCGAGCGCGTGGACTTGCAAGCGGCCCGCGCGCAGATAGTGCTCGTTGACGCTCGAGATCTCGAGCTCGCCGCGAGCGCTCGGCGTGATCGACTTCGCGACCTCGATGACGCTGTTGTCGTAGAAGTACAGGCCGGGCACGGCGTAGTCGCTCTTCGGGTGCGCCGGCTTCTCTTCGATCGACACCGCACGACCCTCGGCGTCGAACTCGACGACGCCGTAGTGCTCAGGGTTGGCCACCTGGTAGGCGAAAATGAGCCCGCCCTCGATGTCGCGGTACTGCCGCAGCGCCGAGCCAAGGCCCGCACCGTGAAAAATGTTGTCGCCGAGCACGAGAGCGACGCTGTCATCGCCGAGGAACTGTTCGCCAATGAGAAAGGCTTGAGCGAGGCCGTCGGGCGACGCTTGCTCGGCGTAGGTGAGGGAGAGCCCCAGGTCGCTACCGTCACCCAAGAGGGCTTCGAACTGCGCGCGATACTCGGGCGTCGTGATGATCAGAATCTCGCGAATGACGGCCATCATGAGCGTCGACAGCGGGTAGTAGATCATCGGCTTGTCGAAGATGGGCATGAGTTGCTTCGAAATGCCCTTGGTAATCGGCCACAGTCGCGTGCCCGAGCCTCCCGCGAGAATGATGCCCTTCATCGTGTCGCCGCCCAACGCTCGTCGAGGGTGCGCAGGTGGTCGACCGACGACTGCCAGAGCGGCAGCAACCCGAGGCTCTCGGCTTCGGCGAGAGTCGGCGCCGCTTCGTCTTTCGGCGAGAGCCGAAGCTCACTGCGCGCAAACGGAAACTCGAGCCCGATGGTCTCATCGAGCGGCGTGATCGCGTGTTCGCGCTCGGGCCGGAACACGTCGTTCACGAAATAAGTGACGACCGTGTCATCGTCGAGCGCAACGAAGCAGTGCCCAAGACCTTCGGCGATGTACAGAGCACGGCGGTCGACCGAGTCGAGGCGCACCGACTCCCACGCTCCGAACGTCGGCGACCCGAGGCGCACATCAATGACGAAGTCGATGATCGCCCCATGGGGCACCGTGACGTACTTCGCTTGGCTCGGCGGCAATTCGGCGAAGTGGATGCCCCGCACGACTCCCTTCGCCGACACCGACAGATTCGCCTGCCGCAAGTCGAGGGGGTGGCCGATCGTGTCGGCGAGATGATCAAACCGATACACCTCGGTGAACAGCCCGCGATCATCAGGAAACTGGCGCGGGGTGAATTCGACGGCACCCGCGATGCCCAGCTCCCGGATCTGCACGGGCCCCACTCTAGCAACCGGCTCAGCGGCCCCGAATGCGCGGATGACACCAGATGCGTAGGGTAGCGAGCGTGAGCACGCCGAGACGAGGCAGCACGGTGCGCGCACGCGACAATCGCGTGCGAGTGCTCATCGATGCGACCGCGATGCCGATCGACCGCGGCGGGGTCGCCCGCTACGTCGACGAACTCATCCGCGCCCTCGATGCCGACCTCGTCGTGGCCTGCCAGCCCCGCGATGTCGCGCGCTACACGGCGCTCGCACCCGACGCGGTCATCGTGCCCGGCCCGCGCGCCATCGCGTGGCGCGGGTACCGACTGGTGTGGGAGCAGCTCGGCCTGCCGCGCGTCGCGAGACGGCACGACGTCGATGCGGTGCACTCGCCGCACTACACGACCCCTCTGCTCATGGCGCGGCCGCGCGTCGTCACCGTGCACGACGTCACCTTCTTCACTGATCCGCGCCTGCACCGACCGATCAAGCGGTGGTTCTTCCGCCTCTGGATTCGCATTTCGGTGCGTCTCGCCGATGAAGTGATCGCCCCAGCCGGGCAACCGCGATCGAGCTCGAACGCGTGATCGGGTTTCGCGCCGACGAGGTTCTCGTCGCCCACCACGGCGTCGACCACACGCGTTTCGCACCCCCCGAGCTCGCCCGCATCGAGGCGACTCTCGACCGCCACGACATTCACCAGCCCTATGTGCTGTTTCTCGGAACGATTGAGCCGCGCAAGAACGTGCCCGCGCTGATCCGAGGTCACGCGCTGTTGGGCGAGCAGCGCGGCACGGCGCCCCTCCTCGTGCTCGCGGGCGCCCGCGGATGGGACACGGGGGTTGACGCGGCGGTGAGCGAGCATCCACAACCCGACCTGATTCGTCGGCTCGGGTACGTCGACGGTGACGATGTTGTTCCGTTACTCGGCGGCGCCGAGGTCGTCGCCTACCCGAGCAAGGGCGAAGGCTTCGGGCTGCCCGTGCTCGAGGCGATGGCCGCGGGTGCGGTCGTGCTCACGACTCGGCGACTCGCGATTCCAGAAGTGGCGGGCGACGGCGCTGCCTACGGCGAAGCTGACCCGACCGACCTCGCGCGCATGCTCGGGCTCTTGCTCGACGATGCCGGCGAGCGTGCTCGCATCAGGCGGCGCGCGCTCACGCGGGCAGGGGGATTCTCGTGGCGAGAAAGCGCCGCCGCCCACCTCGTGGCCTACCGGTCAGCCGCGTCGCTCGTGCCGTCGACCACGAGGCCCGTGCAGTTGCCGCTGCTCGACGACTCGTCGCCAGGAGCCGCTCAGTAGACTCGCCAGGTGAGAATTCTCGTCACCGGCGGCGCCGGCTTCATCGGCTCCAACTTTGTGCACCACGTGATCGAGCACACCGACGATCACGTCACGGTCATCGACAAGCTCACCTATGCGGGTAATCGCGCCTCGCTTGCGGGGCTTCCGGATGACCGGCTGAGCTTCGTGCACGGTGACATCTGCGACGCTCCGCTCGTCGATGAGCTCGTCGCGGCCGCCGACGCCGTCGTGCACTTCGCCGCCGAGAGTCACAACGACAACTCACTCGACGACCCGCGCCCCTTCGTCGACACGAACCTCATCGGCACCTACACGCTGCTCGAGGCCGTGCGGCGTCACGACAAGCGACTGCACCACATCTCGACCGACGAGGTCTACGGCGACCTCGAACTCGACGACCCCGCACGCTTCACCGAATCCACGCCGTACAACCCCTCGAGCCCCTATTCGTCGACGAAAGCCGGCAGCGATCTGCTCGTGCGCGCGTGGGTGCGCTCGTTCGGCGTGCGCGCGACGATCTCGAACTGCTCGAACAATTACGGGCCGTATCAGCACGTGGAGAAGTTCATTCCGCGGCAGATTACGAACGTGCTCCGCGGCGAGCGCCCCAAGCTTTACGGCGCGGGGCTCAACGTGCGCGACTGGATTCACGCCGACGACCATTCCGCCGCCGTGCTGACGATTCTTGCGCGGGGCCGCCTGGGCGAGACCTACCTGATCGGTGCCGACGGCGAGAAGAGCAATCGCGAGGTCGTCGAGCAGATTCTCGTGGCTCTCGGGCAGCCCGCCGACGCCTACGACCACGTGGTCGACCGCCCCGGGCACGACTTGCGCTACGCGATCGACTCGACCAAGCTGCGCACTGAGCTCGGCTGGGCACCACGATTCGACGACTTCGCCGCAGGACTCGTCGACACCGTGCAGTGGTACCGAGAGAACGAGTCGTGGTGGGCGCCACAGAAGGACGACACCGAAGCCCGCTACCGCGCACAGGGTCAGTGACCGCCGCGGTCGGTCGTGTGACTCGAAACGTCGCCGAAGACTCCCGAGCACCTCATGGCTGAACACGTTGTGCTGGTGTCTGAAGCCCGCATCGCTACCGTGCAGTTGCTCGAGCGCATCGTGGAGCACCTCGAAGAGACCACCGCGCTGACGGCCGAGAGCGTTCTCCTGAGCGAACTGTCGCCCGAACTCATCATCGACGGCACCTACTTTCTGATCGTGCGCACGTGCAGCCCCGAGGCCAGCACGTTCGTGTCAGCCCTGCGGCGGTCGGGCGCTCCCTACGGCTTCTATCTCGACGACAACTTCTGGCTCCTTGACCCAGAGACCGCTCTCGGGCGGCACTACGCGGCACGCCCGACCCGCCGCCGACTCGATGCGATCGTTCGCAACGCCCAGCCGGTCATCGCGTCGACGCCGCTCTTGCGCGACTGGCTCACACCGCGCGCACGCGCGGTTCACCAGCTCGATTCGTTCTTCGACTTCACCCTCGTCGACAGCGTCCTTCCGCCTCGGCCGAGCCGATCGGGCCTGCGTGTCGGCTTTGCCGCGAGCGCATCGCGAGGCGGCGACCTCGCTGCCGTCCTGCACGATGTACTCGCTGTGCTCGATGAGCATCCTGATCTCGAACTCGAAGTGATCGGGGCCGACCCAGAAGCCATCCCCGATCATGAACGGGTAACCGTATTCCCCTACCTTCCGTCGTATTCGGAGTACATCGAGTTCCAACGTTCACGCGGGTGGGACATCGGAATCGCGCCCCTCGGCCGAGCGGCATCGAACCAGTACAAGACGGACAACAAGTACCGCGAGTATTCGGCCCTCGGTATCGCCGGGGTCTACCAAGAATCCGCACCCTATGCGGCGGTGCGGGATGGCCAGACCGGGTTGCTCGCCGGTCAGGGCCGCAGTTGGCGCGACGCCTTGCTGCGGTACTGCGATGATCCGACGCTCATCGACTCCGTGCGCGAGGCCGCGCGACGTGACGTGCAACAGCGGCTTTCGCTTGACGCCGTCGCCCCGCAATGGGGCGCCTTCTTCGCGGCAGCGCCCTCCATCTCCGCCACCAGTGAGGCTTCACGCGCTCTCCGCACGGCGCTCCACCCGCCCTCGACTCCGACAGACAAGAGACTGCAGCGCGCCAGGCTCCTCTGGTTGTACGGCCTCACTCACTTAGCCGAGCACGGCTTCTGGTCGACTCTGCTGCGGACCGTGCGGTTTCCGTTCCGTCGGCGTCGCTCAGTCGAGTAAGGGTCACACCAGCGGTGGTAGCGTCACCAGCGTGACTTCCCAGGCCAGCACGGCGCACAACACGCCCTGGCAAATCGTCCGCCTGAGCTTCTTTCTGGGCTGGCAAGACGTTCGGCTGATGTACCGACGGAGCGTGCTCGGGCAATTCTGGATCACGCTCTCGATGGCCATCACGTTCGTCGCAATCGGGAGCGTCTTTGGGCTGATTTTCGACTCGCCCATCGTCGAGTACTTGCCGTTCCTGGGCTGCGGACTGGTCTTCTGGAACTTCTTGAGCCTGATCATCAACGAGGGTGCCGTCGCCTTCATCGCGGGAGACGCCTTCATTCGTCAACTTCCCCTGCCGCCGATCATCTTCTTCCTGCGGAGCATTTGGAAGACCGTGTTCGTGCTGTTGCACAACGCGATCGCGCTCGCGATCTTGCTCATCATCTTTCCGCCGGAGCCCTCACCCGTAGTGCTGCTCGTGCTTCCTGGCATCCTCGTCGCTGGGTGCGGAATGGCGGGGCTCGCCCTGGCCCTCGCCATGCTCGCGACTCGCTACCGCGACGTCCCGCAGATTCTCGCTGCTGTCGTTCAAGTGCTGTTCTACCTGACCCCGATCGTGTGGCTGCCCGAGTCACTGCCGCCGCAGGCCCGAGCGATCATCCTCTCGGTCAACCCTTTCCACCACATGATCCAGGTGATGCGACAACCGTTGCTCGGGCAGGCGCCTACTCTGGCCGAGTGGACAGTTGCGATCGGCCTCGCTGTGGTGTTCATCGTGATCGGCGCCGCAACATACGCGCGATACCGTCATCGGCTGGCGTTTTGGCTGTGATCACATGACGGCCTTCATCGAGCTCGATCGGGCTTCTCTTGACTACCCGGTCTATAGCCACGCCTCCAGCAAGCTCAGTCGGCGCCTGATCAACGCCGCGACGGGCGGACGACTTGATCGATCAGACCAGGGTCGAGTGACCGTACACGCCCTGGACAATCTGACATTGCGGCTCAACGTCGGAGATCGCGTCGGTCTGATTGGTCACAATGGTTCGGGCAAGTCGACTCTGCTCAAGTTGCTCGGTGGCATCTACCGGCCGACCTCGGGCACCGTCTCGCGCTCGGGCATCGTCGGGTCTCTTCTCGATATCAGTCTTGGCATGTCACCCGACGCGACGGGCCGCGAAAACATCTATTTGCGCGGAGTGCTGCAGGGCATGTCCCGTGCGCAGATCACCGCGCTCATTCCCGGCATCATTGAGTTCAGTGAACTCGGCGACTTCATCGAACTGCCGATGCGCACCTATAGCTCGGGAATGCTGCTGCGCCTCGCCTTCTCGGTCTCGACAGTCTTGTCACCGGACATCCTTCTGATGGACGAATGGCTCGCGGTTGGTGACGAAGCCTTTCAGGAACGGGCTGAAGAGAGATTGCATGAGGTAGTATCACGTAGTTCGATTCTCGTCATCGCCAGCCACTCGGCTGCCCTGATCACCAATCAATGCAACCGGGTGCTGTACCTTGACCACGGTCGGCTCATCGCCGATGGCCCGCCAGACGAGGTGTTGCCTCAGTACTTCGCGTCTCCCCTCGCCTGACGCCGACGGTGTGAGCACAACAGCCGTTACCGGCACCCCACACCAACCTGGCCTGCCGAACAATGAGGGAGCAATCACGTGGACCGTCCACCGATCCAAGTATTCGTTCCGCACTTCCGCATCGACGAGTCTCTCGAGGCCATGCGGGTGTGCTTGGAACGAGGCTGGACAGGGATGGGATTCCTGACCCTCGAAATCGAACAACGGTGGATGGAGTACGCGAGCGTCGCACACGCGCACTTCGTCAACAGCAACACGGCGGGGCTCCACCTGGCCCTCGATGTCCTCAAGCGTCGTCGTGGGTGGGCCGACGGGGATGAGGTGCTGACGACGTCACTCACGTTTGTCTCAACGAATCACGCGATCCTCTATTGCGATCTCACACCCGTCTTCGTGGATGTCGATGAATACCTGTGTATCGACCCCGTGAGCATGATCGAAAGAATCACGGAACGCACGCGCGCGGTTATGTTCGTCGGAATCGGAGGGAACGTCGGCCGCTACCGGGAGGTTCTCGAGATCTGCCGTGAACGCGGTATTGCGGTGATTCTCGACGCCGCCCACATGGCTGGCACCCGGGTTGATGGCAAGCATGTCGGCGCCGAAGCCGACGTCGCCGTCTTCAGCTTTCAAGCCGTCAAGAACCTTCCGACCGCCGACTCCGGCATGGTTTGCTTTGCTGACGCGGAGGACGACGCTCTTGCTCGCCGGCTCTCATGGCTGGGAATCAGCAAAGACACCTACGAGCGCAGTCACGGTGACGGAGGGTACAAGTGGATGTACGACGTTGACGAACTGGGCTACAAGTACAACGGAAACTCGATCATGGCGGCTCTCGCGCTCGTCGCGGTGAAGTACCTCGATGACGACAACGCCGAACGTCGACGGTTGTCTGCCGTGTATGACGAGTTTCTGATGGGCTCCACCGGCATCGATCGCGTTCTGATGGCGCCCGACTGTGAACCCTCGCGCCACCTCTATCAAGTGCGTGTGGACAACCGTGATCGCGTCATGAGCGAGCTCAACGACCGCAACATTTTCGCGGGGGTCCACTATCGCGACAACACGGAGTACGGGATCTACGCGGCATACCCGGCCGATGTTCCGCGCGCCCGTGCGGCAAGCGACTCGATCATCTCGTTGCCTCTTCACCTCAGCCTGACCGATGGCGACGTGGAGTACGTGGCCGAGAGCCTGAGAGATATCGTGACGTGACGTCCGAATCCATCGTTCCGCTGTTCGAGGCTGACGCTCGGCTTCGGATGCTCGCTGAGGGTGACCTGCCGACAACGCTGGCGTGGCGCAACCATGACGAGAGTCGACGGTGGTTTCTTTCGACCGATCCCATCACTCTCCACGATCACCGCGCGTGGTTCGAGCGATACCTTCAGCGCGAGGACGACTTCGTCTTCATCGTCGATGTCGACGACACGCCGCGAGCTCAGGTGGCGATCTACAACATCGTGCACGAAACGGCAGAGTTCGGGCGCTTGCTCGTTGACCCCGAGTGGCGCGGGCACGGATTCGGACACCTCGCGACGACTCTCGCTCTTCGGGCAGCGAGCGAAGCCCTCGGGCTGCGAACTCTCGTGCTCGAGGTGAAGCGCGCCAACACACCCGCGTTGCGCGCCTACCAGCGCGTCGGCTTTATCGAGAGCGATCGCACCGACGACGACGTCGTTCGCATGACCGTGGAGCTCGCATGAAGGTGCGCGAGCTCATCGCATCGAGTGTCCTGACGGAAGCGTCGGGGCGCACGGCGTCGGCCGCGCCACGCGTCACGGTGATCTTGCCGACGTTCCGTCGCGGCGACAGCGGACTCCTCGGCCGGGCGATCGACTCAATCCTTCTCCAGTCGCTCACCGAGCTGGAGCTGATCATCGTTGACGACGCGAGCACGGACTCGACTGCTGACGTGATCGCCGCAGCGATGGCGCGCGACTCGCGAGTGAGTGTGATCCGCCACGCGGTCAATATCGGTCTGCCGGCCGTCTCCGAATACGAGGGGTATCGCATCGCTCGAGGCGACCGCATTGCGTTCGCCTTTGACGACACGGTCTTCACCCCAGACGCGCTACGGCAGTTGCTCACCGAGAGTGACGCGCATCCCGATGCACTCATCGTTGGCTGGGTCACGGCACACTACGCGGAGAATCCGAGCGCTCCCGCTCGAGAAATACCTCTCGGCCGCGGGGCTGTCGAGCACGAGCTGTTGAGCGCGAATGTCATCGCCAACAGCGCTGTGCTTGCCCCTCGGGCCGTGCTCGACGGCGTCGGACTCTACGATCCCCACATCTCGCTCGCGCGACTGTGCGATTACGACCTCTGGGTGCGGGCCCGTCGCCAGTTTCCCGTGCACTTCGTCGACATCGAGGTCGGCGAAGAGTTCGGGCCCGCCACCACCGACTCACTCGGGGCGACCTACCCGCTCGACCTTTGGACGGCCGACGACCGAATGAGACAAGACCGCACCGCGATGCTGCGTCCTGAGGAATTTGGGGAGATCGATGTCGTCGACAGTGTCCGTTTCGCGTCGCCTCGCAGTCGAGAGACCATCGACGCGCTTGTCATGAGCCACCGGGCGACACGACCGTGGCTTCCCGTGCCTGAGCGCACCGCCCTGCCCAGCATGCCCGCAGCACGCGTGCTCGTGCTCGCGCACCCCATCGATGGCTCGACGCAGCTCGTGTTCGAAGCGATGCGGGATGACCCGCGCGTACATGTGCGCATCATCGACCCGAACCAACGCGCCATTGCGGAGTTGATCGAGGCCGATGTCGTGATCACGTCGCGCCAAGTGCGGGGTACCTCCGACTGGACAGACGCTGCACGCGCCATGGGTATTCCTGTCTACTTCTATCTCGATGACAATGTGCCGTTGATGCGCGCGACGGGCGAACTCGGCGAGGCCTGGGACGAGTACGAGCCGAACAGTCTTCGAGCGGCAATCGCCGATTTCGATGGAATGCTCGCGAGTACGGTCGCTCTCGCCGAATCGTTTCGCGAACAGGCCCTGCACCCCCGGGTCGCTTCGCTGCCCATCGCGGCACCCCGATCGGTGATCGAACTCCGACCGCGTCGGGAACCCCGTCCGACGGAGCATCCCGAACCGATCGTGGTCGGGCTCTTCATTGGCGCTCATCGAATCGAGGCCTTCGGGCGCGTCACATTGCCCGCCCTGCGCCTCGTTGCCCAAGAGCTGGGCGTGCCGATTCGGGTGCTGATCCCCGAAACCTTTGCTCGCGAGATCGCTGACCAGCAACAGGCCGGCGCCGTCGAACTCGAAACGTTCGCGCCGAGCCGCGACTGGTTTGCGGCTCTCCGTACGCTGCGCGACGCCCATGTCGATGTGCTCGCCGTTCCCGATTCGCTGACCATCAATTCTCCCTTCAAGACACTGCACCCCCTCCTGAGCGCCGCCTTGCTCGGAGCCGAACTGGTCGTTCCTGATCAAGCGCCCTATACCGAAGCGGAGGGAACCCCCGGGCTCACGCTCGTCACGGGTGATGGGAGTATCGAGAGCTGGGCTCGGGCCCTGCGCAGTGCGGTGAAAGCGAAGCTCGGTGAGGGCCGCTCGGGGGTGCCCGCGTCGGTTCTGGACGAACGCTTCGATTCGGCGAGTGCCGTCACGTCACTCCTCCAAGCGGTTGGGCCGCTTCCGACCGTGATTGATCGCGGAAACAAGCTTCAAGCCCTCATCGAGTGGCACGCACGCGAACTCGCGCTCACGCGCGTCCAGGTCGACCTGTACCAGCGGCTGCCACAACGACTGCTCGACCCGGAGGACGCCTTCGGCACCCTCATGACGGAGCTTCACGGGGCCCTGCGCACGTCGCGTCGGTACAGCGCGTTCCGGCGCCGAGGCGGCCCGCTCCAACGGTTCCCGGCGGGGACACAACCCGGAGAGCGCGCGGAGATCAGCGCACCCCTTGTGCCGAACAGCTATCGGTCATACCGAATCACGATTGAACGAGGTCGCTTTCGAGAGCTCGCCTTGCCGGTATGGAGTTCGGGTCTCCCCGGCGACCTCATCGGGGTTGAAATCGTCGACCCCCATGGTGTGATCGTGTTGCACACGGTTGCTGCGCTGCCGCGTGACGACGGTGTGGTTCGCGTCATGTTCGACGCGTCGGGCCTGCAGGTACCGGACACCGCGGAGTATGAAGCGCGAGTGTTCACGCAGACCAATCAACCCGCTTTCGTGCTCGAGGCTGTGCACCGCGGGCGATGGGGATTGCGGCGCCCCGTTGCGCGCCCCTTGATCGAATGGGTCCGCGAGTGACCGAGCCGACGCCCGCAACCATGGAGAGCGTTCGTGCACTGCAGCACCGCATCAAGGGGGAAACGCACGTCGAAACCGTCGCCGGACCCTCCGGCGACTGGGAACTGATCGACGGTGAAGTCGTCAACCGGAGAGCCGACTTCTTCCGCGTCATCGGGCGACGAGTCGACGGCGTTGATCACCTGCTGCTGCGGCAGACAGAACAGGCACTGGTCGGCCTCGTCGTCTCGGGCATCCCGGGTCAACGACAGTTCTTGCTCTCTGCACGCGCTGAGCCAGGCCTGCATGAGTTGTGTCAGTTCAGCACGACCGTTCAGTCGACACCGAGCAACTTCTTGCGTCGGCACGGAGGTCGGTCAACGCCTTTCCTTGACCTCATCGTCGACCCCCCGCCCGGCTGTCGGGCTCTCTACGACTCGACGCAATACGACTGGGGCGACTACTACCATCTCAAGACCAAGAGAATCCGAATCGTCGAGTGCAGCGAGCCTCCCCGTGCGCGCGATCCTTTCGTGTGGGTCGACGAGAGCGTGCTGGGCGAACTCGCGAAGGAAAACTACAGCCTCACCGCAGACCTGCGAAGCGCAATGATGGCTCTCGCGGCGATCGATGCCGGGATAGAGCCGCTCGATGTCGCGCCGCCTCCACCGAAGCCCACCACAGCCAGCGACATCAGCCTTCACGATTCAGCTCGCTGGCACATTGACGACTGGGGCATCCAGGGAGAAGCTCGGAGCATGCGCTGGGTGCAAACGCGAGCCGATAGTCGGGAGGTTACGCAGTGGGCGCAACCGCTGCTCGATGTTTCGGCTCCGCGTGAACTGACTCTCGCCGTTCGTCAGCGGGAGGGCGTCACGGAGGCCGCCGTGCGTTACTCCACGGCGGATGGTCTCGACGGCGCGCAACTGCTGGGGCCAGCAGAGCCCCCAGCGGGCATCGCCCCGATCGCCCAGGTCTCGATGTCAGCCGAGGGCGGACGATTCTGGCGTCACGCGGTCCACTTGCGGCTCGTCGTGAGCAATGAGGCCGACGGGACGTGGCTTCCGGTGCACGAGGTGCAGGCTCGTGCGCTGAGTGACCGCTCGACCTCGCTGGAGTTGCGACTCCTGCTCTCACTTCTGAACCGGGAGACACTCACGAGCGGGACGGTCGTCCGATGAACCGCCGTCCGATCGTGACCGTCCTCATTCCCACATGGGATGCGCCGACGAGCCTCGGGCCAGCGATTGACAGCGCTCGCGCTCAAACGCTCCACGAGATCGAGATACTCGTCGTCTGCGACGGAGCGAAGGCGTCGACGCTCACGGTTGCCCGCGAGCGGGCGGCGATCGACCGCCGTGTTCGAGTAGCGGAACGACCCAAAGCCCCTTCCCGCGGGGAGGTGAACCGGCACTGGGGTGTGCTCGCGGCTCGTGCGCCGCTCATCGCGTACCTCGCCGATGACGACCTGCTGTTGCCCCACCACCTCGAAAACCTCGTGCCTCTGCTCGATGAGCATGACCTGGTGCAAAGCGCGAACGGCTACATCGATGCCACCGGTCACCTTCGCCTGCTTGCCGCTGACCTCGCCGACCCGCGGTGGCACGCGTTTCATCTCCTCGATCCGCCACTCAATCGCATCAGCATCACGGGCACGGCGCACACCGCCGAGGCCTATCGGCGTCTCGAGCGGGGATGGGTGGTGCCCGAACCATCGATGCCCGCTGACCTCACCCTGTGGCGGCAGTTCTTTCGCCTCGAGTCACTCCGTGCCGCCACACACCCCGAGATGACGACGATACGATTCCCCGCTCCGGAGCGGCGCCACCTCGATTCACACGCTGTGCAGGCACAGCGCGAGCACTGGGACTCGTTCATTCGTCAACCCGACGTTCGCAGCGCTCTGCGGGCAATGGTGGACGCTGCTACAGAGCGAGAACTTCGCGAAACCTCCCTCGATCTTCGCGCTGTGATTCACGCCCGGTCTCAGGACGCGGCCGACGCTCTGGCTCGCGAGACGGAACTGCGGAGTGAACTGGCTACCGTGCGCGGTACTCTGTCGTGGCGGCTCAGCCACACGATGAGGCGCCTTCGTTCTTCTCAGTCGACCGGGAGCTCCTCACGATGAGTAACAGGCCGCCACGCCGAGCTCTCGTTGTCGGCGCCACCGGTCTGCTGGGCAGTGACGTGGTGGTGAGCCTGAGAAGTGCGGGCTGGCACGTTACGGCCGCGACACGCGGAGATCTCGACATCACCGACCGTGAGGCGTGCGTCGAGGCCGTTCGGGGTCACGATGTCGTGGTGAATACGGCAGCGTTTACCTCGGTCGACGATGCGGAGAGCCATGAAGATGTTGCCCGTGCCGTGAATGCGGGCGGCGCAGAGAACCTTGCCCTCGCCAGCGCCTCCGTGGATGCCGTCTTCGTGCAGTACTCGACCGACTATGTCTTCTCGGGCAGCGAGCCTGGACCATATCGCGAAGACTCCCCCCTGAGCCCGATCAATGCCTATGGCCGCACAAAAGCAGATGCGGAGAGGCTCATCCTCACGGCGTACCCCGACGGATCGATCATCATCCGGACAGCGTGGTTGTACGGCAGTCATGGGCCAAACTTCGTCAAGACGATCGTGCGCCGATACCGCGAGAGTGGCACGCTGACGGTGGTCGACGACCAGTTTGGGCAACCGACCTGGACCAGGGATCTTGCCGAACAGACCCTGAGGATGCTCGACACGGGCATGCGTTCGGGCCTCCTGCACGGCACCAACGCCGGAGCGACAACGTGGTTCGGGTTCGCGCAAGCGATCGTCGAGAACCTGGGTGGAAGCCCGGACAGCGTCGAGCCGACCGACAGCGCCCGCTTCGCGCGCCCGGCACGGCGGCCCACCAACTCGGTGCTCGGCCACGACGGCTGGGCCCGCATCGGGCTCACGCCGATGCGGCCATGGCGAGCCGCGCTCGATGAGGCCATGGCGGAGGGGGGTTTCGAATGAGTGCTACCACCCTGCGCGTCGTCCTCGACCAGGCGGTCGCCCCCATCCCCGGCGGCATTGGCCGGTACACGATCGAGTTGACGCGCCACCTCATCGCCACCGCTCCACGCGGGTGTGACGTCACTGGAATCGTGCCGTCGTCGCCCGAGGCCGACTACGCGCGACTAGGCGAGGCCCTGCCCGGGCTCGCCGGCCTGTTCAAGAGCGCGCTCGACCGTCGGCAGCTCGCTGCGGCGTGGCAGCACGGCTTCACCCGACTTCCGGGCACGGGCATGGTGCACGCTCCCAGTCTGTTTGCGCCGCTCTACCGCCACGACCGCGTCAACAATGTGGGCGAGCAGATCGTCGTGACGATCCACGACACCGTGCCCTGGAGCCACCCCGAGACCCTCACCCCTCGCGGCGTCGCCTGGCACATCGCCATGGCCAAGCGTGCCGAGCGCTACGCCGACGCCATCGTGGTGCCGACCCACACCGTGGCCGATCAGCTCAACGACCTGCTCAATGTCGGCGATCGCGTCCGTGTCATCGGCGGCGCTCCGAGCACAACCCTCGACCCCGGGCCCAGCGCTGACTCGCGCGCGCGCGAACTCGAGTTGCCCGAGCGCTACCTCATTTGCGTGGGCACGATCGAGCCCCGCAAGGGTGTTGCCGAGCTGATTGCCGCGCTCGCGCTCGCTGAGGCCCCCGAGCTGCCGCTCCTGCTCGTCGGCCAGCAGGGCTGGGGAGGAATCGAGCCCGAAGCGCTCGCTGCCGCTGCGGGCCTCGCCGAAGGCCGCGTCCGCGTGCTCGGGGCACTCGACGACACCGCGCTTGCCGTGGCGCTCTCCCGCGCCACGGTGGCCGTCGTGCCGAGTTTCGCCGAAGGCTTCGGGCTGCCCGTGATCGAGGCCATGAGTTTCGGGGTGCCCACCGTGCACTCCGATGCACCCGCACTCGTCGAAGTCGCCGGTGGAGCCGGAGTCGTAGTCGAACGCGAACCGCGGGCGTCGTACCCCCAGCGGCTCGCCGAAGCCTTGCGTCGCGTGGTCGACGATGAATCGCTCGCCGACGAGTTGCGCGTGCAGGGTCGCGATCGCGCTCGCGCCTACAGCTGGCACGACTCCGCCGAGAAGACCTGGCAACTGCACGCCGACCCGTAGTCGGGTCAGGGTGCGGGTGTCGGGCTCGGTGTCGGGCGCGGCGCGACCGCCTCGGCGACGAGCTCGCGAATCAGCGCGAAATCAGGAAACTGGTTGTCGATCGTCGGGGGCACGAGTTCGAGGCGCACGATCTCGTGGTCGCGCGACTGCACGGCGAGATCGGCGAACAGGCCGAGCATCGCCTGCGGGATCGTCGTGCGCACCACGTCGGTCGACGCGTCGGCGATCGCCTCAAAGCGCGTGATCACGGTGGCGGGGTCGAGCTGGCGCAACATGGCCTCTTGAATATCGCGCTGGTGCTGCATGCGGTCGAAATCGGTGAGGTTGTAGCGACTGCGCGCGTACCAGAGCGCCGTATAGCCGTCCATGCGCTGCTCGCCCGCGGCGATCTCGCCGACCACGGGCCCGCCGTTGATGCCCAGAGTCACGGGCTCGGCAACGGTCACGACGACTCCGCCGAGCGCGTTGATGAGCGCCTCGAATCCCGCCATGTCGATGAGCACGGTGTATTGCACGGTGAGCCCCGTCACCCCGCCGACGGCGTCCTTCATCGCCTCGAGCGCGGGCGTGCTGCCCTCGCGCTCGGCATCGGGATACAGTTCCGGATGCTCTTCCACCCACGGGTAGAGGTACGCGAGCAAGCACTCATCGCCACAGTCGAACCCGTTCGGCCACACCTGCCAGAGCGGTGAGCCCTCCACAAAGGGCGCGTCATACAGATTGCGCGGTAGCCCGATCATGGTCACGGCCCCCGACGACGCGTCGATGCTCATGAGCGTCATGCTGTCGGGCCGCAGGCCGATTCGGTCGTCGCCGGCATCCCCACCCAACAGCAGAATCGTGTACCGACCATCGATCGGCTCGTCGATGCCTCCACCGGCGAAAACTCCGCCGAGTGCGTCGCGCCCGACGCCCGTGAGGTAGGCGGCGTAGCCCGCCGTGCCGGTGCCGAGCACGATGCTCAGCACGACGAACACCGCGAGCGGCACGCGCGCCGAGGGCCGCGCCTTGATGAGCTTGACGAGCGTGAAGGCGTTGAGGGTGGTGAGCAACCACAGCACGGCATAGAAGATCAGTGCGAGTTGGGCGACCCACAGCACGATGGGGTTCGTCGCGATCGTCAACGCTGCCGGACGCCACAGCACCGTCAGGAGCACGGCGATGATCGCCACCGCCCACAGGCTAAGCGTGGCGCCAACCGCGAACCGGCCCCAGCGGCGGTTGCCCGCGAGCAATTGGGCGCTGCCCGGAATGAGCAGGTTCAGACCCAGCAGCCACCACCCGCGGCGCGCCATGAGGTCGGCGTCACGGGTATCAGGAGTCCGGAGCGGTGAGGTGTGGCTCACGGCTGGCGCAGCGAGGCCTTGAGCGCGACGTTCTTCGCGGCCACGGCCTGCTCAAGTTCTGCGGCGAATGCGGTGAGGCGCGCGGCAACGGCCGCATCCGTCGACCCGATGATGCGCGCCGCAAGCAGCCCTGCATTGCGCCCCCCACCGATCGAGACGGTTGCCACGGGAATGCCCGCGGGCATTTGCACGATGCTCAACAGCGAGTCGAGCCCATCGAGCGTTGCGAGCGGCACGGGAACCCCCACGACGGGCAAGGTCGTGACGCTCGCGATCATGCCGGGCAAGTGGGCGGCGCCGCCTGCTCCGGCGATGATGACACGGATGCCCCTGCCCGCGGCCGCGCGCCCATACGCGATCATCGCGTCGGGGGTGCGGTGGGCGCTCAGCACCTCAACCTCGTAGGCGATGCCGAGCTCATCGAGAGCAGCGGCGGCGAGCTGCATGACCGACCAGTCGCTGTCTGAACCCATGACGACGGCGACGAGGGGAGTGCTCATTGCTCCAGGGTAGGCGGCGCGACGCAGTGCAGCGCGACGGCGCGCCTAGTCGAAGTGTGCGGCGGCCGCGCGGGCCCGATACACCGTTTCGTCGAGCTCGACCCCGATCGTCGTCACGTGGCCCGCCTTGCGACCCGCGCGCGGGCCCTTGCCGTAGGCGTGAACCTTGGCCGCCGGCTGGTGCGCGAGAGCGGCTTCGATCGCTTTCACGGGCAGCTCACCGAAAACGTTGATCATGACGCCCCACGGCGCGAGAGGTGTCGTGTCGCCCAGGGGCCAATCGAGCACGGCCCGCAGGTGCTGCTCGAATTGACTGGTCGTCGAGCCGTCGATCGTGACGTGCCCGCTGTTGTGCGGCCGCATCGCTAATTCATTGACGAGCACGCGCCCGTCGGTCGACTCGAAGAGCTCGACCGCGAGCACCCCCGTCACATCAAGTCCGTTGGCGACCGACGTGGCAATCTCGGCTGCCGCACGTTCGACCGCGTCGGTGGTGTGGGGCGCAGGGGCGATGACCTCGGAGCAGACCCCACCCCGCTGCACCGTCTCGACGAGCGGCCACACCTGCGTGCCTCCGCTCGGCCGGCGGGCGATCAACTGCGCGAGCTCGCGGCGAAACGACACGAGTTCTTCAACGAGCAACGCGCCGTCGGCAAGCCAGTCGTCGGCCTCGTGCGCGGCTGCCACAACGCGAACACCCTTACCGTCGTAGCCGCCGCGCGGAGTCTTCACGACGGCACGGCCACCGTGGTCGGCGAGGAATCCAGCGAGCTCATCGGCGCTCGAGACTCTCGCCCAATCGGGCTGCGGCACGCCGAGCTGCGACAAGCGCTCGCGCATCAAGAGCTTGTCTTGCGCGTAGAGCAGGGCATCCGGACCCCGATGCACGGCCGACCCCGCGGCGACGAGAGCCTGCAGAATCGGCTGCGGCACATGCTCGTGATCAAAAGTGATGACGTCGCACCCGCGGGCAAACTCGAGCACCGTCTCCTCGTCGCGATAGTCACCCACCGCGGTTGCCGCGAGGCGCGCCGACGAGTCGGAGGCTTCCGCGAGGACGCGCAGTTCAATGCCGAGGGCGACCGCGGGCGGAATCATCATGCGCGCGAGCTGGCCACCACCGATGACTCCGACGACGGGCATAGGACTCCTTATAGACTTGCGGCTCTTCAGCCCATTCTGGCCGAGACCGCGCTACTCGGTGACACCCACCCCGAACGACGCACCGGCCACGCGACCGACGACACGACGAGGAGACATGCCGGTACTCGTGACGCAGCTCGCCCGCTTCGGCGCGGTGGGCCTCGTCGGACTCGTCGTCGATATCGCGCTGTTCAACATTCTGCGGGTCACGGTGCTCGACCCCGAGGTCATCGCTGAGGGCCCGATCATCGCCAAGACCATCTCAACCTCGGTGGCGATCGTCGTCAATTGGATCGGAAGCCGCTACTGGACCTTCCGGCTCGAGAAGCGTCGCCCCGCCGGACGCGAAGTGCTCGAGTTCGCTCTCGTGAGCATCGGCGGACTGCTGATCGCCGTGGCCTGCCTCGCGATCTCGCGCTACGTCTTCGGGTTCACGAGTTTGCTCGCCGACAACATCGCGTCAAACGTGATCGGGTTGGCGCTCGGCAGCGTTTTCCGCTTTGCTCTGTACCGCTGGTGGGTCTTCGACGCGCGCCGCATGCGCCCGACCCAGCCCGCGAACGACCCAGCCGGCCCCACGCCAGCGGTCGACGTCGAGCACGTTGCGGGCATCGACGATGAGCCGATTCGCCACGCGTGATCCGGCACCGACGGGGTCGAGACCGCGGTACTCAGCCCACTCCGTCGCGAGCACGACCGCTTCGGCACCGTCAAGAGCATCGTCGACGCTCGTGACGTAGGTCGGCAGCGGGTCGCGGGCCCTGGCCGTCCCGATCGCGACCGGGTCGGTCGCCACGACCGTGGCGCCGCGCTGATGCAGCATCTGCACGACCGCGAGCGCCGGCGAGTCACGCACGTCGTCCGAATCGGGCTTGAACGCGAGGCCCAGCACGGCGACCCGACGCCCAATGAGCGGGCCAAGCTCGTGCTCGAGCACGTCGACCACGCGCGTGCGTCGGCGCAGGTTGATGCTGTCGACATTCTCGAGGAAGGCAAGCGCGTCGCCGACTCCGAGCTCATCGGCCCGCGCGCGGAAGGCGCGAATGTCTTTCGGAAGGCACCCGCCGCCGAACCCCAGCCCCGCGCCGAGGAAGGCGCGCCCGATGCGCGCGTCGAGACCGATGGCGTCAGCAAGCTGTGTGACGTCAGCCCCCGATGCCTCGGCCACTTCAGCCATCGCATTGATGAAGGAGATCTTGGTGGCAAGAAACGCGTTGGCCGCGGTCTTCACCAACTGAGCCGTCGCCAGGTCGGTCACCAGGCGAGGAGTGCCGGCCGCGAGCGAAGCCGCATAGACCGCATCGAGCAGCGCAACGCTCGACTCATCGTCGGCGTCGACGCCGTACACCAAGCGATCGGGGTGCAGTGTGTCGTCGACCGCGCGTCCCTCGCGCAAGAACTCGGGATTCCACACCAGGCGGGCACCCGTCGCCCGCACGCGAGCGGCGAGGCGCTCCGCGGTGCCGACCGGCACGGTCGACTTGCCAACGACGAGCTGCCCCGGCCTGAGAAACGGCAGCAGAGCATCGACGGCGGCATCGACGAACCGCGTGTCGGCGGCTGGCGAGTCTGAGCGTTGCGGCGTGCCGACCGCGATGAAGTGCACGCGAGCATCCTTCGCCGCCGCGACATCGGTCGTGAACAGCAGCCGCGACCGGTGCGCCCGCAGCAGTTCGGGAAGACCCGGTTCGTAGAACGGCGCCTCAGCCCGGGCGAGCGCCGCGATCTTCTGCGCGTCGACATCGATGCCGATCACGTCATGGCCGAGCTCGGCCATTCCCGCGGCGTGCACCGCGCCCAAGTAGCCGCACCCGATCACCGAGATTCGCATGGCCTCACGCTACGAGCGACCGGCGCGTGCGCGATGAGCGACGTGCGAGCGGCAGACGGCCATCAGGTGAACGTGTGGTGAGCGCCGATTGACGTGACGGTGTGGGGCGGTGCCTCAGCGAATCAGAACTCAGTGCGAGGGCGCCTCAGCGCGTCGAGCGCGAACGCCGGAGCTCGACCGTTTCGCCGTCGACGGGCCGCCGAACCGTCGCAATCGAGGTCGTGCTCGCTTCGAGGAGGTCGGTCAAGGCCGCCGCGACGAGGTCAGCGCGCGGAACGTCTCGCAGCAACACCGGGCGATCAAGGCCCGTGTTGAGCAGCACGTCGCCTGACCGAAACAGCGATTGAAGGCCCGACCGGCGCACGGTCACGTCGTGCCCCCGGCTCAAGAGCACCTCAAGGCGTGTGCGCACCACGAGCCCGCGTCGCAGCACGAGCCGTCGCGTCGTGATGAGGTACTGCGTGCTCAGCCAGTTCAGCAGGGGCAGCACCCACAGGGCACCAATCACCACGACTCCGGCCAGCAGCGCCGCCAAGCGCTGCCACAGCTCATCGAGAGCGAAGAGCCCATACGAGGCCACGCCGGCGGCCGCCACGAGCACGATCGACGGCAGAATCAGCGCACGAGCGTGCGGGCGCAAGCGCGCTATCGCTCGTTCTGGCTGCCGGCTCTCCCCCTCCATGCCCTATTCATACCGCAGATGCGTGATGTCTCCTGCAGCCACGGCGACCTCGGCAAAACCCTCGTGCGCAGGCATCACCACGAGCCGCCCATCGGTATCGAGCCCGTGGGCCGTGCCCACGAGTGCCGGCATGCCTGGGCGGTCGACGCGCACGGCGCGACCGACGGACTGCACGAGTGGCTGCACGACCTGGCGGAGGTGCTCGAGGTCAACATGCGAGCGCCACAGGTCGATGAGCGGCATCACCTCGGTGAGGTAGGCGGCAAGCGCCCGGTCGGCGAGCGTGGCGTCGTGGGTCAGCCCTTCGAGCACAAGCGATGTCGCGGTCGGCACGGGCAGCTCGTCGGTCGTCATCGACAGGTTGAGGCCCGCACCGATCACGACCCCGGCCTCGCACAGCTCGGTCAAGATTCCGCTGATCTTGCGATCATCAACGAGCACATCGTTGGGCCACTTCACGCCGGCGGTCGGCACCCCGAGAGTTCGCACCGCACGGCACATTGCCACCCCGGCGATGAGCGGCAACCACCCCAGGCGGCGTGGGTCGGGCAGCGTTTCGGGTGCGTGGCGCACGAATACCGACACGGCGAGCGCCGTGCCCGCCGGTGCCGACCACACCCGATCGAGCCGCCCACGCCCCGCCGTCTGATCATCGGTCGCGAGCACGGCGAGGTCATCGAGCTGCACTGCACGGGCCACCCACTCCGAATTCGTCGAGGGGCACGAATCGCGCCACTCCATCGTCGGTGCGAGAGCGCGACTCAGAGGCAACTGCATGGCATTAGCCTACGAGCGGTGCCCGCGCGTCGAGGCCGCTCACGCACGCACCCTCACGAGAGGAGTCGCACCTGTGGTTACCGGACTCACGTCACTCGCCCTCGTCGCGAGCGGCCTGCTCGGAATCAGCGACTTCATCGGTGGGCTGCTTTCACGACGGATTCCGCTCATCATCGTGCTGCTCGGGTCACAAGTCGTCGCGACGATCGCGGTCAGCGCACAATTGCTCGTTGAGCCGTTCGACTCGACTGACGCCAACGCCGTGCGATGGGGCGTCATCGGGGCACTCGGTTCGGCCGTGGGGGTCTCGGCACTCTTCCGCGCCCTCGCGATCGGAACGATGGGCGTCGTCGCTCCCATCACGTCGCTCGCCGTCATTGTGCCGGTCATGGTCGGGATCGCGTCGGGAGACCCGCTTTCGGGCATCCTCATCACCGGAATCTCCGTCGCCATTCTCGGCACCGTACTCGCGAGCGGGCCGGAACTGCGGTCTCGCGCAGGCGGCGAACCCGTGCACCGACAGCGCGTGCTCTCGGTCGTGTTGGCGTTTGTCGCGATGGGCGGCTTCGGCCTCACCGGTGTCTCGATTGCCATGGGAAGCGCCTCGAACATCACGACGACGCTCATCACCAACTCACTCGTCGTGCTTTCCATCTATCTCGTTGCCTTCTCGTTCTGGATTCACGTGCGCTTGCGGGGCGCAGCGGCACGACTGCACGCGGGCCGACCGGCGAGCCCCGCACTCATGCCGAACCCTCTTCGCGGCCGTGACGCCCTTGGCATCGCGGCAATCGGGGTTCTCGGCTATCTCGCCAACGTGTGCTTCGCGCTCGCAAGCCTCGATGGCGCCCTCAGCATCGTCGGAGTGCTCGCCTCCCTCTATCCGGCAGTGACAGCACTTCTTGCCTGGAGAATCCTTGGCGAGCGGCTGACGCGCATCCAGGTGTTGGGCGTTGTCGCGGTGTTCCTCGGCGTCGCGCTCATCGCCGCGAGCGCCTAAGGCGCGATGACACCGCTCATCCGACGGTGGGAAACGACGTGCACACACATCGGCGGGCATTGATTTGTGGATGTTCGCCAACGGTCTCCCGCCCTGAGCGGTGGATAGGCTGACACGGTGACCGAATCGACCAGTGCGCCCACCCCTGCCGCCCCCGACCTCTCGACGACCGCCGGCAAGATCGCCGATCTGAAAGTGCGGTACCACGAGGCCGTCACCGCGAGCGGTGAAGCCGCCATCGAAAAGCAACACGCCAAGGGCAAGATGACGGCGCGCGAGCGCATCGACACCCTGCTAGACCACGGCAGCTTCGTCGAGCTCGACGAGTTCGTGCGCCACCGCACCCACGCGTTCGGCATGGACGCCAAGCGGCCGTACGGTGACGCCGTCGTGACCGGAACGGGCACCGTGCACGGCCGCCAGGTCGCCGTCTACAGCCAAGACTTCACGATCTTCGGAGGCTCGCTGGGCGAAGTTGCGGGCGAGAAGATCATCAAGGTTATGGAGCTCGCCCTCAAGACGGGGGTGCCGATCATCGGCATTCTCGACTCGGGTGGAGCTCGCATCCAGGAGGGTGTCGTCGCCCTGGGCAAGTACGGCGAAATCTTCCGGCGCAACACGGCCGCGAGCGGAGTGATTCCGCAGATCTCGATCATCTGCGGCCCCGCCGCCGGCGGCGCTGTGTATTCCCCCGCCCTGACCGACTTCGTCATCATGGTCGACAAGACGAGCCAGATGTTTGTGACCGGCCCCGATGTCATCAAGACCGTTACGGGCGAAGACGTCGGCATGGAGGAGCTGGGCGGTGCCCTGACCCACAACCGCACCTCGGGTGTCTCGCACTACCTCGCGAGCGACGAGAACGACGCGTTTGACTACGCGCGCGCCCTATTGAGCTACCTGCCCGACAATAACCTCGCCGAGTTGCCGCAGTACGAGGCCTCGGCCGAACTCGAGATCACCGACGTCGACCGCAAGCTCAACACGATCATTCCCGACAGCCCCAACCAGCCATACGACGTCATCGACATCATCGATCACGTGGTCGACGACGGATCGTTCCTCGAAGTGCAGCCGCTCTTCGCGCCCAACATCGTCATCGGGTTCGCGCGCGTCGAAGGGCGCAGCGTCGGTGTCATCGCCAACCAGCCCAACGCCATGGCCGGAACCTTGAACATCGACGCGGGCGAGAAAGCGAGCCGCTTCGTGCGGTTCTGCGACGCCTTCTCGATTCCGATTCTGACCCTGGTGGATGTTCCCGGCTACCTCCCCGGAACGGACCAGGAGTGGACAGGAGTCATTCGCCGCGGCGCGAAGCTGCTGTATGCCTACGCCGAAGCCACCGTCCCTCTCGTGACCGTCATCACGCGCAAGGCCTATGGCGGCGCGTACATCGTGATGGGGTCGAAGCAACTCGGCGCCGACATGAACCTGGCGTGGCCCACGGCCGAGATTGCCGTCATGGGCGGGCAGGGTGCGGTGAACATCCTGTACCGCGACCAGATCAAGGCCGCTGAAGCGGCAGGCGAAGACGTCGCCGCCGTGCGCACGCGCCTCGCGAACGAGTACACCTACAACGTCGCGAGCCCGTTCCTGGCCGCTGAGCGTGGTGAGCTCGACGGCATCATTGAGCCCGCCGCCACGCGCGTCGCGATCATCAAGGCCCTCCGAGCCCTCAAGGGCAAGCGTGCGAGCCTGCCGCCCAAGAAGCACGGGAACATCCCGCTGTGAGCGACGCGACCGATAGCCCCCCTGCACCCGTCGTGCGCATCGTCACCGGCAGCCCGACCGACGATGAGCTTGCGGCTGTCCACGCGGTGATCGCGGCGGTGCTCGCCGATCAAGCGGCTGCCGGAACGCCTCGACTCGAGCCGCGGGCCGACGGCTGGCAACGAAGCGCGCGCATGATGCGGCAGCCCCTCGCGCCCGGCCCCGGCGCGTGGGGTGCGAGCCGAGGCGCACGCGGCTGCTAGGCCCGCGCGCGCGAGCGCTCGTCGGTACACGGAGCATGCTTCACCGTTACGGCGTTGAGCGCGCGAGACCGTGACGGTGCTGAGTACGAAGCAGAATTGACAGAAGGCGACGGATTTCGTCGCGATTTCATGCGTACGCGGTCGAGACGGCGCGGGAATTGAGACCGTCACCCCCATTCGGGGGATGTGTACCCCGCGACGCGGCTCGGGATTCATCGAAAACCCCGGATTATCACGGATCTCTGGCCGAGCAAGGGCCATTCCGTCCCCCACGTGTCCCCCAAAATGACGACTGCGGTGTCGGCAAGACTTCGACACGATAGAAGCTGTCAGGTGACGCTCTCAGAGCTCACCACCGATCACCACAGCCGCACGGGTAGCGGTTCGTGATTGGGGGGCGAGGGAGAACCGCATTCGGGTTGTTGTTCTCCCTCGATATGTTGCGAAGGGCCGGAGTTGGGTACTCCGGCCCTTCCAGCCTTAAGGGGTTTCGTTGGGGTAGATCGGCGCCCAGGTCGAGGTGCGACGAGTAACTGTCACGCGACAACGCCCCGGTGAATCGCTCCGCGATTCACTTTCAGGGGCTGGTCCATCGCCGCGGCGAAGCGCTCCGCCCTTTGCTCCTAGCGGCTTGTCCGAGGGATCTCCAGCCACAGGTCGACGACGTCATCATCGTCGTCATGGCTGTGGCCGAGATCGCGCGCCTGACCATCGCTCGCCGGAGTGAGCCCAACGACCGTCACCGCCACTGACGAATCGGCGGGGGCCGTTCGTGCGACGACGCGCATTGCCGCGGTCGAGCGAATCGCCGCCGCGAGCTTGTTGAGAATTCGGTCGCGGCTGGCCTCGTCGAGCTCGTCGAGTCCGCCTTCATCGAGCAGGTTCACCGACGCCCCCCGTCGCCGCGCCGCGAGCACCTCGCGCCGCACGGCGTCGTTGAGCAATCGCCGGCCACGAATCTCATCGCGAATGGCCCCCTCGAGATACAGGCACTCATTTCGCTGCTCGAGCGTCAGGTCGCCTCCCGACTCCTCAATGATCTGCAGCATCGGCACAGCCGTCGTGCCGGTCTGACCCAGTCGGAACTGCCGCTCATAAAGGTGAGCCTCCTGCGCCGCTTGCCAATCGGTGGCTTCCCGCTCCGCGCGTGCGAACCGGGCGGCATCGCTCGAGGCCTTCAAGAGCGCGCGGGAGAGAATGTGCGACACGGCCACCCAGGCGGCGCTACCAATGACGCCGATGCCGAGTAGGAGTCCAGGGCCACCCCACACGATGGTCTGCACGACGAGCGCAGCGATACCGATCCAGGCGAAGAGGTGACGCCGCCTGGTCGAGGTGATCGTCATGAGCGTTCCGACGGCAGCCACGTACCAGGTTGCGTAGCCGAGCCCTCCTTCTCGCGCGGGATCGAGAACGGGAGTGATGAGCAGCGTCATCGCGATGCACACAAGAACGTTGGCGACCGCCAAAGACGTGTGCATACGTTCGGGCTGCCCCGGCAAGAGGCTCAGCGTTGTCGCCAAGGCATACAGGGCCATCGCGGCAAGAACCGGCAGGGGGTTCGTGGGCACCTCGATCGTGTAGAGGCCGAGCACAATGTGGTACGCCGAGAAGATCGCGGCCATCGACACGATGAGGGCGCGGGGAACACCGATTCTCATGAGGTGGCCCCCCTGCCGTCGAGTTCGTCGGGGGTGAAGACGGGCCAGGACAACGTGACGACTGTTCCGTGGCCAGGCGACGACACAACCTCGGCATGACCGCCTGCGCTCGCGGTTCGTTCGATGATCGAGCGGCGCACCCCGAGCCGCGCGTCGGGTACTTGCGTCATGTCGAAGCCGCGCCCCGCGTCGCCTACCTCAATCTCGACGGCTCCGCCGTGGACTCCTGAGACCTTGAGCCAGCGGCGCACCTCGGAGCCGCCCGCGTGTTGAACGCTGTTGACCATTGCCTGCACGGCCGCCGAGTACAGGGCATCAGCCTGCGCCGAGGGGATCACTCGAGTGTCGAGCGACCTGACGCGCACGGCGAAAAGGGCCTGCATTTCGCGTGCCGACGTCACAATGCGATCGGCGAGCTGACGCAGTCGCACGGTTGAGCCGTCATCCGGGGAGACAAGCGCAGCTTCACGGAGGTGCTGCATCGCGTTCGAGGCCATTTGCGCCGCAAGTGCCTGCTGCTCGGGAGTTTCCGCGCGTGCCGCAGTGAGCAGGGTCGTGAGTACGCTGTCGTGCACGATCGAGTCGACATGCACGCGCTCGACCTCGGTGGCGTGTTGGCGCACTGCTCGGGCATATCGATCGAGCGCCATGCCCTGGGCTTCATCGACCGAGGTCGCGGCGACCCGAGTCATCGTGACGATCACGAGCACGCCGCCCCCGAGGATGATCGCGTAGATGGCGTCGAACACGCCGAGTTCCCACGGCGCGCCTCCGCCGGCCGGCGTCACACGGATCACGCCATAGATGATCGGGACGACAATCAAGTAGGCGAGGGCCCGGCGAACCGGGAGCCCGATCGCAGCCGTCGCGGTCGCCACGGTCGTGAGCTGATACAGCCAGTGGTTGCCGACTTGTGTCACGGCCGGATCCGCGAGGAAGAACGGCCACGTGATGAGTGCCGCCACATACACGATTGACACGAGAAGGTGTGAGCCAATCACCCACCGCTTGATCGATGAGCACAGCAGTGCCGTGAGCAACGAACCGTACATGGCCCCCACGGCGACTGCCGACCAGATCGGCTGCCCGAGACTGTACTGCTCAAGCAAGAGCGGAACAGCCTGCAAACCAAAGACGATGCCGAACCAAGCGACCGAGCGCGAAACGACCGTGTCGACGCGCTTGCGGCTTAGGGGGGTGCGGTTGGACTTGCTCGTCGACGCCGCGACCTGCTCAGGGGGAGTCATCACCGTCAGGATCGAGGCCGGGAAGGATTCCGTCTTCAACGGCACGCCGCAGCAAGTCGACCTTCGTCGGCGCCGGCCGGCCGACCTCGACATACTTCGCGCGAATGCGGTCGAGGTACTCGCGGGCTGTCGAGTAGCCGATGCCCAGCTGCTGCGCGGCAAGCTTGAGCGGAAGGCCGCTGGCATAGAGGTGCAGAATCTCACGTTCGCGTCGACCAAGCTGTGCCTTCGCGAAGTCACGGTCGGCGTCAATCGCACTGGCCCACTCGAGGTTGTTGAGCACCTCGCCGCGAGCGACCGTCTCCGCCGCTGCAATGACCGTACTCGTCGCCGATGACTTCGGGATAACGCCCGCCGCACCCGCGGCCAGAGCTTCACGCACGCTCGCGACACGGTCAGCGATCGAGTGCACGAGCACGGCGCTTCCGGTTGCCTGTACGGCTTTCACGTTGTCGGTGACGCTCGAACCGTCACCGAGCGAAAGGTCAAGAACGACGACGTCGACTTCTCGGTTGCCGAGACCTTCGACGAGCTCGGGCACGCTCGCGGCGGTCTCGACGACATCGAACCCAGCATTGGCAAACGCCGCCTGCAACCCGAGCCGCACTGACTCGTGGTCGTCGACGATCGCGACGCGCACGTGCTTGCTGGTCGAAGCCACCACGACAGTCGAACCATGCCCTTCACCGATGATGGTGCTGTTTCCCGACGGTATTCGGGTGCACCAGGCTTCCTATGTTATCCGGGGCACTGCGCGCGCAGGGCAAAAACTGAGCCCGAACGACCCCCCTCGTCGGGGGACATCACTCGAGAGGTCAGTCGCGCACGAGGGTTGCGACAGCCTCGACGTGGTGAGTGTGGGGAAAGAGATCGAAGGCCCGGATGCGCGCCAGCCGGTAGCCCGACTCAGCTGCGAGAGCGACATCGCGGGCGAGAGCGACCGGGTCGCACGCGACGTAGACCAGCTGCGCCGGAGCTAGTGCGCCCAAGAGTGCCATGACCTCGGTGCCAGCGCCCGATCGCGGAGGGTCGAGCACGACGGTCGCCGCACGTAGTCGTTCGCGGTCACCCGCCGATGCACTCGACTCGAGCGCGCGCAACCACCGATCGACACGACCACTCTCGGCCGAAGCCCCGAGCCACTCGGCAAGGTTCTCGGATGCGTGGTCGGTCGCGCGCTCGTCCGATTCGACGCTCGTGATGCGCGTTCCGGCGCCGAAGCGATCAGCGACGGCAGCGGCTAACAGACCGACTCCGCCATAGAGGTCGAGGTTGTCGGCTCGCGCATCGAAGCGGGTCTCGTCGATTGCTTCTTGAACCGCGAGCGTCAGAGCCGCGGCAGCCGAACAGTGCACTTGCCAGAACCCGGTGTCGTCGAGCTGAAACCGTCGGTCGCCGACCTGCTCGGCGATCACCGTGGGCTTCTGTTCACCGATCACCAGTCGCGGTTCGCCCACGCTCGGGGCAAGCACGTCGACCGTGCCGAGGCCGTGAAACCTCTCGGCGAACGGAGTGATGGCTTGCACCGCGGCGATCGCGAGGGGAGCATCCGTCACCGGAATCACCGTGTGCGATCGCGCCGCCATGGGCCCGATGCGCCCCTGATCGTCGACGTGCAAGCGAATGCGCGTGCGCCAGCCGAGGCCGTTCGCCGCGTCATCACCCGGCAGCGCCTCGACCACGACATCGCTCTCGATTCCCGCCATGCGCTGCAGCGACTCGGCGAGCACCTGGCGCTTCAGTTCGCGCTGGTGCGCCAGGGCGATGTGCCCAAACTCGGCACCTCCGACGCGCGAGCGCGGGTCGCGGTCGAGACTCGCCGCGCCCCACACGTGCGGCCGCCGGTGCTCGCTCGGGGTCAGCACCTCGACCGTGTCAGCGCGCCAGAAGCTCTTCTTGCGATCGTCGCTCACGCGCGCTCGCACCGTCTCGCCGGGAATCGCATCGCTCACGAAGACCACCCGGCCGTCGAGGCGGCCGACGGCGATGCCGCCGTGCGCAATCTTGTCGACCGTGAGTTCGATCTGCGTGCCGATGTTGTCGCCCATCCCCCCAGCCTAGGCGCGCGCCTCTGTTCGCAACTCAGGCTGAGAGGCCGGTAGTGCCCCCATGACACCTCACATCGGGCCGCTCAGCCTGAGTTGCGAACGCAGCCGTAGCATCGAGGGGTGCGCCTGTATCTCGCCTCGACCTCGCCCGCTCGCCTCGCGACCTTGCGCGCGGTCGGAATCGAGCCCGTCGCGATTGCGCCCGGGGTCGATGAAGAGGCCGCGGTGGATGCTGCTGCCGCAGCCGCCCCCAGCGGCGCGTTGAGCGCCCCCGACATGGTGCAGTTGCTCGCGCGGCTCAAGGCCGAGGCGGTTCTCGACCCGACCCTGCTCGCACGCGCAGGGCTTGCCCCCGACGACGTTGACGGATTCATTCTCGGTGGCGACTCGGCCTTCGAACTCGATGGCGTCATCTACGGCAAGCCCCACGAGCCCGAGGTGGCGCGCACGCGTTGGCTCGCTCAGCGGGGGCGCAGCGGGGTGCTCCACTCGGGTCACTGGCTCATCGATCACCGGGGAGGTCGGGTCAACGGCGCCGTCGGGCGAGCATCCCGTGCGACCGTGCACTTTGCCGACGACATCGAAACCGATGAGATCGACGCCTACATCGCCACGGGCGAACCGCTCGCGGTCGCGGGGGCCTTCACGATCGACTCGAAGGGTGCAGGGTTCATCGATCGCATCGAAGGAGACCCGCACACCGTCGTCGGTCTGTCGGTTCCGCTCGTGCGCAAACTCGTCCATGAACTCGGCGGTCGCTGGACCGATCTCTGGAATCGCTAAGCGATTCGCCCGGCTTTTGTGGAGCACCGCCAAACCCTCGGGTCTCCCGCCCCCCTAGGCTGGTGAACCATGGCCCGCATCAGCAAGGTTCTCATCGCCAATCGAGGCGAAATCGCCGTTCGCGTTATCCGCGCCGCCCGCGACGCCCGATTGGGCACCGTCGCCGTCTACGCCGATCAAGATCGGGATGCCCGCCACGTGCGCCTCGCCGACGAGGCCTATGCGCTGCACGGCACGACAAGCGCCGAGACCTACCTCGTGATCGACAAGCTGCTCAGCATCGCCCGGCGCTCGGGAGCGAATGCTGTGCACCCGGGCTACGGGTTCCTCGCCGAGAACGCGGACTTTGCCCGTGCCGTCATCGACGCGGGGCTGATCTGGATCGGGCCGTCACCGGAAGCCATTGAGAAGCTCGGCGACAAGGTCAGCGCCCGGCACATTGCCGAGAAGGTCGGCGCGCCGTTGGCGCCCGGCACCCTGAACCCGGTGAGTGGAGCCGACGAGGTTCTCGCGTTCGTCGACGAGCACGGCTTGCCCGTCGCGATCAAGGCTGCCTTTGGCGGCGGCGGGCGCGGCCTCAAGGTCGCGCGCACGCGCGAAGAGGTGCCTGAGCTGTTCGACTCGGCAACGCGCGAGGCCATCGCGGCTTTCGGTCGCGGCGAGTGCTTTGTTGAGAAGTACCTCGACAAGCCGCGTCACGTCGAGACCCAGTGCCTCGCCGACGCGCACGGCAACGTCGTCGTCATCTCGACGCGCGACTGCTCGCTGCAGCGCCGGCACCAGAAGCTCGTCGAAGAGGCTCCTGCGCCGTTCTTGACCGACGAGCAAACAGCGCTGCTGTACAGCTCGTCGAAGGCGATCTTGAAAGAGGTTGGCTATCTCGGCGCCGGCACGTGCGAGTTCCTCATCGGCGCCGACGGCACCGTCTCGTTCCTCGAGGTCAACACGCGCCTCCAGGTCGAGCACCCCGTCTCGGAAGAGGTCACGGGTATCGACCTCGTGCGCGAGCAGTTCCGCCTCGCTGAGGGCGAAGAGATCGGCTACGACGACCCGAAAGCTCACGGGCACTCGATCGAGTTCCGCATCAACGGCGAAGACCCTGGCCTGAACTTCATGCCGATGCCCGGGCCCGTGCACGCACTGCGTTTTCCGGGCGGCCCCGGCGTGCGCGTCGACTCGGGAGTCACGACGGGCGACGTCATCTCGGGAGCCTTCGACTCTTTGCTTGCCAAGCTCATCGTCACGGGCACGAGCCGCGAGGACGCCATCGAGCGCTCACGCCGCGCACTCGCCGAGTTCGAGGTCGCTGGCTTGCCGACGGTCTTGCCGTTCCACCGTGCGATCGTTGATGACCCCGCGTTCGCGCCCGCCGACGGAGCGCCTTTCTCGATCTACACGCGCTGGATCGAGACCGAGTTCGACAACCAGCTCGAACCGTGGAGCGGCTCGCTCGCGGAGCCCTTGGCCGAGCCCGGCGCGCGCCACACGGTGGTCGTCGAGGTCGGCGGGAAGCGCCTGGAAGTGTCACTGCCCGAGACGCTCATGCCGAGCGGAGCATCCCGCGCATCGACCGCCTTGGCCGCTGCCCCCAAGCGAAGCGCCGGATCCGCGGTTGCCGCGGGAGCGTCGGGCGACGCCGTGAAGTCGCCCATGCAGGCGACCGTCGTGAAGCTGGCCGTCGCCGAAGGCGACAAGGTCGTGGCCGGAGATCTGGTCGTCGTGCTGGAGGCCATGAAGATGGAACAGCCGCTGACGGCGCACAAAGACGGCACCGTGACCAGCATCGGGGCGAGCGTCGGCGAGACGGTCGCGTCGGGTCACGTGCTGCTGAGCATCACCGACTGAGGCGCGAAACGCGCTAGTCGTGCGGCACGTGCATCGCCCGCGCGGCATCCGTGATGCCGCCCGAGAGCGAGGGGTACACCGAGTAGGCACGCGCGAGCTGGTCGACCGTGAGTCGGTGCTCGACGGCGAGCGCCACCGGCAAGATGAGCTCGGAGGCGTGGGGCGCGACGATGACGCCACCGATGACGGTGCCGGAGGTCTTGGCCGCAAAGATCTTGATGAAGCCGTCAGTGACCCCCTGCATCTTCGCCCGCGGATTGGTCTCGAGCATGAGCTTGTGCGTAATGCCCCGGGTGGCGCCCTCTTCGATCTGCTTTTGCGAGAAACCAACGGTGGCAATCTCGGGCGCCGTGAAGATGTTCGAGGTCACGTTGCGCAGTTGAATCGGCGTGACCGCATCGCCCATGGCGTGGTAGACCGCCGTGCGGCCCTGCATCGCGGCGACGGATGCGAGGGGCAACGAGTCGCTGCAGTCACCCACCGCATAGACACTCGGCATCGAGGTGCGCGCGACCTTGTTGACGGCGATGTGCTTCGACTCGGTCAGTTGCACGCCGGCCTCTTCGAGGCCAATACCGGCGGTATTCGGGATTGATCCGACCGCCATGAGACAGTGCGAGCCCTCGATGACGGTGCCGTCGCTCAGGGTGACGGTGACACCGTCGCCCGTATTGACCACCGAATCGGCGCGGCTCTTCGCGAGCAGGGTCATGCCGTTGCGGCGGAACACCCCTTCGATGAGGTGCGCGGCATCGACATCCTCACCCGGAAGCACCTGGTCGCGACTGGAAATCAGGGTCACCTGCGCGCCGAGCGCACGATAGGCCGAGGCGAACTCGGCACCCGTGACACCCGAGCCGACAACGATCAAGTGGTCGGGTACGTCGCTGAGCGTATAGAGCTGGGTCCAGGTGAGGATGCGCTTGCCGTCAGGCTTGGCCGTGGGCAACTCACGCGGCGAAGCCCCGACAGCCACGATGACCGTGTCGGCGTCGCACTGGTCGAAGTCCGTGCGCTTCTTTCCGTGCCCCGTCGCGACGACGATGCGAGTGGGCCCGTCGAGCCGGCCGTCGCCCGCGATGATGCGCACGCCCGCCTCGATGAGCTGCTCCCGCATGTCGTCACTTTGCTCTTGCGCGAGACGCAACAGTCGCTTGTTGACTTGAGCGAGGTTGACGGCAACCTCGGGCTTGACCGCCCGGCCGTTCTCGCCGCGCGCGAAGAACTGCACGCCCAGCTCGCCGGCGTCGCGGATCGCCCCCGCGGCCTCGGCCGTAGCGATGAGCGTCTTCGATGGCACCACGTCGGTGAGCACAGCAGAGCCCCCCACACCGACGCGTTCGACGAGCGTGACATCGGCGCCGAGCTGCGCTCCGGCGAGCGCGGCTTCATAGCCGCCGGGGCCTCCGCCCAGAACGGCGATGCGGTGTTGGCGGGTGAAGTGGGTGGTCATGGGCTCCATTCTGTCAGCGTGCGCGAGTGCGCGCGCCTCTCGAGAGCGGCGATCGGGGCCCCCTCAGTAGGCTGGCAGGCATGTCCCACACCGCTGTGAACCCCCTCGACGACGTCAACGCCGACCCCTTCGCGATCGCCACTCAGGCTGCCGCGCAGCTCGCCGAAGCGACGGGCGTCGAACGCCACGACATCGCCCTCACCCTCGGGTCAGGCTGGGCCAAGGCCGCCGACCTCATCGGCGAGACCACCCACACGCTTGCTGCCACCGACATCGCTGGCTTCAGCAAGCCCGCCCTGGAAGGGCACGTCGGCACGTTGCGGTCGATCCTGCTGCCGAGCGGCAAGCGCGCGCTCGTCATCGGCGCCCGTACCCACTACTACGAGAACCACGGCGTGAGGCGGGTGGTGCACTCGGTGCGCACGGCGGCGGCGGCGGGGGCATCCATCATGATCCTCACGAATGGTGCCGGCGGCATCAAAGACCACTGGGTTCCTGGCACGCCCGTGCTGATCAGCGACCACCTGAACCTCACGGCGAACTCGCCACTCGAGGGCGCAACGTTCATCGACCTCACCGACCTGTACGCGCAGCGCCTGCGCGACCTCGCGCACACGGTGGCTCCCGAGCTCGGCGAAGGCGTCTACGTGCAGTTTCGTGGCCCGCACTACGAGACGCCCGCCGAGGTGCAGATGGCGAAGGTCATGGGCGGTCACATCGTCGGCATGTCGACGGCGCTCGAGGCCATCGCGGCTCGCCAGGCCGGCATGGAGGTGCTCGGGCTCTCGCTCATCACCAACCTGGCGGCGGGCATCTCGCCCGAACCGCTCAGTCACGCCGAAGTTATCGACGCCGGCAAGGCCGCCGAGCCCGTGATCAGCGCGCTGCTCGCTCGCATCGTCGCCCAGCTGTAGGAGGCCACTCGTGACCACTCTCGACTCTGCCAAGGCCTGGCTCGAGCAAGACCCCGACCCCGTCACGCGCGCCGAACTCGAAGCGCTCATTCCCGCCGCCGAGGGCGGTGACGCCGCGGCGATGGATTCCCTCCGCGACCGCTTCGACACCCGCCTCATGTTTGGCACCGCGGGTCTGCGGGGTGAGCTCGGCGCGGGCTCGAACCGCATGAACCGCGTGCTCGTCTCGCAGGCGGCCACCGGATTCGCCCGCTGGCTGCTCGACCGCGACGAGAATGCGTCAGTGGTCATCGGCTACGACGGCCGCGTCAACAGCGACGTGTTCGCGCGCGACTCGGCTGAGCTCATGGCCGGGGCGGGGGTGCGCGTCGTGCTTTTGCCGCGCATGCTGCCCACGCCCGTGCTCGCGTTCGCCGTGCGGCACCTGGGGCTCAGCGCGGGCATCATGGTGACCGCCAGCCACAACCCGCCGCGGGACAACGGCTACAAGGTCTACCTGGGCGGTCGCGACGGCGGCTCGCAAATCGTCGCGCCCGCCGACGAAGCCATTCACGCGGCGATTCTCGCGGTGGCCGACACCGCGACCGTGGCGGAGCTTCCGCGCTCGACCGACTACGAGACGGCCGACGAGTCGGTCATCGACGCGTACATCGCCCAGACCGCGGCTCTCGTGACGCACACACCCGAGTCGGCCGTCATCGACCCCGTGCGCTTCGTCTATACCGCGATGCACGGCGTTGGGTGGGAGGTCTCGCAGCGGGTCTACCGTGACGCCGGGCTTGGTGAGCCCGTGGTCGTCGCCGAGCAGATCGAGCCCGACGGCGCGTTTCCGACTGTCGCGTTTCCGAACCCCGAAGAGCCCGGCGCGATGGACCTCGCGTTCGCGACCGCCCGCGCCGCAGGTGCCGAGCTCATCATCGCGAATGACCCCGATGCCGACCGGCTCGCCGTCGCGATTCCTGACGAGTCGACTGCCGATGGCTGGCGTCGACTGTCGGGCAACGAGGTCGGGGCGCTGCTGGGCTGGCGCGCAGCCGAGCGCCTCCAACGAGAAGATCGGCAAGCGAAGTTCGCGGCATCTCTCGTCTCCTCCCCCGCACTGGCGGCCGTCGCCGCCGCCTACGGCATCAGCTACAGCGACACCCTCACGGGCTTCAAGTGGATCTCGCGCGTGGGCGGTCTCGGCTACGGCTACGAAGAAGCACTCGGCTACCTCGTCGACCCCGAGAAGGTGCGCGACAAAGACGGCATCTCAGCAGCGGTCGACTTCTTGGCCCTCGCGGGCGAGCTCAAGGCCGCTGGCCACACGCTCGAGCAGCACCAGCGCGACTTCGACGAGCGCTTCGGCGCCTTCGCGAGCGCGCAAGTGTCGCTGCGCGTGACCGACCTCAGCCGCATCGGCCAGATCATGGCGGCCCTGCGCGAGAACCCTCCGAGCGAGATCGGCGGTACGCGCGTAACCGAAATCGATGACTTCATCGGCGGCTTCGGCGTCTTCCCTCCCGGCGACATTCTGCGGTTCTGGATGCTCGACGGCAGCCGCGTCATCGTGCGGCCGAGCGGCACCGAGCCGAAGGTCAAGGTCTACATCGACGCCTCGAGCGACACCGGGTCGGTCGACGAGCGGCGCGCGAGTGCCACGGCCCGCGTCGCCGCGCTCGAAGCGGGCATGCGCGAGCTGATCGTCTGACCCGCGCGGACCGTCGATAACCCCGCCGCTTCTGTTCGCAATTCAGGCTGAGGGGCGCGTTGTGACGCGGTGCGTTCGCACATCAGCCCACTCAGCCTGAGTTACGAACCGGCTCGCCCCCGTAGGGTGAGAGGGTGACCGACCCGAGCTCCGCCGCCCCGCGGCAGCCGTTGCTGCCGACGCCGGTCGTGGTGGTGTGGTTTGCGGCGCTCGTGACGTGGGCATCCGGCCGCGCGCTCGCAGCGCTGGGCGCCTTCTCGTTGCCAGACCCCGTCAGCGACCTCGGTGATGGCACCCTGGTGGCTGACGAGCAGTGGCTCGCAGACGCGCGGTGGCTCAGCGCGCTGCAGTCACTGCCGACCACGATCGCCGTCGTGCTCGGCGCAATCGGGCTCGGGATGCTCTACAATCGCCGCGGCTTCGATCAACTGACGCGAACCCCCGCCGTCTCGGCCATCGTCATGGCGATCGCGGGAGCGCTCGCCGCGGTCGGCGTGCTCGCCCTGCTCACGATCGGGCCGGAGCGTGCCATCGGTGTCGTCGACCTCCAGGTCGCCGCCGTCGTCGCGCTCACGACGGCCGCAGCGGCAGCCTCGACCGTCGTGTTCATTCGGCCCTACGTTGACCCCATGGTCGCGCACGTGTGGGCGGGCATCGGCGGCGCTGGCCTGGCCCTGCCATTCATGATCGCGGGCATCAGCCCGGCGCTCGTCATGGCGGGTGCCATCACGCTCGGCATTCTCGACCGCGTGCGCGGCCGGAGGTTCGAGCGCGAGGTGGAGTTTCGCAAGCAACTGGAGGCCGAGTACGCGGCCGAGCACGGCGACGGCGGGCGCGACATTGGCGTCTCAGGCTTGCCGGGCATGCCGCCGCTGCCGCGAGCCCCCCGACCTCAGCTCCCGTGGTCGTCGGGCGAACGCAGCGCCAGTATCTGGCTTGGCATCGGCGCCGCGCTCATCGTGGCTCTCGCCTGGGCCGCCGGGTCGGCCGCAGCCGAAGTCGGCATGTTGCAGCCCGGGCAGGGTTACGCGCTCGCGTCACTCGGTGCCGTGCCGCTCATGGTTCAGGCCGCGGTGCTGGCGCGCGTTGCCAGCCAGCTGAAGGAAGCGCTCGCGGTCGCGGGCGGCCTGCTGGTGGCGTCAGCGGCGGCGATTCTCACCGCTCCCGTCGAGATCGTGATTGTCAGCGCCATCGCCCTGCAGTCGCTCGCCGTCGCCATCATCACCGCGCTCATCGTGCGGCGTGCGCTCCGCCCGAGTCTCGGGCCTGTGCTCATGATCGCCGTGAGTGCCGCCATCGTGTGGGTGCTCATCGTGATGCCCAGCGGAGCCCTCCCCCTCGCCTTCATCGCCGTCGCCACCACCATCCTCGCCCTCCGTCGAAAGGTGCACGCATGACCACAGGTTCCTCCGGCACGTCCGCCACGCTGCTCGACCGGATCGCCGCACCACCGAGTCGCCGCGCCGGCATTGTGTGGGCGTTCCTCGCTCTCGCGATGATGCTCGTTGGGGTCGTGGTCGTGCCTTCCGTGCTCGTGGGCGAGACCGACCAAGTGACCCTGATTCGCTGGTTCTTGGGCGGGAACGCGCTGGCGTTCCTCGGGTTCCTCCCGCTGTTGCGCGCCGTTCACGCCGTCATCGACGTGCGGGCTGTCCCCGGCTGGGCCATGCTCGTCGCCTACCTGGTGCTTCTCGTGAGGCCGCTCGCTCTCACACTCGACATCGTCGCGGCACCGCTTTCGCTGTTGGCCGATCTTCCCTTCGACCCGACCGTTTTGGCATACCTGCTGCTTGCGTCGACGGGAATCGCGGCTGGCTTCGTCGGCTGGTCACTGCTCCCCCTCGCGCAGAATGCGGCAACCCCGGCACGGCGCGCGGTCGTCGCGATCGGCGTCGGGGTGCTCGTCGCCCTCGCCCTGTTCTCGTTCTCGCCCTACATCGCGCCGCTCAGCGCCCTGGGCGTGGCCGTGGCACTCATGATCCGCACCGGTCGCTTTGACCGCTCGAACGGGCCCGCTGGGCAACACCGAGTCGCGCGCGGCTCGCGCGAGCATCCATCAGCCGATTGCCGCCTCGAGCTTCGCGCTCAACTCGTCGGTGTCGAAGTAGTTCTCGATCACGACGACGTCGGCGCGCGTGACGCCGATGGCCTCGACGAACTCGGCACTGGTCAGAATCACCTGGGCATCAGCCGCGACGCGCGCCACCGAAGCGATGTCAGCGGCGACCACCGTGGCCGTGAGCCCGAGCCGCTGCAGAACCCGCTCGGCGTTGACCTTGAGAATGCCGCTCGAGCCGATTCCGGCGCCGCAGATGGTGACGATCTTCACGCAGGCTGTTCTCCGCCCAGAATCTCGCGCACGGCATCACGCGTCGTGGCCGCCGCGAGCGCGGGAATCGCCGCCGCGTCGTTGAAGGCGTTCGCGAGTTGGGCCACGGCTTCGAGGTGGGCGTGGGGCGCCGCGCCCGCGAGCCCGATCACGACGCGAACTGGGTCGTTGTGAGCATGGCCGAACTCGACGGGCTCCGCGAGCGTGACGACCGAGAGTCCGTCGCAGCGCACTTCGGGCCCGGGTCGGGCGTGCGCGAGAGCAAGCCCGGGAGCGATCACGATGTAGGGGCCGTGGTCGTCGACCATGCGAATCATGGCCTCGGTGTACTCGGGCGTCGTGCAGCCGCTGTCGACGAGCGCATCGCCCGCGAGGCGCACCGCGTCGCGCCAGTCGTGCGCGCGCGCGTGCAGCACGATGGCGCGATCAGCGAGCGGCGGCAGGCTCATTGAGCGGCCTCGAAGCCCTCGATGATGGTCTCGATGAGGGCTTCGCGGTCTTCGACGGGCAAGAATGCCGCCTGCGCCGCATTGAGCTGCAGCGTCAGCAGATCATCAAGGTCGTAGCCGAACGCCTCGCTCACGAGGGCCAACTCGCGGCTGAGCGTCGTGGCGCTCATGAGGCGGTTGTCGGTATTGACGGTCACGCGGAACCCGAGCTGGTAAAGCACGTCGATCGGGTGATCGATCATGGTGTCGCCCCACGCCGCGAAGGCGCCCGTTTGCAGGTTGGAGCTCGGGCTTACTTCGAGCGCGATCTGGCGGTCTTTCACCCACTCGGCCATACGGCCGAGCGTTGCGTAGGTGGTGTCGCCCTCGTGGCGCAGGTGCAGGTCTTCCGCAAGGCGCACTCCGTGCCCGAGACGCAGGGCACGGCCGTCGAGCAGGGCGCTGCGAATCGACTCGAGACCGTCGGCTTCGCCCGCGTGAACCGTCACGGGCATCCACTCGGCGGCCAGCAGGTCGAAAGCGTCGCGCATGCGGCTCGGCAAGAACCCCGCCTCGGCACCGGCGATGTCGAACCCGACGACGCCCGCATCGCGGTGCCGCAGTGCAAGCTCGGCGATTTCACGACCGCGTTCGGCATGGCGCATCGCGGTCACCAATTGGCCGACCTGGATGCTGTGGCCAGCGCCCCGCGCCTGCTCGACCCCGGCGTCCAAACCCGCCTGCACGGCTTCCACCGTCTCGTCGAGGCTCAGCCCTGCCGTGAGGTGCTGCTCGGGAGCCCACCGGATCTCACCCCACACCACGCCGTCGGCGGCAAGGTCGAGCACGAACTCGCGAGCAACGCGCTCGAGGCCGGCGCTCGTCTGCATGACGGCGGTGGTGATGTCGAAGGTCTTCAGGTACTCCACGAGTGACCCGGCGGTGCACTGGGCGAGAAACCAGTCGGCGAGCGCGCCGGCGTCGGTCGTCGGCAATGCGAGGCCGATCTCGTCGGCGAGCTCGATGATCGTCTGCGGTCGCAGCCCGCCATCGAGGTGGTCGTGCAACGACACCTTCGGCAGCTGCTCGAGTGCGAGGTCGGTGCCGGGAAGCAGATTCGGTGTCGCCGTTATCATGGTTTCCAACCTACCGGTTCGTTACCGAGCCGTGACCCTCGTTTCCCCCCGGTCGGCTCACCCAAACGCCGGGTGATCTCGAGTGCGGCTGCCCGCGCTCGCTCGACGACCGCATCGTGGGCAACCGTGCTGAAGCTCGTGCTCACGTAGGGAACCGTGAGGGCGGCAACGGTCTCCCCCGCGGGTGATCGCACGGCCACGACCACGTCGGTAATGCCGTGCTGCAGGGCGTCGGCGCGCACGACCTCGGCGGTGCCGAACAGCACCTCCCCGGTTGCGGTCGTCGCAGCGTCGAACAGGGCACCCACGCGCACGCGATACCCGAAGTCGGCGGGCGACTCGACCTGCGCGATGACGCGCACGCGGTCGCCCTCGAGCACGGCGAGATTGCAGCTCTGCCGCACCTCATCAGCGAGATCGTGCATCGCGGGAAGCGCAGCCGCGCGAAGACCCCGCAAGGGCTCGTGCTGGTGCGCGAGGTCGAACAGGCGCGTGCCAAGAACGTAGCCCCCTCCGCGCTCGCGCACGAGAAACCCCCGCCGCTCGAGCGTCACGAGCACGCGGAAGAGCTGCCCCACACTGCGGCCGGTGGCCTCGGCGATCGCGGTTTGCGTGAGCGGCTCCGGGGTCTCGGCGAGCAGTTCGAGAATGTCGAGGGCCTTGTCGACCGCCGGCACGCCGTAATCGGGCGCCGTGATGCTCATCGATGCGCGCCCATGGCGGCGAGCATCCGGCGGGCAATCTCTCGTTCGATGTCATCGGGAACCGGCTGGGCCCCCGCGACGAGCCCCGCCGCGTCGAGTGCAACCCGCTCGAGCGAGAGCGCTTGCAGCATGAAGCCGAGATCCATGGCCTCGATCGAGTTGCCCTTGGGCTCGCGCCCCGCGAGGTTCATCATGCGCCCCTCGGCGAGCAGGATGATGTGGCGACCACCGGGCAGGTCGATGCGCTCAATAGCCTCGTCGAGCGTTGTGCGGGCGGTCGCGCGCTCGTAGAGCCCCGGCACGTCGATCTCCCACGGGAAGTGGCCCGCGTTCGCGAGAACCGTGCCGTCGGCAAGCGCGTCGATGACTTCGTGGGTGACGACGTCGGGGTGACCGGTCGCGGTGATGACGACCTCCGCCCACCCCGCGAGGTCGACGATGCCGCCGACGCGGTAGCCGTCCCACGCAGCCTCGAAGGCCTTGAGGTCATCGGTCTCGGTGACCGCGACCTTGCCGCCCATGGCGCGCAGGTACTGCGCGATGCCGCGACCGCACCAGCCGTAGCCGGCGACAAGAAAGCGGCGGCCGGCGATGCGCAGGTTGGTGATGCGCATGATGCTTTCGACGACCGACTGCCCGACCGAGTGCTTGTTCTCGCCGATTGCCTTGAGCAACGAGTCGTTGATGACGATGAGCGGAAACGGAATGTGACCGGCGAGCTCGGTGCGCAAGCGCATGCCGCCGCTCGTCGTTTCTTCGGTGCCGCCGATGATGCCGGTGCCGCCCGTCGTGTCGCCCGCGTTCACGGCCGCCGCGTCGACGCGCGCCGCGGCCAGTGCGGCGAGGTCAGCCCCGTTGTCGAGCAGGATGCTCGGCCGCGCCGCATCAACCGCCGCAACGTTCGCGTGGTGCTGCTCGAGCGTGTCGGCGCGCGTGCCGAACACGGTCATGCCTTGGCCGCGCAGGTGCGCAACGATGTCGTCTTGCGTCGAGCCGTGATTGCCGGTTGCGACGACCGCGGCGCCGCCCGCCTGCAGCGTTTCGAGCAGCACAGCGGTCTTGGGCTCGAGGTGCAGCGACATGCCGACGCGATGCCCCTCGAAGGGGCGCTGCTCCGCGAAGCGCGCTCGCACGTCAGCGAGCAGGCTCATGCGCGAACGAATCCAGTCGATACGCGCGGCGCCGCGGGCGGCAAGGTCATCCGTGTGGGCTGCGGGGCGAGTGCTCATGAGCGCACTCTACACATGCGCAAGTCGCTTTCATATATGCAGTTCTGGAGTAGGCTCGGCGCATGGCGCACGCGACCCCCGAAAAGATCATTCTTGACTGCGACCCCGGGCACGACGACGCCGTTGCGATGTTGCTCGCGCACGGCTCCCCGGCGATCGACTTGCTCGCCGTCACGACCGTCATGGGTAACCAGACCATCGACAAGGTCACGCGCAACGCCCTCGCCGTCGCGCGCGTCATCGGCATGGATACTGTGCCGATCGCCCGCGGAGCCCACCGGCCGCTCGTCCGCTCAGTCGAGACGGCCCCGGATATCCACGGTGAATCGGGGCTCGACGGGCCGGTCTTGCCCGAACCGACCGTCACCCTCGACCCCCGCCACGCGGTCGACCTCATCATCGACACCGTCATGGCGCACGAGCCCGGCACCGTGACGCTCGTGCCCACGGGCGCGCTCACCAACATCGCGCTCGCCGTGCGCAAAGAGCCTCGTCTCGCCGAGCGCGTCAAGCAGGTCGTGCTCATGGGCGGCGGCGTGCACGTTGGCAACTGGAGCGCCGTCGCCGAGTTCAACATCATCGTCGACCCCGAGGCCGCGCACATCGTGTTCAACGAGTCGTGGCCGCTCACCATGATCGGCCTCGACGCGACCCACCAAGCGCTCGCGACCGACGAGGTCGCCGCGCGCATCGCTGCTGTCGGCACGGCCCCCGCCCGGTTCGTCGGCGAACTGCTGGAGTTCTTCGCCCACAGCTACAAGGACGCACAGGGCTTCGACCACCCTCCGGTTCACGACCCGTGCGCGGTGGCCTTCGTGATCGACCCGACCCTGCTGCGCGTCGTGCGCGCCCCGCTCGACGTCGAGCTCACGGGCGGGCTCACGCTCGGCATGACCGTCGCCGATCTGCGCGCACCCGCCCCCGAGGGATGCACGACGCAGGTCGCCCTCGACATCGACAACGACCGCTTCTGGGGTCTCGTCGTCGACGCGCTCGAGCGGATCGGCGATCCGATTGAGCACATACGCAAGTGAACGCGCGCTGCTTGGGCCTGGGCTCAGTGCGGTCTGGCGATCTCGGATAGAGCACGATGCTTGAGAGATCTGAGCCAAAGACGGAGACATGGACTAGCGAGCCGCGGATGCGTGCCGACGCGAGGCTGGACGCGTCTTCGTACTAGGCCACCTCTTGTCTAGGGAATCCCTTGATGACGGATCAGGTCGAGTTGCCACTCGAGCTTTTCTGCTGCCGGTCGAGAAACTGCTGCACCGCAAAAACGGCCAAGATTGCGGCGTCAATGAGTACGGACGCGAGCAGCCACCAGAACAGATCCTCACGTGATAGTGCCCACCCCAGGGTTTCGATTCCAAGGAATGCAATGGCAACACATGCTGCGATAACGAAGGCTATGCGAGAGACGATCGTCATGGAGCGTGGCTGAGTCGCACGGACAAACGCCACCCCCGAAATGAGGATGACGTTCATCAACGCGATGATCACTGAGGGAGACAAAAGTACCCATGTCTGATGAAGGTCGTGGTGACCCCTGGAGGAAGGGCCTGTGCGAGCCATGACTGCCCAATGATGACGCCGCGCCCATTTCTGTTGCAGGCGGTCCAGAGAGCCACCCCGGCTACTGCCATCGCCGCCGCGAGTCGCACTGCCAGCTGGACATACGGATGCGGGATGTATGACACGAAGATATTCGCAATAGTCGCCCCGGCCGCGCCGATGATCAACTGATGCAAGACTCGCTGGTGAACACTGTGCGGGATAAAGGCGTTCCAGCCCCACCAGAAAGTCGGGTCGGCTACGACGGGAAAGACGGTACTCGCATCGGTCTTGACGACTTGGCGCAAGAGTCCGTCGGCGACCTCGTACCACGTCTCAACAGGATCTCCATTCGCGTCCACCGCCCATGCCGCATCGACGGTCCCGTAATCGATGACGATGCTCTCTCCCTGAACGAGGTCGTCATCAGTAAACACTGAGCGGAGAGTCACCGAACCGTCACCGTTGATGATCGGCTCGACTCCGGTTGGCAACTCGTAATCGAACGATTCAACTTTCTCGGCCTCGTCAATGACCGTCGTGATTCGGAGGCCTTCCTCGAAACCATGGACAACCGTTGAGGCGTCTTCGCCTTCGAAGGCCGCGGCGTCGCCATCGCTCTCTAGGTCAGTATTGCCTACGGCGTTAGCCGGCAAGCCGATCGTAAAGCCGACGGTTTCTTCCTCTCCAGCAAGGGAAACGACGATGTCCTCGCTCGCGCTCGTCGGTATGAATACCTGCGTCTCGCCGCTATCAACCGTTTGACCTCCCGGCACCTCCACCATCGGTTGACTGTCGCCTGGATTCTCGACCCACGCCGGAACCGCTTCGGCAGCAAACTCACCCAATTCGAGGACCTGATCCTCCGCGGCATGAGCGATTCCAGAGCCAGTGACAACGAGCGAGAAAGCCACCACAACACCAACAACGGTCTTCCGCACTGTGTCCATAGGATCAAAGTAAACCTCACGTCACCCGTGGGCTAGTCCGCACTTTGGCGGACCACCTGTGCAAAGTCATCGGGCCTGTGCGAAGAATCGATGTCAGCCGTACCCCTTGCTTTCGATCGATCGGCTCCGGGCGAGGCAACTGGGTTCGCCCACATGATTGTGTCTACTAACTGCCGTCATGCGAGCACGGCACGTGTGAGTGCATTCCGCGCATGCGAAGGATGTTGGCTCAGTCGGACAGAATCGCACCCAGGTCACGATCGCAATCAAGGCTCAGTCCACGCTATGCACACGAGGGGCATAACCCAACTTCCTAGTCGGCCTCGACCACTCCCGCGATGAGCGGCCCGCCCGTGTGCACCTCGTCGCCCGCGTCACCGATGCGGTAGCCACCCTCGAGTGCCTCCAGCGCACGAGCGAATCGGGCTTCTTCGTTGGTGTGCATCGTGAAGAGCGGCTGCCCCGCCGTGACCGTGTCACCGGGCTTGGCGTGCAGGTCGATGCCGGCGGCGTGATCAACCGGGTCTTCCTTGCGGGCTCGGCCCGCTCCGAGGCGCCAGGCTGCGATGCCAAAGGGGAGAGCGTGCTGTTCGACGAGCACGCCGTCACGGTCGGCCGTCACGACGTGGGTCTCACGGGCGACCGGGAGGGCAGCATCCGGATCACCGCCCTGGGCTGTGATCATGGCGCGCCAGGAGTCCATCGCCTGACCGTTCGTGAGCGCGCCCTCGACGTCAACGTCGGTCACGCCGGCGAGCTCGAGCATGTGGCGGGCGAGCACGACCGTGAGCTCGACAACGTCGGCGGGGCCACCCCCGGCGAGCACCTCGACCGACTCGCGCACTTCGTTGGCGTTGCCGATCGCAAGCCCCAACGGCACGTTCATGTTCGTGAGAACCGCGCGCGTCGCTACCCCGGCGTCTTCACCGAGTCGCACCATGACCTTGGCGAGCTCGCGCGACTGTGCGATGTCTTTCAAGAAGGCACCCGAGCCGAACTTCACGTCGAGCACGAGCGCGGCCGTGCCCTCAGCAATCTTCTTCGACATGATCGACGAGGCGATGAGCGGAATGCACTCGACCGTGCCCGTGATGTCGCGCAACGAGTAGAGCTTGCCGTCGGCAGGCGCGAGACCCGAGCCGGCGGCGCACACGACAGCGCCCGCACTTTCGAGCTGCGCCATCATGTCGTCGACGCTGACATTGGCACGCCACCCCGGGATGCTCTCGAGCTTGTCGAGCGTGCCCCCCGTGTGGCCCAGCCCGCGGCCGCTGAGCTGCGGCACCGCGACGCCGAACGAGGCGACGAGCGGCGCGAGCGGCAGGGTGATCTTGTCGCCGACGCCGCCCGTGGAGTGCTTGTCGGTCGTGCGCTTGGAGAGCCCACTGAAGTCGAGCCGGGTGCCCGAGGCCACCATGGCGAGCGTCAGGTCGCGGATCTCGTCGCGCTCCATGCCGTTCAGGAAGATCGCCATGGTCATGGCCGACATCTGCTCGTCGGCGATATAGCCGCGCGTGTAGGCGTCGACCATCCAGTTGATCTGGTCCGTCGTCAGAACGCCCTTGTCGCGCTTGGTGCGAATGAGGTCGACGACGTCGAACGGTTCAATGCTCATGAGCGGAATTCCTCTAGCGTTCGGGGCCCGAACGCGTCGGGCAACACTTCGTCGATCGTCTTGATGCCGGAGACCGTTTCGAGCAACATGCCGTCGGCCGAGTGTTCGTACAGCAGTTGGCGGCAGCGCCCGCAGGGCATGAGCGCACCGCCGTTGCCGTCGACGCACGTGAACGCCACGAGCTTTCCGCCACCCGACATGTGCAGGCTCGACACGAGAGCGCACTCAGCGCACAGGGTCAGCCCGTACGACGCGTTCTCGACGTTGCAGCCCGAGATCACCCGACCGTCATCGACGATCGCCGCAACCCCCACCGGAAACTTCGAGTACGGAACATACGCGTGCGTCATGGCCTCGAGAGCCACAGCCCGCAGAGCATCCCAATCGATGTCGGTCACGGATTCACCCCTACGACTTGATGTAGGGCTTGCCCGAGGCCGCTGGCGGTCGCGAGAAGCCCACGAGGCCCGCGACGGCGAAGATCGTCACGAGGTACGGCAGCATGAGCATGAACTCGCTCGGCACCGGCGACCCAACGATCGACAGCGTCGATTGCAGGTTGAACGCGAAGCCGAAGAGCAACGCCGCGAGGGTTGCCTTGATCGGATTCCACTGGCCGAAGATCACCGCGGCGAGGGCGATGAAGCCGGCGCCGTTGGTCATCTCTTTCGTGAACGACCCGATTGCGGCGAGCGTGAAGAAGGCGCCACCGCCACCGACGATCGCTCCCGCCAGCAACACGTTCCAGAACCGCGTGGCGCGCACGTTGATGCCGACGGTGTCAGCAGCCTTCGGGTGCTCACCCACCGACCGCAGGCGCAGACCCCAGCGGGTCTTGAACAACCCGAACCAGACCGCCGGAACGAGCGCGAACATGATGTAGACGATGATCGTCTGGTTGAACAGAATCGGCCCGATGATCGGAATGTCGCTGAGCAACGGGATCGAGATGCGTTCGAACCGCTCCGGCTTGTTGAACAAGTCAGGGTCGGCAACCATCACGGTCGAGTAGAAGAAGCTCGTGAGGCCGATGACGAGCACATTGAGCACGACACCGACGATGACCTGGTCGACGAGGTACTTGATCGCAAACGCGGCCAGGATCACCGAGACCAGCGCACCAGCGACCATCGCCGCGATGAGTCCGACGATGGCCGAACCCGTGATCGTTGCCACCATCGCCGCGGCGAAGGCGCCGGCGAGCAACTGACCCTCGATCGCGATGTTGACGACACCGACGCGCTCCGAGATGACGCCACCGAGCGAGCCAAAGATGAGCGGGGTGCTGACCGTCAGCGCGCCGGCGAGAAGGCCCACGAGCGGCAGCGTCGAGCCTGAGGCAGCCCACGTCAGGAATCCGAGCAGGAAGACGATGGCGAAGATCGTCGTGAGCCACAGCGGAACCTTGCGCGCTGACCTCACCAGGAGGAAGGCGTACACGGTGATCGCCGCCATCAGTACGACGGTGATGATTCCGGTCGCGTCGGCCGGAAGCACGATCGACGGCAGCACGATCGCGTCGTCCTCGTTGCTCAGCCGGAAGGTGGTGACACCCCCACGCGCGAGGCCGATGAACAGCACGGCACCCAGAAGGCTGAAGACGGCGAAAGCGATCGGAGCCTTCCAGCTGCGCACGACAATCGTCGAGGGGGCGAGACCCGAACCCGAGTCGCGGGTGGTTGTCACGACACTCACTTGGTCACCTCCGCCTTGCGGGCGAGCTTCGGGGTCCGCCATTGGAAGAGCGGATCAGGGGTCGGCAATCGGAAGATCGCACGCACCAGGGGTGGTGCCGCGATGAAGAGCACGATGAACGACTGCACGACGAGAACGATGTCAACCGGAATGCCTTCCGCCGCCTGCATGGTGTAGCTACCCGCCTTGAGGGCACCGAACAAGATGCCGGCGAAGAACACCCCCCACGGCTTCGAGCGACCGAGCAGAGCAACGGTGATGGCATCGAACCCGATTCCCGCGTCAAGGCCGGCGGCGAAGCCGCCCGTGAAGTTGCCGAGCACTTGATACACGCCCGCGAGGCCGACGAGGGCTCCCGAGATGAGCATGACCTGCACGTAGACGCGCTTGACGTCAATGCCGGCAACCTGTGCCGCATGCGGGTTCTCACCCACGGCGCGGAACCGGAACCCGAGGGCCGAGCGGTTCAAGAGGTACCAGGTGTACATCGTGGCGAGGATCACAAGCACGAAACCGATGTTCAGGTTGAACTGGTCACCGAGCAGCGACGGGAACTGTGCCGTCTCGAGAATCGGAGCACTCTTGGGGTTGTTCTGCCCCGGCGCCTGAAGCGCACCCGGGGTGCGCAGCAAGAACGACACCAGGTAGAACGCGATGTAGTTGAGCATGATCGTGACGATCACCTCGTGCGCACCCGTGCGGGCCTTGAGAAGACCGACCAGGCCACCCCACAGGGCGCCACCGATCAGACCGAAGATCAGGGCAACAAGGAGGTGAATCACGGGCGGCATCGGGATGTACGCGCCGATGTAGCCCGCCACCGCGGCGGCGATCAGCATCTGGCCACGGCCACCGATGTTGAAGAGACCCACGCGGAAGGCGAGAGCGACACCGAGACCGGCAGCGATCAGGGGTGTGGCGTTGGCGAGGGTCTCCGTGAGCGGCCGGAACGCGGCGACGAGGTCGTCGGCGCGCAGGTAGTTGAACACCGAGCCCCGGAACAGCGCGCTGTAGGCGCCAGCCACGGCTTCCCACATCGCCCGGAAGGTGTCGAGCGGCCGCGAGAAGAAGTACCCGGCCGCCTCGGCAACGGCCTCGTCGGTCATGATGATCAGGATTCCGCCGAAGACAAGGGCCAAGAAGACGGCCAAGACCGAGATCGCGGCGCTTCCGCCGAAGATCTCCTTCACGATCTGGGTGCTCCGCGACACGGGAGGCTCGGTGTTGTCGCGCCCGGTTTCGTGCGCCACCACCTGCTCGTGGACGGCCTCGGCGGCCGTCTGCTTGTGCGGCTCGGCGCCGGTCGGGTTCTTCGTGTCGTCGCTCATGCGGCCACCTCCGCCGGGGTCTCTCCGGCCATCATCAATCCCAGTACGTCACGCGGGGTGTCACCCGGCACGATGCCGATAATCCGACCCCGGTACATGACCGCGATGCGGTCGGCCAATGCCGCCACCTCATCAAGTTCTGTCGACACCACGATCACGGGAATCCCCGCGTCGCGAGTGGCGACGATGCGCTTGTGCACAAACTCGATCGACCCCACGTCGAGGCCTCGCGTCGGCTGTGCGGCGACGAGCAAACTGAGCTCGCGGCTGAGCTCGCGCGCGAGCACGACCTTCTGCTGGTTGCCGCCCGAGAGGCTGCTGGCCGTCGAGGTAATGCCCTGCGTGCGCACGTCGAACTCAACGATTCGGTCTGACGCGAACTGCGCCAACTCGGTGAGCTGCAGCGTGCCGCGCTTGACGAAGGGCTCACCCGTCGAGCGGTCGAGCATGAGGTTCTCGGCGATCGTGAACGACCCGACGAGACCGTCTTCCGTGCGGTCTTCCGGAACGAAGCCGACTCCGGCGTCGAGCACTTGCCGCGTGGTGCGGCCGACCAGCTCGTTGCCGCCCAGGGTGATCGAGCCGAGCACGCGGTGCTGCAGACCCATGATGGCTTCGGTGAGCTCGGTCTGCCCGTTGCCCTGCACGCCGGCGATCGCGAGAATCTCGCCCCGGTGCAGCGTGAAGCTCACTGCGTCGACGAGAACTTGACCGACGTGGTCGGTCACGGTGAGGTCGCTGATCACGAGTGCGGCATCGCCCGGGGTCGCCGCCGACTTATCCACCGTGAGCTCGACCGCGCGCCCGACCATGAGCGACGCCAGCTCGACGTTGGTCGCGGTGGGCTCTGCCTCACCGACGACCTTGCCGAGGCGAATCACGGTGATGCGGTCGGCGACCTCGCGCACCTCACGCAGCTTGTGCGTGATGAAGACGATCGAGGTGCCCTCGTCGCGCAGCTTGCGCATGATGCCCATGAGCTCGTCGGTCTCTTGCGGCGTGAGCACGGCGGTGGGCTCATCGAACACGAGCACGTTGGCGTTTCGCGAGAGGGCCTTGATGATCTCGACGCGTTGCTGCACGCCGACGGGTAAGTCTTCGATCTTCGCGTCGGGGTCGATGTCGAAGCCGAAACGACTCGAGATCTCGCGCACGACTTCCCGCGCGGCGTCGAGATCGAGGAGGCCGCCGGTCTTGGTCTGCTCGTGGCCGAGCATGACGTTCTCGGCCACCGTGAAGACCGGAATGAGCATGAAGTGCTGGTGCACCATGCCGATGCCCGCGTTCATGGCGTCACCCGGGCCGGCGAAGTTCTGCACCGTGTCGTCGAGCAGAATCTGGCCCTCGTCGGCCTGATACAGGCCGTAGAGCACGTTCATGAGCGTCGACTTGCCGGCACCGTTCTCGCCGAGAAGGCAATGGATTTCACCGGGCTCGACGACGAGGTCGATGTGGTCGTTGGCGACGAGTGCGCCGAAACGCTTCGTGATGCCGCGAAGCTCGAGTTTCATGCCTGCGGGCCTTTCTGCGCCGACCGGGAGACTCGGCACTGAGTCGCTACTGGTGTGTGCCCATGCAGCCGACAACGGCGACCGCGATGTGCTCGTGTCACCACTGTAGGCCAGAGGCGACACCGGAATCTGAGCGGAATTGTGCGCATCTGAGCATGGGCTCAGGATGTCCGCAAAAGGCCGAGGGAGGCCAGCAGCGCTGACCTCCCTCGGGTGAAACGGGCAGTGCTTACTGACCGGGCGACGCCGGCGAGGTGACCTCGATCGAGCCGTCGATGATGCCGGCGATCAGGGCCTCGACCTCAGCAGCGAGCTCGGGGTCAACCGAACCCTCGAAGTCGTGGAACGGAGCCACGCCCACGCCCTCGTTCTCGAGCGTGCCGACGTACGGCGCCGAGTCGAATTCGGCGGTGGCCGCACCGGTCACAACGTCGAACACAGCGTTCGAGATGTTCTTCAGCACCGAGGTGAGAACCAGGTCGGCGATGTCGGGGTCAGACACGAAGATGTCCTTGTCGACACCCATGAGGGCGATCGAACGGCCCGAGTCACGGATCGCCTCAGCAGCGCTGAAGTAGATCGGACCACCAACGGGCAGCAGCACGTCAGCGTTCTGGTCGATGAGACCCTGAGCCGTGGCGAGAGCCTCGACGCCGGGAGCGAAGCCACCGGTGAATGCACCGGTCTGACCCTCGAGGTCCCAACCGAGCGCCTGCACTGAGGTGCCCTTCTCCGAGTTGTAGTAGTCAACACCCTGAACGAAGCCGTCCATGAAGATCGTGACGGGCGGGATCGGGATGCCACCGAAGGTGCCGACAACGCCGGTCTCCGAGTAGCTGGCCGCAACGTAGCCGGCGAGGAAGGCAGCCTCAACAGTGTTGAACTGGATCGGCTTGACGTTCGGAGCGTCGATGAACTCATCGATGATCGCGAAGTTGATGTCAGGGTTCGCGGCGGCCGCGTTGGTGGTCGCCTCACCGAGGAGGAAGCCCACCGTGATGATCAGGTCGCAGCCCTGGTCAACCAGGTTCTGCACGTTCGGCTCGTAGGCGTTCTCGTCGGCCGACTCGACCGCGACGAACTCGACACCGAGCTCAGCAGCAGCAGACTCGATGCCGTCGAACGCAGCCTCGTTGAACGACTTGTCGTCCCAGCCACCAGCGTCAGAGACGATGCAGGGAAGGAAGTCGAGGGCCTCGGTCTCTTCGGGCGCCTCGGCCTCGGGGGCTGCGGCGCAGCCAGCGAGCACGAGGGCGCTCGCGCCGAGCAGGGCGAATGCGCCCAAGCCGCGCTTGCGGGTGGTGTTGATCACTGTGTCCTCCAAATTTGCTGCCCAGCACGACGCTGGAGCGAATTGGCTCCACGTTATCGAACGAAGAGCGCCATAAGCACCGCCGAAGGGCCTGGGAGACACAAGCGTTACGAACTCGGGACTCAGCGGAAATGCCGCGGAAACGCTGGCGATCGTGCATCACTCGCGCGCTGAGGTGCGCGAATGAGCAGAGGGGATGCGCGGCGCTGGTCGCTCCGAACCCCCGACGGGGCGCTAGAGCAAGTCGTCGCGTCCGGCTTGCTTGATGGCGTCGACAACCTTCTTCACGCGCTGCGCGTGCTCTCGCGTGGTCACGAGCAGAGCATCCGGCGTATCAACGACGACGATGTCGTGCACCCCGATGAGCGAAATCAGGCGACTGCTCTGGCTCACCACGACGCCGCTGGCCGAGTCGGCAAGCACGCGCGCGCCCTCACCCAGAATGGCGAGCTCACCCGGTCGGTTGCCCGACAGGAGTTTCGCGAGCGATGAGAAGTCTCCGACGTCGTCCCACGGGAAGTCGCCGCGCACGACGGCGAGCTTGCCCGCGGCGGCAGCCGGCTCCGCGACCGAATAGTCGATCGCGATCTTGGGCAGCAGCGGCCACACCGCGTCGACAACGTGCGTGCGCGACGAGGTGTCCCACGCCGCGGCAATTTCGAGAAGGCCTTCGTGCAACAAGGGTTCGGTCTCGGCGAGCTGGCCGAGCAAACGGTCGGCGCGGGCGATGAACATGCCCGCGTTCCAGAGATAGTCGCCCGACTCGAAATAGGCCGTCGCTGTGGCGAGGTCGGGCTTCTCGACGAACCGGTCGACAAGGTGGGCGTGGGGCGCACCCTCGATCGCGAGCGGCTCGCCTCGGGCGATATACCCGAAGCCCACCGACGGCTCTGTCGGTGCGATGCCGATCGTCGTGATGTAGCCCTCGCGGGCGACCGCGACGGCCTCGGCGACCGTGTGCCGAAAGCGCTCGCTATCGGTGATCACGTGGTCGGCCGCGAACGAGCCGACGATGACGTCGGGGTGGCGGCGGTGCAGGATGGCCGCTGCGAGCCCGATCGCGGCCGACGAGTCTTTCGGCTCACTCTCGAGCACGATGTTGCTCTCGAGCAGATCGGGCAACTGGGCCTCGACGGCTGCGCGGTGAGCGCGACCGGTCACGACCATGATTCCTGCTGCGCCAGCGAGCGGGAGCACCCGGTTCCAGGTATCGCCCAGAAGGGTGTGACCACTGCCGGTGAGGTCGTGGAGGAACTTGGGAGCCTCTGCTCGCGACAGGGGCCACAGCCGAGAGCCCACCCCGCCAGCGGGAATGATCGCGTGAAAGTCTTTGAGCGTGCCCTCGAGCGCCAGCATGCGGGTCACCCTACCGGTCGACCCGTGTTCATGTGCGAGCAACCGCCGTGAGCTACCGTGCCCGTAAGCCGACTCGAGAGGGGCGAATCTCATGCGCGTTGCCGTCGTGAGCGAGAGTTTCCTTCCGACCGTCAACGGCGTCACGACGAGCGTTCTGCGAGTGCTCGAGCATCTGCAGGCTCGGGGGCACGAAACGATCGTCATCGCGCCCGCCCCCGGGGCACCCGCAAGCTATGCCGGCGCTCGGGTCGTCCCCGTTCCTGCGCTGTCGTACCGCGAGTTTCCCGTCGGGCTGCCGACCCCCATCGTGTCCCGCACGCTTGCGGAGTTCGCCCCCGACGTCGTGCACGCTGCCTCGCCGTTCTTACTCGGGGCGCATGCGATCGGAGCATCCTGGCGACTCGGAATCCCGACCGTCGCGATCTTCCAGACCGACGTCGCCGGCTACGCCAAGCGCAACCACCTGGCTGCCGCGACCTCGTTCGCCTGGCGCGTCGTCACCCTCGTGCACGACAAGGCAGACCTGACCCTCGCCCCGTCGAGCTCGGCGATCGCCGACCTCGCGGAAGCGGGCGTGCAGCGCCTCGATCGCTGGGGCCGCGGCGTCGACCTCGACGGGTATCACCCGCGAATGAAGCTCGCTGCGAGCACCGCAGAACTCCGGAAGCGGCTCGCACCGAACGGCGAACTGATCATCGGGTATGTGGGCCGATTCGCTCCTGAGAAGCAGGTCGAACGGTTTGCGGCACTGCGAGGCGTGGCGGGCATCCGCATTGCGCTCGTCGGAGACGGGCCGTCAGCCACGAGTGTGCGAACCGCGCTTGCGGGCATGCCCGTGGAGTATCTCGGCGCTTTGCAGGGGCGCGAGCTCGCTACCGCGTACGCGGCGTTCGACATCTTCGTGCACAACGGGTCAGAAGAGACCTTCGGCCAGACGATCCAAGAGGCGCAAGCAACGGGCTTGGCCGTGGTCGCCCCGCGTGCCGGAGGCCCGATCGACCTCATCGATCACGGGCGCACGGGGTTGCTCACCGACCCCGATAGCTCCCGCTCGATGCGCGTTGCGGTGACGCAGCTGCTCGGCGATGCGGCCTTGCGAGCACGGCTCGGGGAAGCCGGCCGACGGTCGGTGCTCGGGCGCACCTGGGAGGCGCTGGGAGACCAACTCATCGCGCACTACGAACGCACCATCGTCGATGCTCGCGCGCGTCGAACAGCCGATGCCGAGACGATGCTCCGCGTGCTCGGCTCGCCCAGCGCGCGCTTGTTCTAAGCACTCAGAAAACTCGACGTAGACTGCCTGTATCGGCGACCACCAAGTCGAGAATTCGGAATCCAGCCGGAGTCCACGGGCGCACCCGCGCACGTCGTCACTGCCCTGAGGAGGGTTTCTCGTGCCAGCGAAGGCAACGGGAGCCGGAGCGATGAGCTCGTCGGCAACCATCGAAGTACCCGCACCGCGCCGTTCGCCGATTCCGGGCGGCACGCTCTACCGCGGCAATGAAGGCATGTGGTCGTGGGTGCTGCACCGCATCACCGGTGTCGCGATCTACTTCTTCTTGCTCGTGCACATTCTCGACACGGCTCTCGTGCGTGTGAGCCCCGAGGCGTACAACGCCGTCATCGGGGCCTATAAGACGGAGATCATGGGCCTCGGTGAAGTTGCCCTCGTGGGCGCCATCGGTTTTCACGCCCTCAACGGTTTGCGCATCATCCTGATCGACTTCTGGGGAGTCGGCACGCGATACCAAAAGGCGATGTTCTACGTCGTGCTCGGTGTGTGGCTCGTGCTGATGATCGGCTTCACGCCGCGTCACCTGATGAACGTGTTCGGAGGCTGATCATGACGATGGACGTTTCTCTCGACTCCCCGCGCGCCCCGCACGCCCGCACCAAGCGCGGCATCAACCTCGAGAAGTGGGGCTGGGTGTGGATGCGGTTCTCGGGCGTGCTGCTCGTGGGCCTCATCTTCGGGCACTTGTTCGTGAACCTTTTCTTGGGTGACGGCATCAACCAGATCGACTTCGCCTTCGTCGCCGGCAAGCTGAGCGACCCCTTCTGGCAGTGGTACGACTTCTTCCTGCTCACCCTCGCGCTCACGCACGGTGCGAACGGCATGCGCACGATCATCAACGACTACGTTGCGACGCCGAGCGTTCGCCGCATCCTTCAGGCGTCTCTGTTGTCGTCGACCGGTGTGCTGATCATTCTCGGAACCCTCGTGATCTTCACCTTCGACCCGTGCCCTGCCGGCGCCGACCCCGAACTGGTCGCGTCGTTCTGCGCCGACCTTCTCTAACCGAAAGCCTGTCGTGACTACTGAGACCCTGACTACGCCCGCCGCCCCGGTCGTGCACCAGCACCAGTTCGACGTTGTCATCGTCGGCGCCGGGGGTGCCGGTATGCGCGCCGCGATCGAGGCCGGGCCCAACGCGAAGACCGCCGTCATCTCAAAGCTCTACCCGACCCGCTCCCACACGGGCGCGGCGCAGGGCGGCATGGCTGCCGCTCTCGCGAACGTCGAGGAAGACAGCTGGGAATGGCACACCTTCGACACCGTCAAGGGCGGCGACTACCTCGTTGACCAAGACGCTGCCGAGATTCTCGCGAAAGAGGCGATCGACGCGATCATCGACCTCGAAAACATGGGGCTGCCGTTCAACCGCACGCCCGACGGCAAGATCGACCAGCGTCGCTTCGGCGGCCACACCCGCGACCACGGCAAAGCGCCCGTGCGTCGCGCCTGCTACGCGGCTGACCGCACGGGTCACATGATCCTGCAGACGCTCTTCCAGAACTGCGTCAAGCTCGGCATCGAGTTCTACAACGAGTTCTATGTGCTCGACCTCGTGATGGCCGAGGGCAAGGCCGCGGGCGTCGTCGCCTACGAACTCGCCACGGGCGACCTGCACGTCTTTCACGCCAAGAGCATCGTGTTCGCCACGGGTGGGTTCGGCAAGGTCTACAAGACCACCTCCAACGCGCACACCCTCACAGGCGATGGCGTCGGCATCATCTGGCGCAAAGGCATCCCCCTCGAAGACATGGAGTTCTTCCAGTTCCACCCGACCGGGCTCGCCGGCCTGGGCATCCTGCTCACCGAAGGCGCCCGCGGTGAAGGCGCGATTCTGCGCAATGCCAGCGGCGAGCGCTTCATGGAGCGCTACGCCCCGACCATCAAAGACCTTGCGCCGCGCGACATCATCTCGCGCTGCATGGTGCAAGAGGTTGCCGAGGGTCGCGGTGCCGGGCCGAACAAGGACTACGTGCTCCTCGACTGCACCCACCTCGGCGCTGAAGTGCTCGAGACCAAGCTGCCCGACATTACCGAGTTCGCGCGCACCTACCTCGGCGTCGACCCCGTCGTCGAGCCCGTGCCGGTCATGCCGACGGCCCACTACGCGATGGGCGGTATTCCGACCAACATCAAGGCCGAGGTGCTGAGCGACAACGACACCGTCATCCCCGGCCTGTACGCCGCGGGCGAGTGCGCGTGCGTCTCGGTGCACGGCTCGAACCGCCTGGGCACCAACTCGCTGCTCGACATCAACGTGTTCGGCAAGCGCGCCGGTCGTTACTCGGTCGAGTACGCGAACAGTGCCGATTTCGTGCCACTGCCCGCCGACCCCTCGAAAGAGGTTCGCGAACTCGTTGAGCGCCTGCGCACCTCGAACGGCACGGAGCGCGTCGCTGTGCTGCGCAAAGAGCTGCAGGAAGAGATGGACAAGAACGCCCAGGTCTTCCGCACCGAAGAGAGCCTCGAGAGCGTCACGAAGACGATCCAGTCACTCCGCGAGCGCTACCAGAACATCGGCATTCACGACCGCGGCAAGCGGTTCAACACCGACCTGCTCGAGGCGATCGAGCTGGGCTTCTTGCTCGACATCGCCGAGGTCGTCGTCTACTCAGCACGCAACCGCAAAGAAAGCCGGGGCGGCCACATGCGTGACGACTACCCCGACCGCAACGACGCCGACTACATGCAGCACACGATGGCCTACCTCACGGGCGACGCGCACAGCGCCGACGCGAGCGACCACATCCGCATGGACTGGAAGCCTGTCGTGATCACGCACTACCAGCCGATGGAGAGGAAGTACTGATGGCGACCGAGACTGCGCCTGCCGAGGTCGGAGCCGTTCAGGAATTCACCGTCACGGTCATCATTCGTCGATTCGACCCGGAGAAAGACACCGAGCCGTACTGGCAAGACTTCGATGTGCAGATGTACTCGACCGATCGGGTGCTGGATGCCCTCCACAAGGTGAAGTGGGACCAAGACGGCACGCTCTCGTTCCGTCGCTCGTGCGCCCACGGAATCTGTGGCTCCGACGCGATGCGCATCAACGGCCGCAACCGCCTCGCGTGCAAGACCCTCATCAAGGACCTCGACATCACCAAGCCCATCTACATCGAGGCGATCAAGGGCCTGCCGCTCGAGAAAGACCTCATCGTCGACATGGAGCCGTTCTTCGCGTCGTACCGCGAAGTGCAGCCGTTCTTGCAGTCGAGCTCGAAGCCCCAGAAGGAGCGCATCCAGTCGATCGAAGAGCGCGCGCGCTTCGATGACACCACCAAGTGCATCTTGTGCGCGGCCTGCACCTCGTCGTGCCCGGTGTTCTGGACCGACGGTCAGTACTTCGGCCCGGCCGCGATCGTCAACGCTCACCGCTTCATCTTCGACAGCCGCGACGACCAGGCGCAGGTGCGCCTCGACATCCTCAACGACAAGGAAGGCGTGTGGCGCTGCCGCACGACCTTCAACTGCTCGGAGGCCTGCCCCCGCGGCATCGAGGTCACGAAAGCTATCGCCGAGGTGAAGCAGGCGATTCTGCGCGGTAAGCCGTAGTCTCAAGCCTCATGGGATGGGTGACGCGCACCGTCGAGCGCATCACCGCCTGGGTGACCCCCATCGTCGAGTGGGTCATGGCGTTGAAGCCCATGCGGGTCTTCATCGTCTTCGGCGAGAAGCGGGGCTACCTCCTTTCTGCCGGGCTCGCCTATCAAGCGGTGTTTTCTGTCTTCGCTGGGCTCTGGGTGGGATTCTCGATCGTCGGGCTCATCGTCGCCGGCAACGTCGGGCTCCGTGACGCGCTCATCGACGTGCTCACGGTGAGCGTGCCGGGGCTCATCGCCACCGAAGACACCGCGGGAGTCATCAACCCCGACGACCTCTTGTCTGCCACCGTCTTCGGCTGGACGGGCGCGATCGCCCTTATCGGCCTCGTGTTCTCGGCGCTCGGCTGGATGGCCGGGGCCCGCGATGCGGTGCGGATCATGTTCGATCTTCCCGGCTCGCGGATGAACTACATCTTGCTGCGACTCAAAGACGCCGGGCTTGCCGTGGGGTTCGGTCTCCTCCTGCTGATCTCGTCGGGGCTTTCGGTGGCTGGCACGGTTGCCGTTTCGAGCGTGCTCGAGTGGCTGGGCATCCGCGATTCGACCAGCAACGTCGTCATCGGTCGCGTCGTCACCCTCACCGTCATGTTTCTCCTCGATGCGTTCGTACTCGCGATGCTCTACCGCGTGCTCGCTGGCATGCGAATCGGCGTGAGACGGCTGGTGCCTGGCGCCCTCATCGGCGCCGTCGGCCTCGGGGGCCTCAAAGTGCTCGGTGGGGCCCTTTTGGGCGGCGCCAGCACCAACCCGCTCCTCGCCTCGTTCGCGGTCTTCGTCGGCATCATGATCTGGTTCAACTTCGTCAGCCAAGTCATTTTGCTCGCTGCCATGTGGATCGCAACGGGCATCAGCGATGACGGAGTTGTCCTTGACCCTGTCGTGGAAGAGAAGCGCCTCGAGCAAGCGCGAGCGCTCGTCGCCGCTCACGAGCCCGAACCTGAACCCGAACCGAAACGGCCCTGGTTTCGGCGAATCTTCACGCGAGAGTGAGCGTCAGGCGCCGCCTTTAGACTGGCCGCATGCCGACCCCTGTGCGCATCGCTTCTGTCAACGTCAACGGCATTCGCGCCTCGTTTCGCAAGGGCATGGCCGAGTGGCTCGCGGCGCGCAACGTTGACGTGCTCGCGATGCAAGAGGTGCGGGCATCCACCGAAGACGTCACGGGCCTGCTCGGCCCCGACTGGACGGTTGTGCATGACGCCGCGACGGCCAAGGGTCGCGCGGGCGTCGCGATCGCCGCGCGTCGCGAGTTCGCCGCGCACCGGGTTGCGCTCGGCCCCGACGACTTCGACTCCGCCGGCCGCTGGATCGAGGCCGACCTCACCGTCGGCGGCACGACCCTCACAGTCGTCAGTTGCTACGTGCACTCGGGCGAGGTTGACACCCCGAAACAGGTCGAGAAGTACAAGTTCTTGGAGGCGATGACCGAGCGCCTGCCCCTGCTCGCCGCGCACACGCCCTACGCCCTCGTCGTCGGCGACCTCAACGTCGGCCACCGCGAACTCGACATCAAGAACTGGAAGGGCAACCGCAAGAACGCGGGCTTCTTGCTCGACGAGCGCGCGTACTTCGACCGGTTCTTTGGGGCGTTGGATGCTCCCATCGAGTGCGTCGACGGCGTCACGCGCCCCGGCCTCGGGTGGGTCGACGTCGGCCGCCAGCAGGCCGGAGAGGTGCCCGGGCCCTACACCTGGTGGTCACAACGTGGGCAGGCCTTCGACACCGACACCGGCTGGCGCATCGACTATCACGTGGCGACGCCGGCCCTTGCCG
>CALRMP020000001.1:0-83495 GCA_943369205.1 Gulosibacter massiliensis | reverse complement strand
GGCCACGACTAAACTCGGCCAGGTGACCGAATCGGCTGTGTGCGCGCGCGATCTGACCCTGCAGTACCGGGGCGGGTTCGGCCGTCGCCCCGTGACGGCCATCGCGGGCGTCAGCCTCGATATCGCGCCCGGAGAGACGCTCGCCGTCGTCGGCGATTCTGGAAGCGGAAAGAGCACGCTCGCTCAGGTGATTGCCGGTTACACCTCGCGGAGCGTCGACCGGGGCGTCGAGATCACCGGCGGTGCTCTCGAGGTGCTCGGCATGGACGTGCGCACGTTGCGGCACCACGACGACGATGAGCTCGCGCTTCGGGTCGGCTACGTTCCCCAAGACGCCGGGGCCGTGCTCGACCCGCACTTGACGGTCGGTGAGAACGTTGCGGTTCCGCTGGTTCAGCGTGATCCGAAGCTGTCGAAGAAGCTCGCGGGAGGAATCGTCGCCGAGTCGATTGACGCGATGCACCTCACCCTCGCGACGATTCCGAAGTATCCCTACGAACTGAGCCGGGGGCAGCGACAACGGGTCGCCATCGCGCGGGCACTCGTTCTTGATCCTGAGCTGCTCGTGGCCGACGAAGCGACCGCGGGCATCGACGCCACGGTTCGCGGCACCATCCTGAGTCATTTGGCCGAGGTCCAACGGCTCCGCGGCTTCTCTGCCTTCATCGTGAGTAGCGAGATCGGAGAAGTGCGTCGCCTCTCGCACCGCCTTGCCGTTCTCCACCGCGGCACGATTGTCGGCATGGGCGCCATCGACGACGTGCTGGGTGACCCCTCGCACCCCTACGTGCACCGTCTCGCCGAGCTCGCCCGCACCTGAGTCGACCCGCTGGTGGTGGTCGATACCGATGAAGGAGCATCCTGTGACGCCCTCTCCCGACCGCATGTCGCAGTCAGCCACGTTCGCTGCCGATGCTCAGTTCGAGCTCGCTGATCAACACCGTGATCCCCTCGCGGGGCACGGCGTTGTGCCGGTCGAGCGCCCCGAGCCGGGCGAGATTGCGGTTCTGCCGATCGCATCGCCTTTCTTCAGCGAAGCGGTGCGTGCTGGCGGGGGAGAGGTGTCGAGCCTGGGGCCCCAGACCCGCGGACTCGTGTGGTTGAGCGAGGTGGGTGCTGACGAGCTCGGTACCGTGCTAGATGCCCATCCCGGCATCGGCTGGGTGCAACTTCCGTGGGCCGGGGTCGACAGTTTCGCGTCGGTGCTGGCGCGCTATGCGGATAAACCACGTCCGGTGTTTACGAGTGCCAAAGGTGCGTACTCCGAGCCCGTCGCCGAGCACGCCGTCGCGCTCGCACACGCGGTGTTGCGAGAGTTCGCTCCGAAAGCGCGAGCCGCTCGCTGGTCGCCCGTGCGCACGGGTCTCTCGCTTTACGGTCGGCACGTCGTCATCGTCGGGGCGGGAGGCATCGCGGCAGAGATCATCCGCCTCCTGGCGCCTTATCGCACGACCATCACGGTCGTTCGCCGAACTGCGGCACCCCTTCCCGGAGCCGATCGGACGGTGACGGTGGATGCTCTGAGCGCCGTCTTGCCGAGCGCCGACGTCGTCATCCTCGCGGCCGCCTCAACCGAGGCAAGTCGCTCGTTGATCTCTGCCCCTGAGCTTGCGCTGATGAAGCCGACGAGTGCTGTGGTGAATATCGCCCGCGGGGCGCTCGTCGATCAGGACGCACTTGCGGTGGCCCTCCACGAAGGCCGCATTCTCGGCGCCGGCCTCGACGTCACGAGCCCCGAACCGCTCGCCGATGATCACCCCCTCTGGCGTGAGCCGCGATGCCTCATCACCTCACATTCGGCGGACACACCGGAGATGACGGCGCCGCTCTTGGGCCGACGAATCACCGAGAACGTGCGCGGCTTTCTGACCGACGGGCGCCTCGTCGGAATCGTCGATGCCGCAGCGGGGTACTGACGGCTCTAGCCACGCTCGTGGTTCTGCTAAGTTAGGGGATGCTGTTTCAGCGATCCTCGATAGCTCAATTGGCAGAGCAGCCGGCTGTTAACCGGCAGGTTCTTGGTTCGAGTCCAAGTCGGGGAGCCACGGCTCCTCCATCACCGTCACGACCCCGCGTCGACGGTTGATGTGCATGTTGCGGGGTGATCACCAGGCTCTGCACGGGAGGACCGGTCGACCATGAACAGCTGGGCCGTCGACATGACAATGATCGTTCTCGCCGCTGTCGTGGGCATCGCGTTGGTGGCAGTCATCGTGGTTCTTCTCGTGGCGTGGCTGCGTGCGCGCGGTCGGGCGCGCCGGCAGTACTTCGACCGCGCTGCCGCTGAGCGGCAACGTATCGACCTCGAGCTTTCGCTCGCCGAGCAGACCGGTCGGCTGCGCATCGTGCGCGAGCTACACGAGGTCTCGGTGCACGCGCTGTCGGTCATCATCAGTCAGGCCGACGGTGCTCGCTACGCCGGCACGGTGGACCCTTCGGCCGCCGTTCGAGCCACCGACGTGATCGCCGAGTCGGCGCGCGCGACGCTCAGCGATTTGCGCCGCGTGATGGCCCTCGTGCGCGAGGGCGAGGCAAGCGCTGCGCCACACCCGCGGCTCGCGTCGACCCGCGAGCTGTTCGCCGTCATGCGCGACTCCGGGCTCGAGGTCGTCTTCGAAGAGTCGGGCACGCCGTTCGACCTCAAGAACGGCGCCGAGCTCGCGGTCTATCGCATTCTGCAAGAGGCACTCGCGAACACCCTGAGCTACGGCGGCCCCGGAACCGAAGCCCGCGTGAGCTTCACCTGGGGTGACGACGGTCTGCAGGTGCGCGTAGACGATGACGGTATTCGGGCTGCAGCCAGACGGGAGGGGCTCGACCCCAATGATCCCGGTGCTGTTGCGTACACGATCGACGACGACTTGGCTGCTTTGACGGTCGAGCTGACGGGGCGCGGAATCAGCGAGATGCGGTCGCGAGCCGAGGTCTACGGCGGAATCCTGACGGCATCGACGGTGCCAGGAGTGGGCTTCTCGCTCTCGGCGGTCTTCCCGGCACTGCGGTTCGATGGGGGAGACGCCGGGGCGAAGCGGTCACAATCATGACGATTTCGGTGGTGATCGCCGACGACTCCCGTCATCAACGCACCGGGTGGCGCATGGTGCTGGAGTCGCAGCCCGACATCACGATCGTGGGCGAAGCCGGTGATGGCGCTCGCGCCCTCGCGATCGTGCGCCGCACACCCACCGATGTCGTGCTCATGGACCTCCATATGCCGCGCGTCAACGGGCTCGTCGCGAGCGAACGCATCACGCACGACGCGACCGTTCTCGAATTGGGCCCGGCCCCGCGCATCGTGCTCGCGACCGCCCTCGAACTCGACGACCACGTTGCCGACGCTGCTCGTGCCGGGGTCTTCGCTGTCGTTCACAAAGACGTCTACGCCGAGTCGCTGCTCGAGATTGTGCGTACGGCGGCACTCGCAGTCGATGGCCGCAACGACTGAGGCTCGCGCGGCGTGGCGCGCATCCTTCGCGGTCGCCCTCGCTGTGTCGGCGTACGGCATCTCGTTCGGTGCGCTCGCGGTTGCGTCGGGTCTCGACATTGTGCAGACCTGCGTTCTCAGTCTCGTGATGTTCTCCGGCGGCTCGCAATTCGCTCTCATCGGGGTGCTCGCCACGGGCGGTACGGCTGCCGGGCCGGCGGCGATCGCCGGAGCAGCGCTGTTGGGGCTGCGCAACGGTCTCTACGCAATCCGGGTGTCGCCCATCATCGGCCCGGGGTGGGCTAAGCGCTTGCTCGCCGGGCACCTCACGATCGATGAGTCGACCGCCGTCGCCACGGCGCAGCCCACCCTCGAGAGCCAGCGCATCGGCTTTTGGGCCACCGGCGCGCTCATCTATGTGGGCTGGAACCTCACCACGCTGCTCGGGGCCATCATCGGTGACCAAATCGGCGATGTACGCCAGTGGGGGCTGGATGCGGCCGCCGCAGCGGCCTTCCTCGGCCTCCTGTGGCCCCGCCTGCGCGCCGCGCAGCCCATCGCCGTGGCAGTCGGAGCGGCCGTCGTCGCCGCAGCGCTTATCCCCGTTCTGCCGCAGGGCGTGCCCGTGCTCGCTGCCGCGCTCGTCGCGATCGTGGTCGGCGTATTCGACCTGTTCGGCTCACGCCGGCCCGCGGTGCTCGATGAGGGGCGGTCAGAGTCATGACGGTCTGGCAGATCATTCTCGTGGCGTCGATCGCCGTGCTCGCGATCAAGCTCGTGGGCTACCTCGTTCCGCCCAAGCTGCTCGAGGCGCCGCGCGCTGCGCGCACGGCAGAACTGACCACTGTGGCGCTGCTGTCAGCGCTCATCGTCGTGCAAACGGCGGGAGTCGGGCAGGGCCTCATGATCGATGCGCGGTTGCCCGCGGTCGCGGTAGCGGCCGTGCTGTTCGCGCTCAAGGTGCCGTTCGTCGTGGTCATCATCGCGGCAGCGGCCTGCGCGGCCCTGTTGCGCCTCGCTGGGTGGTCATAGCGCAGGGCGACTAGCCCTCGAGGTCGTCGAGGCCGGGCATCCAGCTCTGCCCGGGAACGCCCCACGATCGCTTGCGAATCGCCTTTGTCGCAGCCTTACCGTGCGGGTGGGCGAGTCGGTCGGTGTAGAGAATGCCGTTCAGGTGATCGAACTCGTGCTGGAAGATGCGGGCGAGCCAGCCGTGCGCTTCGACCTCGAAGGGCGTTCCGTCGATGTCGGTCGCCCGCAGGAGTGCGCGGTCAGCGCGGCGAAGCGGAAATCGTTCGCCGGGCACCGAGAGGCACCCCTCCGACTCGTCGATCTCATTGGCCTCACCGAGCGGCACGGGGCTGATGAGCAGATCGGGGTTGACCGCGACACCGCGCCACTGAACGTCGTCGTCGTCGGTGAAGTCATAGACGAAGAGCCGCGCGTTCACACCGACCTGCGGCGCAGCGAGCCCAACACCCGGAGCCGCAGCCATGGTCTCGAGCATGTCGGCAACGAGGCGACGAAGATCGTCGGTGATCTCGTCAACCCCAGCGGCGGGCGCATGGAGCACGGGCTCGCCGGTAATCACAATCGGAAGCACGGCCATTCGAGAAGAATATCGACCAACGGGGCGATAGATTGACCGGGTGATCGACGACCTCAGTGCCGTAACCGACCAGATCACGCTGACGCCCTACCAGGCGATTGGCATCCCGATCGCCCTCCTGGGGGCCGTCTTTCTTGCTCTCGGAGCGCAGTTTCAGCATCGGGGTGTCGCGAAGGTTGAGCTCTCGCACGGAGACGGCACGCGCGCCGGCCTGAGCGTTCGCCAGTTGATGCACTTGCTCGCGCGCCCATCGTGGGTCGTCGGCACGCTCATGCTGGGGCTCGCGATTCTGCTGCAGCTCACGAGCCTGGTGTTCGCCCCTCTCATCGTCGTCCAGCCCCTGGGCGTCGTCGCGCTGGTCATCACCGCGATCGTCAACGCGCGCGTCACGGGAATCAAGCTCGATAGACGGGCCATTCGCGCGATCGCGATGTGCGTGAGCGGCGTGGGCATCTTTGTCGCCATCGCGGCGGTCTATGCCGTCGAGCAAGAGATCACCGAGACACAGTTGCTCATCGTGTTGGGGCTGCTCGCGCTCATTACGACGGGTTTCGGTCTGGCTTTCGCCTTCGCCCAGCGATTCCTGGGCGCGATGTTCTACATCGTCGGCGCAGGAGTTCTCTTCGGATTCGTCGCGACCCTCGCCAAGGTCGTCATCAACCGCGTCATCAACGGCAACTTCGAGTGGCTGACGGTCGTGGCCATCATCGCCCTTCTCGCGTCGACGCTCGTGGGCAGCTACTTCGTGCAGACCGCCTATTCGGTCGGGTCGCCCGATCTCGTCATCGCGGGGCTCACCGTGATCGACCCCCTCGTTGCGGTGCTCATCGGTGTTGTCGTGCTCGGTGAGGCCGCGTTTATCCCGCCCGCATTCGCCATCGTGGCGGTGGTCGCGGGAGTGATCGCGATTCTCGGCGTTATCCGGCTGGCCAAACACCATCCCCAGCGACTTCGCTGAGCGGGGCGAACGCACCGAGCACGAGTGGCCTGCGGTAGCGTAGTGAGCAGGTATTCCTCGTGTCCCCGGCGCGTCGCGCCCACCATCGAGAAGCAAGGACCACCCTCATCGTGCCCGATGCCCCGCATCCTGCAACAGACGTGAATCGCCCATTGCGCGTTCTCATTGGCGGTGACACTTTCGCCCCTGACGTGAACGGTGCCGCGAAGTTCGCGGAGCGACTTGCTGCCGGTCTCGTCGAGCGCGGCCACGACGTTCACGTTGTGGCTCCCAATGATGTCGACGGCCCGAATCGGTCGGGGTTTGAGGAACACGAAGGCCAGTCGATGATGGTGCACCGACTGCGGTCGTGGCGCTGGCGCCCCCACCCGTGGTTGCGATATGCCTTGCCGTGGCGTATCGACAAGAACGCCGCGCGCATTCTTGATGAGGTGAGGCCCGATGTTGTGCACTTTCAGTCGCACATCGTCGTGGGCCGCGGGCTCGCCCGCGAAGCCGCGAAGCGCGGCATTCGCGTCATTGGCACCAACCACTTCATGCCTGAGAACGCACTCCAGTTCACGCCGTTCATCGGTTCGCTTCGTGAGCCGGCGATTCGCATGTCGTGGAAGGCTGCAGCGCGTACTTTCGGCCTTGCCGAGGCCGTGACCACGCCGACCCGCAAGGCCGCGGATTACCTGGAGAAGTACACCGATTTGCGCCATGTGCACCCGATCAGTTGCGGGTTGCACATCGAGTACTACACGCCCAACATGAAACCGCGCACCGAGAACGTCGTGCTCTTCATCGGCCGAGTCGAGGCCGAGAAGCACATCGAAGAACTCCTGCGTGCGGCTGCCCGCCTTGATCCGGCGCTCGATGTCAAGGTCGAGATCATCGGTGACGGTGAGCAGAAGCCCGCTCTTGAAAAGCTCGCCGCACAACTGGGCATTGCGCACCGGGTGCACTTCGCGGGGCACGCGCCGGAAGACTACTTGAAGCAGCAACTCACGCGAGCATCCGTCTTCGCCATGCCATCAAGAGCCGAGTTGCAGTCGATCGCGACGATGGAGGCGATGGCCTCAGGCCTGCCGGTGATCGGCGCGAACGCCATGGCGCTGCCGCACTTGATTCACGACGGCGAGAACGGCTTCTTGTATGAGCCCGGCAACGTCGAGCAGTTCGCCGAGTTGCTGACGCGCGTCTTCACGATGCCCCACGACAAGCTGCTGGAGCTCAAGGAAGAAAGTTTGCGCATCGTGCAAAGCCACGACATCAATCGCACGCTCGACACTTTCGAGGCGCTCTACCGGGGTGAAGAAGTTATCGACCCCGTTGATGACCTCGCTCCCTGACGGGCGAGGGTGCAGTCGGTAGAGTGACGGTGCGCCGCGTGACGGCGCATGCGGGGCGGTAGCTCAGCTGGTCAGAGCAGTGGACTCATAATCCATCGGTCACGGGTTCAAGTCCCGTCCGCCCCACCGAACGGCGCTTCGCGATCAGGTCGCTGATGTCCGTGACTGACGCGGGAGCGCTCGGCTCAGGGAGTGCTTCTTCGCCCTGCAGTTGCGCCATGCGGACGCCGAACAGTCGGGCGGCTAGGTGTGTGTCAAGGGCTGACCAGGAGCGCTTGCCGCGAAGTTTGAGGCTCATGGCTGATCCGGAGAGCTGGAACTGCGCGCCGAGCTCGGCGACGCTCAGTCCGGCGCGGCGGCGCAGAGTTTCCACGTTCTCACCGATCGTGTAGTCGATAGCTGATACTGCGGCGTCGACTGCTGCTGTGTGTGTCATGCGTGACAGGTTACGCCGTGTCGCGACAATGTGCAACACGCGGGCGGCGTGAGTTGACATGTCGTGACTCTCGGTCAATACTCTCAGTCATGTCAGTTACCCAAAGTCACGAACCGGGCGCACTGGTCACCAAGACAGAAGCGGCAGAAGCCCTCCGCGTGTCGGCTCGCACCGTCGACCGATACATCGCAGACGGCACCCTCGCATCCGTACGTCTCTCAGCTCGCGCGACACGCATCACTCGGCGATCGCTCGACGCTCTCCTTACCGGCGAGGTGGCCGCATGACCCCCGACCTGATGCATTCCGAACCCCTCGTGCTCGCGGCCATGGCAGGTATCGCATGGCTCGTGCTTGCAGTGACCGCTGTTCGGCGTGCCCGCAATGGCGGCGAGTCGTGAGCCCGCTCGAGATGTTCCCGCCGGCGTTGCCGCTCGAGCCGTTGCCGGATGTGGTGTTGGCGGCGACTGGCATGTTGGCGCATCCGCTGATTGTGGCCGCTGTCGGCTTTGCGATTTTGGCGCTCGCGTTGGCGTTGTTGGCCGCGTGGTCGTACTCCCGGAGCGCTTTGGGTGCGCCCCGGTATCGCCGTGAGGCGAGGGGCGGTGAACCGAGCACCCCCGAAGTGAGCGGTTCACCGTTCCCGAATCTGCTCCGCAAGTGACGAACGGCCCGGAGGTAAGCCGGGCCGAACGAAGAGAAAGAGACGACTGATGTCCCTGATGGAGAGCATACCAATGTTCGACCTTGACAGCCTGCCCGACATCGTCATGGCTGACGATTCGGCTCGCACCCGCAAGACAGACCCGATCACGTCGCATGTTGCGGGGGATAACTCGCAACGCAACTTGCACGAGTCGAAGCGGCGCGTATTGGAACTGGTGAAGGTGCACGCGCCGGTGACGGGTCGTGAACTGAACGACCTCTACTCGTTGGCCGCGTCCCGTCTCAACTGGAAGCGCATCCACTTCGATTCCCCTCGCCGCCGTGCGGGGGAGTTGGCGAAGGACGGCTACCTGGAAGTGGTGGGGACGCAGATCGCGGATGGGAACAACTCGCCTGAGGCGGCGTATGGCCTCACTGAGCTTGGACGCGAGGTGCTCGCATGAGCCAGTGGCCCACGAAGCTCGGCGGCAACATGTTCGGGCTGTGCAAGTTCGACCCGGAGCAACCGCTGACGCTGAAAGTGCAAACGTGGTCGAACGCCTTTTCTGACGGCGGGTCCGTGAGCGTTGATGGTTTCGACGAGAACGGGAAGCGCAACAGCCACACGTTCGCCTCAATCAGCATTGCCAGTAATCGCTCGGTCGTGGCTGAGCGCGCGTATCTGCAAGACCTCGTTGATGAGTTCAACGACGATCCGGCGAGTAACTGGCGGTCGATGGTCAACGAGGCGCGTGCGTCCGTCGTGGCATACCACGAGAAGCAGGCGGCAGAGCACGCCGAGAAGCTGGCTCAGGCGCGGGCGGGGGTGTTCGCATGATGTTCGGCCAGGAAATGGCGAAGAAGGTCATGGACGACAACGCGGTCGTCACGATGGCTGCTCTCGACGGGAACCTCGAAGCGCTCACCGCCCTCATGTCGTTGGCATGTCAAAAGTCGTACACGTCTGGCATGGCGACCTCAGCAAACACGTTGGGGTTTCCCCTGTGACCGTCACGTCGGGCGTTCACGTTGAGGAGTTCACTCGCACTGATTCGTGTGACCACTGCGGATACCACGGCCTCGTCGATGCCTGGTACGACCCCGAGCTCGGCTACGGCGGTTTCGACTGCCCGGTCTGCACCACTTCCCACACCCGTCACCCGGAAGGCCACTGACCATGTCAACGATCATCCTCGACCGAGACGCCGCGAAGCTGCTCGTCGACGTCGCCCTCTCTGCTGCCAGCCGCGACGACTTCATGCCGGTCATCTGCGGTGCTCACGTCAGCGTCGAAAACGGGAAGCTACGCGTCACCGCGACCGACCGCTACCGGGTGCACACCGCCCTGATCGAAGCGAAGAGCATCGACGGTCAGGTAGACGCGATCATCCCTCGCGCTGCGCTCGAGTGGCTGGCGAAGAATCGAACCTACTTTGGCGGCACCATGCGCGAGTACCACCGCATCCGCATCGACATCGGCGCCCACTTGGAGACCCGCCTGCCGCAGGTTGCGGGTGCGCTCACCATCGTGGTGAGCGTCAACGAGACCGACGCCGCTGACTGCGTTGCGTGGAACGGGCGTCACACGCTCGGCAACTTCCCGCCGGTGTTGAAGCTCATTGAGACCGCACGCGAGGCGGCACCCGTCGCGGCGACTCCGCTGCTGAATCTTGGGTACGTCGGCGCGATCAACCGCCTCGTGCAGTTCACCGGCTCGCCTGTGCGCGTCAAGTTCACCGAAAGCCCGAACCCGAACAAGCCAGGCCCGGTCTACTTCAGTGTCGAGTCAACCGCCGGGGCGGTCGGAGCCGAAGCGCTGCTGCAGCCGCACGTCGAATTCGGTCCCCGCTGATGAGCGGCATCGACTACAGCGGCGAAGCGATGCCCGCCTACTTCGACACCGACAACACGGGCATCACGTTCACGCTCGTCTTCGACTGGCGCCGCCCACCGTTGACGATGAACGACCGCCCCCACTGGCGGGAGAAGGCAAAGCAGACGCGCCTCATGCGACAGGCCGCGTCGTGGCAAGCGCGCGCCGCTCGGCTGCCGGCTGACCTTCCACACGTCACCGTGGCGCTCACATGGGTCGTGAACGACCACCGTCGGCGTGACGGCGGCGAGAACCTCGCCCCCACATTCAAGGCCCTCCTAGACGGCCTCGTCGACTACGGCCTCGTCGCCGACGACGACCCCGCCCACGTCACCCGCGGCCCGTCAGTCATCGACTACCGGCCCGACGAGACACCCCACATCGAACTGCACATCACCCTCAACGGCCGACTCGACCAGCCAGCCGCTGCCTAACCCGAAAGGTCACCGCACATGCCTCTCCACATCGTTCGGCTCCAAGCCGAGAACTACAAGCGACTCATCGCCGTCGACATCTCCCCCGACGGCAACATCGTCACCCTGTCCGGCCGCAACGCTCAAGGCAAGTCGTCGGTGCTCGACGCGATCTTCGCCGCGCTCGCTGGCGGGGAAGCATCCCGGGCGACGAAGCAGCCCATCCGCGACGGTCAGGACGTCGCCGTGGTGCGCCTCGACCTGGGGGACTACATCGTCACCCGCCGCTGGACTGACGACGACGCCGGCAGTCTCACCGTCGAGACTCCGCCGACCGAGGACGGCCGGAAGCAGAAGTACTCGTCGCCGCAGAAGTTGCTCGACGAGATCGTTGGCAAGCGCACGTTCGACCCGCTCGCGTTCACCCGCATGACCGCGGCAGAGCAGGTTGCCACGCTCGTCGCCACCGTTGACCTTCCGTTCGACCCGGCGCAACTCGACCGGGAGCGGGCGGGCGTGTTCGACCAGCGCACCGAGATCAACCGCGCCGTGAAGCAGCTGGAAGGTCAACTGGCGGGCGTCACGAAGCCGGTCGAGGGCACACCTGACGTTGAGGTGTCGGCGGCCGACATCATCCGCGAGTTCGACCTCGCCCGCGAGCACAACGCCGCCCTCGACAACGAGATGCGCAACCTCGAACTGATGCAGGGCGCAGCCGAGCAAGCCAAGGCGCGCGTCACCGAACTCGAGGCGGAACTGACCCGGGCTCGCGAGGCCGCATCGAGCACATGGGATGACTATCAGGCCAAGCTCGTGAAGTTCAAGGCTGGACCGGAGCGCATCGACACTTCGGAGATCTCCGAGCGTCTGCAGAAGGTCGAGCAGACGAACGCCGCCGTGCGTGCTGGCCAGGAGCACCGCCGAGTGGCAGCTCAACTCGCCGCGAAGCGGGAAGAAGCCGCCCAGTTCACCCTCAAGCTGCAGGAGATCGACAAACGCAAGAGCGACGCTCTCGCCGCGGTGAAGTTCCCCGTCGACGGTCTGTCGTTCGACGAGTCAGGCGTGCTGTTCAACGGCATCCCGTTCTCGCAGGCATCGGCCGCCGAGCAACTGCGGGTATCGGCTGCGCTCGCGATGGCGTCGAACCCGCAACTGCGGATCCTGCAGGTACGCGACGGGTCGCTGCTCGACTCCGACTCGATGAAGGTGCTCACCGACCTGGCAGAAGCGAACGACTACCAGGTGTGGGTCGAGGTCGTTGACGAGTCCGGCTCTGTCGGCATCGTCATCGAAGACGGGCAGGTGAAGGCATGACCGGACCCGACGATGGCTTCCTCCTTCCCGGCCACGAGTGTTCCTGCGACGCCGACTTCCGCTGTGGCAACCACGACGAGGCCGCAGAGCAGGAGCACTGGTATCGCCAGTGGAAGGGTCACGAGCGTGAGCTCGCCGTCGACGACATCGCCCTCGCGTACGACCGTCGCGACCCGAAGCGGTACGCACTCATGGAGGAAGCAGCATGACCTGGCGTGACCGAGTCCTCGACGACGGCACCGACCGTGAACGATGGGCGCTCACCCGCCACAACGTGGTCGGCGCATCGGACGCGAAGTCGCTGTCGAAGCCCGAGTCGGTCGACAAATACCTGCTGGCGAAGCTGAAGGACGACGGCGCATTCCATGGCAACGCGTACACGGCGCAGGGTCACAGGTGGGAGCCAATGATGCTCGCCTGGGCGGGCGTGAACGAGAACGTCGCTCTCATCCATTCCCCCGACGAGGTGGGTTTCGCGGCCACACCTGACGGCGTCGGCGATGTCATTGCCGAGTGCAAGGCGAAGCACAACCGCGTCGTCACTGGCCCGACTCTTCCCGAGAAGCGGCAGATCGCCTGGCAGTTCCTCTGCCTGCCCGAGTTCGACCGCCTCATGTGGCTGTGGATGGAGATCGACGAGCACGGCGAACCGTTCCACGACGAGCCGAAGTACGTCGAGTTCCGACGTGACGACGCCGAGCTCGTGAACCTCACGCAACTGATGTTGCCCATCGCTACCGACCTGCTCGCGCGGCTTCGCGCTGCGCGCGCCTTCGAACAGGAGTTGAACGCCGCATGAGTACCGCACTCACCCCATATCAGAACGCGTCGCTGACCGAGCGTCAGTCGTACGCGCAGACCCTCGCCGCCGCGGGCGACCTCATCCCCAAAGGCCTGTGGGCGCCCGTGCGCAACGCCGACGGCAGCATGAGCCCGCCCGCCCCGTCCCCCGGCAAGGTGCTACTCGTCATGGAGACCGGCGCCATGCTCGGCTTGCACCCGGTCGCGGCACTGCAGGGCGTCAACGTGATCGAAGGCAAGGCAACACTCTCGCCGGCGCTGATGACCGCGGTCATCCGGAGCGCTGGTCACAAGATCCGTGTCGACGTGCACGGCACCGTCGGCGGCGGTGACATTCGCGCCGTGGCCAAGCTCACGCGCGCTGACGAGCCAGACGAGCCGTACATCGTCGAGTGGACCATCCACGACGCGATCAAGGCGGGTCTCGTGCAGTCATACGAGCAGGACGAGAACGGCGTCTACCAGGTACGCGCCAGGTCGAAGGATGGCCACGTAAAGCCGTGGGAGGCATACACGCGCTCGATGCTGAAGAACCGTGCGATCGGCGAGGTGTCGCGAGACGGCGCGCAAGACGTCCTGATGGGTGCGGCCTACACCCCGGAAGAGCTCGGGGCTCTCGTCGACGAGTCCGGCGAGTACATCGAAGCCGAGATCGAAGTCGAGCCGTCAGAGAACTGGATGGCTCTGCTAGAGAGCGCCAGCACGAAAGCTGAGGTGACTGCAGTCGTCGATCGCATCAAGGCGGCTGGCGAGTTCGCCGACACGCTTCGCACTTATGCGCTCGCTTGCTACGGCTCCCTGAGCCGCGCCGAATCACCGCCAGAGCCCGAAGCGCCCGCGGAAGGGCCTGAGTCTGCCCCGCCGCTTGACGAGGCGCACCCGGACTACGTCGCGCCGGAGGTGGCGGCATGACGACCACACTCGCAAATCGCGAATCGGGCGAACTCGTCGACTACGAACCCGTGTCCCCGATGGAACTCGAGATGCTGATCCGAACGATCAGCGATCGCCTCGAAGCGGCCGTGCCGGCGCTGAAGCAGATGTGGCACGAGCGCTATCAAGCGGAGCGTGAGCTGATCAAGGCTCGCGCGACGGCGATGCTCAGTTCGACTGCGGCCACCGTGACGGAGAAGCGTGCGGAGGCTGACCTCGCGGCGCTCCCCTACCGCCTTGAGTTCGACCTGAAGAAGGAGTCGCTTCACGCCGCGGAGGAGCTCCAGAAGGCGCTCACGGCGAAGTTGTACGGCTACCTGAACCTGAACAAGGTGCAGTCGGCCGCGTACATGGGCGGTGGGCGATGACTCGAGATGTTGGCGCGCAGTTGAGCACGGCGCGCATCGTGTTGGCTCAGTTCGTCGTCCGCCTTGCGGAGCACGATGAGTCGGGTGCGCACGCTGACCGGATCGACCAGCTGCGTGAGGGTCACGCTGTTTGGACTGCGCGTGTTGCTGAGCTCGAAGCGCAGGTGGTCGCATGAGCCGCGCACGCACGGGTGCGTCGTTGACGTTGAACCCGGATAACGCGAAGGTCTACACGCTCGTCGTGGGGCTCCTCTGCCTTGCAGTGGTGGCGGCCGGCGTCGCCTCGGTGGAGGGCCTGTTGCATGCGGCCGCGTGGATGGTGCCCGACTATCTGCAGTGGACTCTGCCCGTGGCGGTCGACGTGTTCCTTGTCGCGACCGCTCTGGCCACGCTCGCTCTGCGGAAGCGGGGCGCTCGCTGGGCAGCCTTCGGTGTCGGCGTGGTGACGCTGGTGCTCGTGGTGTTCTCGTCGACGGCGAACTGGTTGTACGTGTACGAGTCGACCGTGCCGGGCACCCCTGATCACTTGTACGGGCCGTGGTTGAAGGCGGCGATGCCGATTCTGCTGCTCGCCGCGGTCGAGATCATCGCCGCGTTGACGTCGACTCGGAACAACCGGGAGAACTCGCCGCTGAATCGTGCGAAGCGGGATTTGGTGAAGGCGCGCGCTGAGGTGCGGGCGCTCAAGAAGCAGATTCGCTCCACTCCGCAGGAAGAGGTGTCGTTGTGATGACGATCGTGCATGGGGCGTTGTTGTGCGTTGCCGTCGGGTTCATCGTGTTGGCGGTGCTTGCTGGGGTGCGTCGTCATATTGGGGCGCATTGGTATCAGGTGGGTGTGCAGATTTCGGTGTTTCTGATTGTGCTGAACGGTCTGATCTTCGTGTTCTTCGCTGTGGTGGCCATCTTCGACGGAGCATCGTCGTGACCGCCCTGCAAGCCCCCATCGACTCAACCCTCGTGGAGAGAGCTGCGGAGGCCGCATACGTCGCCGCAATGTCTCTCCCGACGGATGCACCCAAGTTTGAACCGTGGGAGTCCCTATCGGACTACTGGAAGCGGATCTACCGCGTGCAGGCGCGTGCGGTCATTGACCTGATCGGCGGCCAACCGTGACCGCCCCCGTCTTTTGGGCTCGCATCGGCCCGCACTTGACCGGACGCGTCACCGAAACGGATGTACCGATCAGTGGCACGTCGATTGCGAAGAACGAATACCAGTTGCCGACGCCTGCCGGCCAGTTATGGGAACGCGTCGCAGAACAAACGAAGGCCCACTCATGACCGTAACCGTCACAGACTTGTTTGCTGGCGCTGGCGGCAGCTCAACGGGCGCCATGCAGGTTCCTGGTGTGCACGTTCGCATCGCGGCGAACCATTGGGCCACCGCCCTCGAGATCCACAACGCGAACCATCAAGACACCGACCACGCCAACGTCGACCTTCACGAGGAACGCCCCTCCTACTTCCCCCGCACCGATGTGTTGTGGGCGTCGCCGGAGTGCACGAAGTGGTCGCAGGCGAACGGGTCGAAAATGCCCGACATTGAAGAGGGCCTGTTCGAAGACCCTCTCTCGGATGATGTGAAGCAACGCTCACGGCTGCTCATGTTTGACGTGCTGCGCTTCATCGAACACCACCGGTACCGGCTCGTCGTCGTCGAGAACGTGGTCGACATTGCCACACAGACGAAGTACCGCACAGCGTGGACGGTTTGGCGGCAGGAACTGCGAGCTCTCGGCTACGCGTTCCGCGTCTTGTCGCTGAACTCGATGCACGCTTCACTGTTCGGTTCGCCGGCACCCCAGTCACGCGACCGCATCTATGTGGTGGCGTGGCCGGAAGGTCAACGGGCGCCGAACCTCGACCGTGTCGTGTCTCCGCCTGCGTTCTGTGAACGGTGTGACGTCGAAGTGCGTGCGGTGCAATCGTTCCGCCGCAACCGCACCGTCGGCAGGTACCGTCAAGCCTACGACTACAGGTGCGGTGGGTGCGCGAACGTCGTCGAACCCTACTGGATGCCCGCTGCGGCCGCGATCGACTGGTCGTTGCCGGGGGAGCGGATCGGCGACCGCGACAAGCCCCTCGCCGAGAAAACCCTCGCACGCATCGCCGCGGGAATCGCCCGCTACTGGGGGCCGCTGACGCTTGAGGCGGGCGGGAATCAGTACGACTCGGCAGACCCGAAGCATCGAGGCCACGGCGACCCGGACGCATACATGCGCGCCTGGCCGACCAGTGAACCGCTGAAGGCACTCCACACGACTCCCACGAAGGCGCTCGCGGTGCCTGTGGAGGGTCGTGAGGGGAAAGACGCGGCACCGCTTGATGTGGTGCTGCGGACGCAGACGACGCGTGCTGAGACGGCTCTCGCGGTTGACCCGTTGATCGTGGAGATGTACGGCACGTCGACTGCACGTCCGGTGTCGGATGCGGCGGGCACGTTCACTGCTGGCGGGAATCATCATGCGCTTGCGCATAGGCCGTTCGTGACGCAGTTCCGCGACCGCGACGACCGCAACCTCGACCCGGAGGTGGAACCGTTGCGCACGATTGTGGCGGACGGTGCCAGCCACGGGTTGGTGATGGAGTACTACTCCCGCGACGACGCGATGCACTCGACGAATGATCCGCTGATGACGGTCACGACCGAACCGCGACACGCGCTCGTGCACCGCATGAACGGCTCTGACGCGTCAATGAGCACCCCGACGACCGAATACCTGCGGACGCTCACCACAGGCGGTCAGGTGGCCCTTCTAGAGCGTCCCGCACGCCGCACGGTCACCGCGTCGGACATCGCGACCGCGCACGACATGCTGCCGGACGTTCTGTTCCGCATGTTCCGCCCACACGAGGTCGCCGCGGGGATGGCTTTCCCCGCTTCGTATGTGTGGCAACCGGTCGATCGGCTCAAGCCTGTGTCGAACCGTGACCTTGTGAAAGCGGCAGGTAACGCGGTCACGCCGCCTGCAGCTCGCGACATCATCGGCGTTTGCGTCGACTCGTTGGAAAGGAGCGCCGCGTGAGCGACTCGGAGTGGAACCCGCCGGAGCATTTGCCGTGGATGGATGACGCGCTGTGTGCGCAAACCGACCCGGAGATCTTTTTCCCCGAGAACGGCGGGTCGACGCGGAACGCGAAACGCATCTGCGGTGGTTGTGACGTGCGCGAGGAGTGCTTGCAGTATGCGCTTCGTACCGGGCAGACGGTCGGAGTTTGGGCGGGCCTGTCGCCTCAACAGTTGCGGAGACAACCCGGGTTCGTTGTTCAGCCGAAACCACGCGTCGACCACGTGCAGATCGCGGCGTTGGTCGCTCAGGGCCTCGACGACCAGCAGGTTGCCATGCAGGTGGGCTGTGCGTCGAAGACGGTGTTCCTGTGGCGCAAGGCGAACGACATCCCGCCGAACAGTCGCGGCGGGGCGAAGATGGGGAAAGCCGCATGACCGCCCCAACACGTCAAGTGCGCGGCCACACCTACCTCCGCGACGGCCACCGCTGTGTCTCCTGTGGTGCGTTCTCTCCCCTCGAGTGGAACCACCGCGAAGCGTCCGGTCATGGGGGCCGCGGGAAGAAAGCACCCGCACTCACACCTGCTGACGGGGTCACTCTTTGCACGCTCTGCAATCAGGGCATCGAAGGGCACATGCAAGTTCGAGGGCTCGCGATGGGGTGGAAGATTCGCCGAAACCGGGGCGACATCCAAGCACACGAGATTCCCTACTTCGACTACACGGCCCGCGCTTACTTCCTCCCCACGGTGGATGGGATGCGGACTCAGATCACTCACACTCTCGCAGTCGAGTTGTTGGACGCTGCGGGAAACCTGATTAGGAAGGCCAGTTGATGCCGAAGCGCATCCAAATGTCGAGACAACGCCCGTGGCGTGCTGAGAATCCTGACGCGGTGATTGTTGCCCGCCCTTCCCGGTTTGGGAACCGGTTCAAGGTCAGTCGCGACGTGTCCGCTCAGCGAGCCGTCGAACTGTTCCGTATGAGTCTTGAGTTGCTGTTTCATCAGCACCCTCAGGCGCTCAAGGATTTGCGGGCCGATCTTGCTGGCCGCGACCTCGCCTGCTGGTGTCCGCTGGATCAGCCCTGCCATGCAGACGTGCTGCTCGATCTCGCGAACAGTGGTGCCTGATGCCGCGCGACCAACACCGAACCGTGTTCGCGAACGGAGAGTCCGACCCGAGCGTCTTGAAAGTGGGAAGACGATTCGCCGGCAACTGGCTCTTCGTGTCGAGCCAACGCCGCGCTTTGAGCTACGTGTACGAGGTGTACGAGCGCGACACGGCTACAGGTTTCGCTTCGGCAGCACCGTCCTACGTCGGAGTCACGGACTGTTTTGCCACGAGGTGGACTGCGCACGTTAGCAACTCGCGCTGGCCAGCCCTGCTGGACCTGAGCTGCGTCATCATCAGCGGCTACGCGTCACGACCTGAGGCGCGGACGGTTGAGGCCCACCTGATCGACCGCCATCGACCGGTCTACAACACGAAGTCGGAGCGGAAGTATCTGCGCATCGCGCGCGCTTCTGGCGTCCCCCGCGAAGTGTTCACGGCTGAGTTGCTCCCGACCGGTTGGGAGCGCGGCAATGGCTGAGCTCGCCTGGGTTCGCGTGGATTCCGCACTCGCCGCGAATCACAAAGTGCTCACACTTCTTGCTGAAAAAGGAGGCGATCACGCACTTTGTGTGTACATTTTCGCCCTCGGACACTCCGCAAGGCAGGGCCTCGACGGGTTCATTCCTGAGATCGCTTTGGGCCTCATTCACGGGCGCAAGCGTGACTCTGACCTGCTTGTCGAGACGGGCCTGTGGAGGTCTGTGCCGGGAGGGTTCGAAGTGCCCGATTGGGCGGAATATCAACCATCTGGCGACGAATCGAGGGCCAGGTCGGAGAAGGCTCGGAAGGCCGCTGAGGCTCGTTGGGCGAAGAAACAGCGCCCGCTGAAGGCGGTGAACTGACATGCCCGAAGCAATGCATGGAGCAATGCTCTACGGATGCTCGGAGCAAAGCACGCAACGAACGCAACAGACGCAACGAACGCAACGCCTCCAAGACCAAGCAGAACAGGGTCACGTTTCGTATTCGCCGACCCCTGTGGATAAGTGTGAATCTCGCGTTGAGAAAGTGCGATCGACGACCGATCAGGTGTCCCTGTCGCGTGAGGATCTCCTGCGCACTCGCGTGACCCTTGCAGGATTGCAGGCCCGTCAGGAGCAACTGCGAGCTGGTGTGAACCGTTCCGGCCTCACCTCGATCGCTGACCGGCTGGATTGGTTGCATGCGCAGAAGTCGCCGGATGAGGTGTTGGCGTGGCGTCGCCGATGGCGGGCTCTGGGTGTCGTCGATGAGGTCGAACGGGTGGAGGTGTTTCCGCGGCCGCAGTCGTTGTCGGTGCGGAAGAAGCGTCGGAAGAAGTCTGATCCTGTGATTTCGAAGGGTCGGCAGTTGGAGATCGCGTTGGCCGTGTTGGCCGCGAAAGAGGCCCGTCAGGGCGGAACGGAGAAGGCAGCATGAGTCATTCGAATGTGTCTTCGATAGAATCTAAGCGGCCCCAAAGAGCGCGCCAACGCTCCCGGGGCCTGACCCAACCAATCGACGTAACCGATCGGAGGGCTACCGTGCATGGTAGTCGGACCCCTGCTGACAGATTCACCGAGAAGGTCGACCGCAGCGGCGGACCCGACGCATGCTGGCCATTCACCGCGTTCGTGATGGACACCGGGTACGGCCAATTCTGGGACGGCTCTCGCCTTGTCCGTGCTCACCGATTCGCCTTCGCGCTCGCGAACGGGCGGGAGCCTAGCGGAGTGATCGACCACACCTGCCACAACGTCACCGATTGCGACGAAGGCAGCTCGTGCGAGCACCGCCGATGCTGCAACCCCGCACACCTCGAGGACGTGACGCACCGCGAGAACGTCGCGCGCGGAAAAGCTGGCCGCAAATCGATGCCCTGGAAGTCGGCCTGCATCAACGGTCACGAGTACACCGAGGGCAACCAGTACATCGACCCGTCAGGACACCAGCGGTGCCGCACCTGCGCGCACCAGAGATACCTCAACCGGAAGGAAGCAGCATGAGCGCCACAACCACCCTCGTCGGCAACACGACCGCCGACGTTGAACTCAGGTTCACGCAGAGCGGCAAGGCGGTTGGCTCCGTGACCATCGCCGTATCCGATCGCGTCAAGGACGCTTCGACCGGCGAATGGAAGGACGGCAAAGTCTGGTTCGCCCGCAGCACCATGTGGGGTGAGCTCGCAGAGCACGCGGCGGCGTCCATTCCGAAGGGCACCCGAGTGGTCGCATTCGGTCGCATCGAGCAGCGCGACTGGGAGGACAAAGACGGCAACAAGCGCGCGTCCGTTGAGGTCACCATCGACGAGATCGGCCCGAGCCTGCGGTATGTGACCGCTCAGGTGTCGCGGGCTGTCGCCAGCAGCAACGCCGCCCCTGCATCGGACTCGTGGGGGACGCCTGGCCCTGCCGTTGACGCATACCCCGAGTCCGAAGTCCCGTTCTAGTCATGGATCACCGCGAGTTGAACCGGGTTGGCCGGTGCTGTGCGCGCTGCTCAAGCCCGTACATGTGCGCAAGGGCTGTTTGCCCCTGTCATGGGGATTCGGAGGCTCAGTGCCGTTTCCCGGGCTGTTTGGCACCGTTGTACGTGGCCCCGCCGAAGCCGTTGTCGTTCCGTGACATTCTCACTCACAGGTTGGCGGATGCCGCATGAGCGCGTTGCTCTGTCAGACGGTCGACATGCCGGGTCGTCCGTGCACCGTCCACGGTCAACACCTCACCACCTGCCCCGACCCTGACACGTGCAAAGGATGTTTGCCGTATCGGGCTGAGGTGGGCATGCTGTGCCGCCTCTGCGACGAACGATTCCGTGCAGCGTTGGCAACCACTGTTCGCCTGGTGGAGTTTCTCGCGTCGGGTGGGCAGGCGCCGAACGATGTGAACAAGTCACGGGGGAAGCCGGGCCCGCGTTTGCCGATCAAGGAGTCGCAGTTGGCGGCGGATTCGTTGTGGACGCATTTGGCGGGTGTGGCGATCGCGCACGCGAACGGGTCAGGTGTGGACGAACCGCACTGGCCGGCGGGCACGAGCATCCTCGATGGGTTCCTGCCCTCGCTTGAACTGGTCGACGTCGTCCGTGTGACGGGTGAGCTCGTCGGGTGGCTGCAAGCCGATCAGTCGGTGACGAGTCGCGTGGCGGGTGCTGAAGCGGCTGTGAGGTTCTACCGGGAGCTGCAACGGCAGCTCGCCCGTTTCCCGCTCGAAGAGAAGCCGTCACGCATCCGCTACCTGCGGTGTCGTGAGTGTCGCGAGTTCGCGGTGGTGGATCGTCCGCCGTTGCGTGTGCTTGATGTTCGGGTGGATGAGTGTCGGGCGTGCGGTGCTGTGCATGATCCGTTGGCGCGTGAGTTTGATCTGAAGTTGTACCGGTTAGAGGTTGAGGCGGCTATCGCAGAAAGGAACGTGGCATGACTGAGGGAGAGAGCGAATGAGTGACGTGAGCCGCGACCGTCTGCGCGAGTTGTGGAGTGCTCTGGGGTGCGCGCCGAACCCCGACGACTTCAAGTTGGGCACTCGGATAGATATGTGGCGACAGGCGTTGGAGATGGTGCGCGCTCGAACTGCCGCTCTCGAAGCGTCTGTGCAGGCACCCGGCATGAGCCGTGAGGGTAAAGTGTTGACGGTTTTGCATGAGCAGATGAACCGCCCTGTGGCTGTGCAGGCACCCGCTGTCGATAGAGAAGCGCTGGCGGCGGCGATTCACGAGCGGTTCAATTTGGCGCGGGGTCATGGTGGTGTTGCACCGTTGGCGTTGGCTGACCAGATTTTCGCGTCGGGCATTCTGCTAGATGCGCGGGAGGTCGAAGCACGCGGACTGAAAGCAGCTGAGCAAGTAGCGCGGCCGGTGGTGGACGAGTGGGCGGCGAAGCGTGACGACAGCGACTACCCGGAGTCTCACTACGGGCAATGGCTAGACGGCGCTGTGGCCGGGTCGCTCGCGGTCGCCAACCGAATCGCCCTTCGTGCTCAGCAGGTTCGGGAGGGTAACGCAAGTACACACGATTCCAGCACTACGACGACAGGAGAGCAAGCGTGAACGACTGGAAACAGAAGCACGCGGACGAGGCGTCAGCTTCGATCAAGCATGAGCTTGTTGAGGGTGTGATCGAAGAGTTCATGGACAACATCAATTTGGCCGATACCGGCCTGCCTGCCTACGGCATTCGGAAGGTCGCACACTACGCGGCGACGGTCGCTCGCGCGCACGCCCTGGGATTCGAACCGAACCTGCTCCGCATGACTGGTGATGAGGCTTCTAGCGAGCAGCTAAAACTCGCCGCGACAGCCGTGACGCTGGGAGTTCCCGTTCACATGCTCGACCTGAGTTCGCCCGATTCCGGGGAGGGTAACTGATGGACGGCTATAGGCAGTCGTGGGAGCGTGTCCCGGAAGGGCCGAAACCGGAAAGGTCACCGATGGACGACTACACACCAACCGAAGGCGAAGTCATTGGTTACTACGTCGCTGGCCGGGAGGCTCAGACTGACGGGAATGAGGATGCTCGGGCTGAGGAGTTCACTCGTTGGCTTGCCGCTCGTGATGCCGTGCGTGACCGTGAGGTTGCAGAACGCGCATGGGATCGGTGTCGGGCAGCGTCCGGCGTGACAACGGGCGCGCTCAACGGTTACGAGGTGCGTTGGGTTCCTGATCTGGTCAACCCGTATCGTCTTGCCCCTTCTTCCCCTGTAGGCGAGGAGACAGGCCAATGAAACTGCATTGCTCCCGGTGTGGTCGAACACGATTCCGCAAGAGCGGCGCGTGCTGGTGGTGCGGGTTCGTGGCCGCTGTTCTCGCCCCTACCTCTGAGGAGACAGAACGATGACCGACCCGACATGGGTGACAGTCACAGAGGCTGTCATCTTCACCGGCAAAAGCGAACGCACCATCCGACGCATCACCGCCGACCATGACATCGAGGCGAAGCAAGACGGCCGCCGCATCCTGTGGAACCTTCCCGACATCCGCAAAGCCATCAAACATCGCCATTGGGGAAGAAAACGACACGCCGCATAACCCCCACAATGTGAGTGGCAGAAGTGGCATACTCAGAGTTACTTAGATGGGCGCATTGCGTCCCCGAACCCCCGGCCGGAGAGCACTCCCCGGGGGTTCGGTCGTTTCCCGTGAGGTCAACCCTCACCCCCAATCTTCCAAACCGTCGGCCGCCGCTCACACACTTTCGAAGCCGGAGCTTGAGCGGCCGACTCCCACCTTGCACGTCAACTCGTGGAGGTCACCATGTCCACATTCCGCGACGAGATCGAACACGAAAACCGGCACATCACCCGCGTGCCCTGCACCGTCGACACGATCCTCAAGCAGCTCGCCGAACACGACGCAGAAGAAGTGCGCGAAGCAATCGAAGACCCCGAAGTCAAGGGCACCGCGATCGCCCGCGTCATCGCCCGCAAGTTCAACATCGTCATAGCCCCCGGAGCGATCCAACGTCACCGTCGTCGCACATGGGGACAAGGGTGCAAGTGTGCCTGACTTCGCATCTGAAGCGCGCAGCGCAGACCGAACCGAGAATCGTTCCGACCGGTGGCGTCGTGAGACGTTCTGGGATGGCATGCAGGGCACCATCACGACCGGCGCCCTCGAGAAGCCTGTCGAAGACTTCGCCGATTTGCTTCGCCAGTTCGGCTACGACCCCGACCTTGTTGAGGTTGTGGGCGACAAGGTCAACCAGTGGCGGAAAGAACGCCCAGACGGAACGTGGCTGACCAGCTACTTCTTCGGCATCCGTGCGAAGCGTGAATCGATCGACCTGCCTGCCCTGTATGAGGCGGCGCGGAAGAAGCCACGCAAGCAGGCACCGCCGAGCGAGACGCAACGCGCCACCGTTGTCGTTTTCGCCGACCCGCAGATCGGGAAGACCGGTCGACGCGGCGGCACACCGGAACTCTTAGGCCGCATTGCCGAGAAGCGTGTCCTGCTCGAGCAACTCTTGAAGCGACGCAAACCCTCACGTCTGCTCCTCGCTGATGCGGGGGACGGGTTCGAGAACTTCGAATCGGGCGGCAATCCGATGTTCACCAACGATCTGTCGTTGGCACAGCAGATGGACGCGTACGGGGTCGAACTGTTCGAGTTTGTGAAACTCCTCACCCGCTTCGGGCCCGTCGATGTCGCCGCAGTCACCTCGAACCACACCGCGTGGCGCAACGGCAAACAGCAGCTCGGCAACCCACAAGACGACCTGGGGCTGTTCGTCCACCAGCAGGTGCAACGCATTGTCGAAGCCAAAGGGCTTGATGTGTCTTGGCACATCCCGGCCCCCTTTGATGAGTCAGTGGTAGTCAACTTGCTGGGCACTTGTATCGGCATGGTGCACGGCAACCAGTTCAACCCCGGCCAGCAAGTGCAATGGTGGGAAAAGCAAACGTTCGGCGCTCAAGCGGTCGCATCCGCTGACGTGCTCGTCTCGGGCCACTACCACTCCTTCTCAGCGAACGTCGCCGGCAGAAACCCTGTGACCGGTCGTCAACGCTGGGCGTTGGGTGCACCCACTCTCGACAATGGGAGCGACTGGTACCGGCAAACCAATGGGAGAGATTCCGACCCTGGGCTGTTGGTCTTTGACGTGGACGAGAACGGCTTCGATCTCGGCAGCCTCACCATCCTGTAGGGGAGTAACCATGAGTGCTGAGACCAAAGCCGCACTCGAGGCGGCTCTGACCGCTCACATCGCAGACCAATGCAACGGAGCCCTCGTCACCGACTGGGCTCTCGTCGCCGCCACGACCATGCTTGATGCCATTGGCACCCCGGCCACCCGGTATTTCATCGAAGCAAACACTAACCAGCCAGTGCACGTCATGGCTGGCCTGTTCCGCTACGCCAGCGAAAAGGTCATCTGGGTCGACGACGACGATGACAGCGAAGACTGACATGAAGGACACCCGGGGTGTGGAGTAACGACACCCCCTCCCGCACAAGCACCCCCGCCCACCGTCAATGGAGACGGGCGGTACTGCAACGCGACGGGCACCAATGCCAACTCAACTACCCCAACCGATGCACAGGCCAAGCCACTGAGGCAGACCACATCGTAGAAGTAGCAGACGGCGGACCAGAACTCGACCTCACCAACGGACAAGCAGTGTGCACTGCATGCCACAAGCACAAGACAGCACTCCACGCCAACCGCAAACGATGGTCAGCGCGCAACCTCAAACCCGACGAGACACACCCAGCACTCAGATGAAGCAAGCCAACAGAACACCGGACTGATCCCCGGTTAGAGAACCCCCGAAGTCTTCCGGCTCCGGGGGTTCTTGCATTCCCGGAAGAAGACAACATGAGATGCCAACACTGTGGCGATCCCCTTACTGGGCAGAAGACAAAGTACTGCGGTCAGACGTGCGCTAACCGAGCGTTCAACGCTCGACGCAAAGCAGACGGACGACTCGCCGCGCAGCGAGTGCAACTCAAGGCGAAACGCGCTGAATGGAAGAAAGCCAACGCGCGTAGGTACATGGTCACCAGAGAATGCGATGCCTGTGGGCAAGCGTTCACCCACCGTGACGGCGATCCCACAACGACTTGCAGTGTGTCATGCGGGGTAACGCTTCACCACCTACGCAAGAACAAGAGCTGCACCGTGATCTACCGGCACTGCCTCACATGCACGGGGGTGCTTGGAACCACAAGGGGGCACCGCCTCAACTACCACCCCGGGTGCCGCCCAAACAACCCGCGCGTGAAGATTCCCCAGTCCACGCGAGACCTTGTGTTCATCAGAGACAAGGGAATCTGCTGGCTCTGTCGCATTGAAGTACCAGTAGATGTGCCACGCAACGATCCTCTTCGCGCGAGCATGGACCATGTTGTCCCACGCTCAAGAGGCGGAAAGCACAACGCAGAGAACCTTCGACTTGCACACCTGATCTGCAACTCACTGAGGCAAGACAAACCGATTGCAGCATAGGCCCTACCCCTCCTGCCCCCCCCGGTGTTTGTCGCACGGGAGGTGCTGTAACTCTCGTCGCCTACGGGTCTGGGAGTTTCGGGTCGGGAGCGGGGCGAGCGCTGGCGCTGGGCGGCGTTCTGCGCCTGGTAGGGCATCTGGCCTGGTGGTGTGGTTCGAGCGCTCAGATTGGCTCGTGCCGAGAAAACCGGTACAGCTAGAGGGGCAGCAGATCTCCGTGCTGGTAGACGTTGCCGGTGATGGTGATGTAGCGGCCGAAGAAGACGGGTTTGCCGGTGCGAGGATCAATGCCTTCGCCGCCGTGGTAGATCTCGACCTTGAGGCCGTCCTGAGCCCGTCGGGTACCGGGGCCTTCAGCAGTTGTCCCCCAGATGTGGAGTCCGTCGCCGGATGGTGACACTTCGATGTAGTTGCTCGGGTATTGGGCGATGAACTCGAGCGCGGCTTGCGTGGGTTGTCCGTCGACGAGGCAGTGGTCGAGGTCGATGCAGCCGATGCCGTCGCCGAGGACGTAGCCGAGGCCGATGCCGGCGCGTGATGCGGTCGCTTCTTTGTGGCTGGCCCAGGTGTTTGGGTCGGTTGAGCTCGCGGCGTGGCCCTTGATGGTCAGCGGCATCTTGCTGGGGGAGTAGCGAACCCAGCGGTTGCGGTTGAGCATGGGCGCCGGGATCGGGTTCCGTTGTTTGAGGCGGCGCGCGTAGTTGCGGCATTTGTCGCTGCAGTATCGCGCCTGGGCGTTTTTCCAGACGATCGATCGTTCGCAGTAGCCACACGTTCTCACCGGTCTATTGTACCGGTTTTCAGCAGTCAAATACAGGAGTTTCGCCCGAAACGGGCGTTTTTCTAAGTCCCGAAACGGGAGTGACCACATGGCAGGCAACGGCCCACCTCCGAAAGACCCCTCGAAGCGTGCGCGCACGAACAAAGACCCTGTGCCGTTGCGCACTGTGCTGGTGCGCGCGGCAGGTCAGCCTGAACTTCCGACCCGCTACCGCCCCCGCACTGAGGAGGATGGCGAGGGTTGGCGCGACGAGATCGACTGGCCGCTCGAGACGGTGAAATGGTGGCGAATGTGGGGCGAATCGCCCCTGGCGGCTGACTTCACGGAAACCGACTGGTCTGAACTGGTCATCGCGGCTTTTCTGCATGCGGAGTTCATGGAAGGCAACTACAAGCTTGCCGGTGAGCTGCGGTTGCGGACGGCGAAGTTTGGATCGACCCCGGAAGACCGGTTGCGGTTGCGGATTCAGTTCGCTGAGGCTGCAGGTGCTGAGGTGGACACGGCGGTGAAGGTCACGAACGCGCGGAATCGTTTCCGTGGCATGACTGTTGCGCCGGATCAGATCGAGTCTGCCTGATGCCGTGGAAACCGCTTGAGGGCGAGCTGTTCCCGTCGTTGGGGTGGCATGTTGCCGATCAGATGGCCGAGTACTTGGCCGCGCCGGCGAAAGTCGACTATGAACCGTTCGAGGTGACGCGCGAGCAGCTCGAGTTTCTCGTGCGCTTGTACGAGCTCGATCCTGCGACGGGCAAGCGGGTAAAGCACCGTGCGGTGCTTCAACGACCGAGAGGTTGGGGCAAGTCTCCGTTTCTGGGCGCGATCGGGATCGCTGAAGCAATTTTCGAGGTTGTCTGCGACGGGTGGGATGCCAACGGGCAGCCGATCGCGAAGCCGTGGTCGTCGATTCTGACACCGTTGGTGCTGGTGACTGCGGTTTCGGAAGAGCAGGTCAAGAACACGTGGCAGCCGTTGCTCGAGATGCTTCGCGAGGGTCCGGCAGTCGACGAGTTCGGCTTGGACCCGATGGATACGTTCGTGTCACTACGAAGCGGCCGGATCGAGCCTCGGTCGTCGTCGGCGCGGTCGGCGAAAGGTGCTCCCGGGCAGGTCGCGGCGATCCTCGATCAGACTGAAGAGTGGGTGCCCGGCAACGGCGGCCCGAAGTTGGCGCAGAACCTTCGGAACAACGCCACCAAGGTGGGCGGCCTCACGATTGAGTCGCCGAACGCTTTCACGCCAGGCGAACGGTCGGTAGCGGAGCAGTCGGCGAAGTTCTGGGAGCAGATCAAGTCTGGGAAGTACAAGAACCTCTCCGAGGTGCGTTCGCTCCTGTACGACCACCGTGAAGCGCCCCCCGAGACTGACATTGGCGACACGGAGTCGCTCGTCGCCGGCTTGCGCGTGTCCTACGGTGACAGCTCGGATCACATCGACGGGTGTGTCATTCACGACCCGCCGTGTGCTCCCGGTTGGGCGCCGATCGGTCGTATCGCGATGGACTTCTTCGACACCTCCAACGATCCGCAGGTCATGCGGGCTGACTTCTTGAATCAGATCACCCACGCGTCGAACTCGTACGTGTCACAACCCGAACTGCGCGCGGTGCTGACGAACGGCGACACTCGACCGCACAAGGTCATCTCGCGTTCCGAACCGGTCACGCTTGGCTTCGACGGTTCGGAAGGCCGCAAGTCCGGTGTGGCGGACGAGACAGTCCTGACGGGCTACTCGGTGACGCAGAAGCACATCTTCCCGATCGCACGGTGGGCTCAGCCGAAGACGTGGAACGCTGACGCGGACGGCATTTGGCGTCCGAACGCGCTCGAGATCGACTTGGCCGTTGCGAACGCTTTCCGCACGATGAACGTCGTCGGCTTCTTTGCAGACCCGTCGGCTGGCTTCGCGGGCAACGTGAAGCAGTGGGAGTCAACGCATCACCGTGCGCTCAAGGTGAAGATGACGCAGGACGAGCCGATCAAGTATCGACAGAAGGACATCTCGCGCACTGTCGAGGGGTTCGAGAACCTTCGGCAAGCGATCGTGAACGGTGACATCACCATCGATGGTGAGTGTGACTGGTTGGTTGCCCACTTTCTCAACGCCAGACGCGACCCGCGTCGAAACGGCTACGTCGTGTCGAAACCCGTCGACGATCAGGACTTCTCGAAGGTTGACGCCGTGTGGACGTCGATGTTCGCGTTCACGGCGGGCATGGATGCGATCGGTAAAGGCGTCACGCAATCGAAGAGGGCTGCGCCGCGAAGAATCTACTAAGGAGGCCGCGTGAACACCACGCCTGAGATGTGGCTTCCCATTTTGGCGAAGCGTCTCGACGAACGTCAGCCGAAGATTGCGCTGAATCGTCGCTATTCGCGTGGCGATGCGCCCATGCCAGAGATGGGTGCCAACACGAAGGCGTCGTGGGTTGCTTTCCAGAAGAAAGCACGCACTGACCTTGGCGGGCTCGCCTGTCAGTCGCTGTCGGGCCGCATGGTGCCGAACGGTGTCCGCGTGGGTGCTTCTTTCACGGGCCCGGGGGTCGATGCTGCTCGTACTGTGTGGCGCGACAACCGTCTCGACGTGGTTTTCGCTGACGCCATCTGGGACATGCTTTCCACGTCGGTCGGATACCTGGTGACGGGTATGCGGCTGGGGGAGCCGGTCATCACTGCGGAACCGCCGGAGCAGGTCATCACCGCGCCTGATCCAGCCCAGCCGTGGCGAGCTCGCGCGGCTTTGAAGGCTTGGCGCGACCCGGATGACGGCAACGACTACGCCTACGTGTGGGTGTTGGGTCAGCGGCAGAAGTTCGTCCGCAGTTCGAAGAACGAGCACGGCACGCCCCACGCGACGGTTTCGGCGGCCACGTGGCGTACGGACGGCGACCCGGAGATCTACTCTGGCCCGATTCCCGTGTACGTGCTCGACAACTTCAACGGTGTGGCTGAGTTCGAACCGCACATCGACGTGATCGACCGCGTGAATCTGGGCAAGCTGCAGCGCATGGTCACTGCAGCGATGCAGGCGTTCAAGCAACGCGCCCTGAAGGGTGGCTTGCCGGAGCATGACTCTGAGGGCAACACGGTTGACTGGGCGAAGATTCTGGAACCGGCGCCCGGCGCGCTGTGGGATCTTCCTGAGGGCATCGACGTGTGGGAGTCGGCCGCTGTCGACATTCGCCCCCTTCTCGAGGGCGAGAAGTCCGATCTGCGGGACTTCGCCGCGGTCATGCAACTTCCCCTCGATGTGCTCATTCCCGATGGGGAGAACCAGTCCGCCACGGGCGCCGCGAACGCGCACAAGGGAGAGATTCAGCGGGCCAAGAACCGCATCGCTCGAGCGACCCCACCGATGGCCGCCGCACTCCTGCAGGCGCTTCGCATTCTCGGTCTTGACGACGGTTCGACCGTTGATGTGCTGTGGGAGCCACCGGAGCATGTTTCGTTCTCCGAGAAGACTGCCGCTGCTGTTGCGGCGAAGTCAGCAGGCTACTCGTCGCGTTGGATTGCGCAGAACATCATGGGCATGTCGCCGGACGAGATTCGACAGAATGAAGATGACCTCGCGGCAGAGCAACTGCAGCAGTTCACCCTGATGGGTGCGACGGGTGGAGCCTGATCAGCTGATCGTCGGCTACCAGGCGGCGACAGCGGCTATTCGCGGTCGCGTGGTGGAGTATGCGCGGCGTTTGTGGCTGGGGTCTACCTCGCTTCGCGATGAGGATGTCGAACGGATCGTGTCGCGGCTTGTGCCGGCGGTTCAGTCTGGGCAACGTCAGGTCGCACAACTGACGGATGCGTACATCTCTCGTGTGGCCGCTTTCGCTGGCGTGGAGTGGTCTGCCGGGTTGAACCTGGAAGAGATCGTGAACTATCGGGGCGTGCCTGCGGTGGAGGTGTACCGCCGCCCAGCAGTGACTGCGTACACGGCTCTCGGGCGCGGTGTGCCGTACTCGCAAGCAGTACAGCAGGGCCTGAGCCGGTTGGTGTCGATCACTTCGACCGACATTCAGCAGGCGAAGAACCGGGCGGCGGCCGCGGGAATCAGTCGCTCTGGGTTCGAGTTTTTCCGCCGCGTGTTGAGCGGTTCCGAGAACTGTGCCTTGTGCGCGATCGCGTCAACACAGCGATACCGTCGCGGCGACCTGCTTCCGATTCACCCGGGCTGTGACTGCGGCGTCGCAGTGTTGTTTGCCCCGTCAGACCCGGGGCAGGTCATCGACTCGCCCACGCTCGAGCTCATTCACAACGAGGTCGAACGCGTCACCGGGTCTGTTGATCGAAGCGGACGCGCTCCCGACTATCGCGACCTTGTCGTCACGAACCTGCACGGCGAGCTCGGGCCCACCCTCGGGTGGCGTGGTGAAACCTTCACCGGCCCTGCCGACCTCGGCCGCGCGGCCGTCCTGTAAAGCTTCCCGCTCCCGCGGGACAGAGCCACCCGAAACGGGCGGCTTACCTATACCCGAAACGGGGAAACCATGTTCAAAACCGATCACTTCGCGGCGCACCCCATCCAGGGCTTCAAGCCGCGACTTCGCTTCATCGAGGGAGCACCCGAGGGTGCTCCTGGCGAGGGTTCCGGGTCCGAAAAGGACTTGGCCGCTCAGCTCGCCGCCGCACTTGCGGAAGTCGAGAAGTGGAAGGGCCTCTCACGCAAAAACGAGGAGCGTGCGACTTCGAACGCCGAAAAGGCAGAGAAGTTCGACGCTCTCGAAGAGGCCAACAAGACCGAGCAGGAGAAGCTTCTGGCGCGAGCCGAAGCCGCCGAGAAGAAGCTCGCCGACCGTGAAGCGACCGAAGCAGCCGCAAAGCTCGCCTCGGACGTTGCGACGGAGAAGAGCAAGGGACTGGCGACGCCGATCCCCGCATCGGCGCTCCGAGGTGCCACACGCGAAGAGCTTGAGGCTCACGCGGACGACATCATCGCGCTCTTGCCCAAGGTGGACCCCGCACCCTCTGCAGACGGTCAGGGCTCCACGGGCAACAAGATCGGCGAGGGCGACATGTCGCCCGATGACATCGTCGCGGCGGCGACGAAGCGGTAACCCACTCACCCGGTGCGGGTGAGCCGAATCGAACCAGAAAAGAGACACTCGCATGCCCAACATTTTCGAGAAGTCGACGAAGTTCGCCGGCACTGCCTTGGCGCTCCTGCGCCGTCAGGTGAAGCTGCCGACGCTGTTCGTCAACCGTTACGGAATCGCGGACTTCCGCGGTGCCGCAGGTGACATCGTCAACGTCAAGCGCCCCCCGCTGCTTCGCGCCCGCGACAAGGGATGGCGCTCGGCGAACGCCATCATCGTCGACGACCTCACCCAGTCGAAGATCCAGGTTCGCCTGGACAAGTTCCCCTACAGCGCAGTCCACCTGTCGCCGGAAGAGGCAACGCTTGACGAGGTCGAGTTCGTCCGCGACATCCAGGCGCCCCAGGTTCAGTCAATGATCGAGTTCTACGAGGAAGTGATCGTCGGCGCGCTCGGCGCTGCGGACTTCGTGCTCGAAGTCAACTTCACCCCGACGACTCCGGCCACGGCCTACAACCACGACCCGGCCACGGTCGCCCTGCGTGCGCGCAAGCTGTTCGTCGACAACAAGGTTCCGACGACTGGCATCTACTGGCTCGTCGGCTCGACCATCTCGGAGAACATCGCCGGCCACCCGCGTCTGCTTGCAGTGGACACCTCGGGCATGTCGGAGGCGCTCCGTGACGGTGTTGTGGGCAAGCTGGGCGGCTTCATCGTCGTCGAGGTGCCGGCGCTCGCCCCGGAGGTTTCGTACTTCGTGCACGAGACTGCTGTCGCCATCGCGAACGTCGCCCCGGTTGTGCCTCGCGGCGCAGTTTCGGGTTCGTCGATCGCGGCGAACGGCATGGCCATCACGCAGATCTTCGACTACGACAGTGCGGCCGCGAAGGACCGCACAATCGTCGAGTCGTTCGTCGGCGCGGCGCTCGTGCTTGACCCGGAGACGGACGTCGACGGGAAGATCATCATCGGCGGCGATGGTCTGCCTCAGATGGACTTCTTCCGCGCGGTGCGGGTCACGTTCGGCTCGAGCTCGGCGAAGACGTCGTGGGTGCTCGACTCGACTGGCACTGTGTCTGGTGGCACGTACACCATCACGGTCGACGGCGAGACGACTGCAGCCATCGCGTTCAACGCCACCAACGCTCAGATCAAGACTGCCCTCGAGGCGCTTGCTGGCGTTGCCAGCGTCACCGTGTCGGGAACCACCGACAAGACGGTGGTGTTCCCCGCGGCCGTCATCGTGTCGGTCACGAGCTCCGTCACCGGCGGCGGCTCGATCGCTGCGGTCTAACTCCAAGTCGGAAGAGGTCAGGTCATGGCTGTAGTTCAGTTGGCATCCCGTGTGGATGTTGTTGCTTTGCTGGGCCGTGGCCTGACCTCTGAAGAGGCGGCACGTGTGAATGGAATCCTCGATAAGGCGTCGGAGTTGTTCCGACGCCGGTCGGGGCAGGAGTTCACTTCGGGCACTTCGCTTGTGCGGTTGAAAATGACCGCGAACTACGTCGACCTTCCGCAACGTCCTGTTGTGTCCGTTCAGTCGGTCACGCAGGACGTTGCGGGGGGCGCGGCGATCGCCTACGACTTGTTCCAGTCTCGACTGACGCTGCACGGGATGCATGCGGGCGCGATGGTGCGTGTGGCCTACACGCACGGCGGCGACGTGCCCGATCTTGTCCGGCTGACGATCGCCGACGTCGCACGGAAAGTTCTTCTCATCGACCGCAATGCGGTCACGGGCGCCACTCAGCATTCAGAGACGACCGGCCCGTTCACGGAGCAGTCGACCTACGCGACGTGGGCTCAGGGTGGCGAAACACGCCTATCGCCCGACGACAATGCCATCGCCGATTCATTCCGAGTCAAGACCTATGGGTCAATCCTGCTCTCCGCAGGCCCAATTCCTGACGCGCACCCCTTCCTGGGGTCGCTGTGAAGGGCGAAAAGGTCACCGTAACTTCCCCGTCGGCTCCTGCAGTCCCGCCAACATTCGACGAGGCCGGCAACCCGATCCTCGCGGCGCCCACGACATCGACGTTCACCACGCTCGCCCCCTGCGCTCCAATCCTCGCTGACGAGTCGGAGGAAGCTGCAGGCGCTCGAGTTATCACTGGATACCGAGTCTTTGGCCCTTCAGGGCTTGTGCTTTCCTCTGCCGATCGACTCACGATTCGCGGGGTTCCTGGTTGGCAGGTTGAAGGCGAAGTCGGCCAGTGGAATCGCGGATCTGACGGTACAGGTCGCGGCGTGGAGTTCATGGTGAAACGAGGTTCCTGATGGCACGAGTCACCATCAAGGGCGGCGCGCGAACCTACAAGGCCATCCGCAACGTGATGAAGTCCCGCAGGCTCGAGGAGCAGCTCCGCCCTTTCGCGGAAGCCGTTCTCGATGCCGCTAGCGACGACCCAAACGAAACGTATGTCAGCGGTCTGCGCATCCGCATGTTTCTCACCGATCGAGTCACTTTTCAGGTTGGTGCCGCTCCGGTGATCGGCCAACGAGTGGAAGCCAAGCGTGGCACGCTCGCTCGAGCGCTGGGGAAGGCGGGCTTGTGATGCTGATCCCCATCGTGCGGTTTCCGATCGCGACAGGCCAACTCGCCGCCCACTTCCGCACTGAACTTGCTTCGTGGGCTGACCTTCAGATCGCGCCCAAGCGTCCCGAGGTTATGCCGCGCCGATTCATCTCCATCCGCGACGACTCTGGGCCCGAAACGGGCGGCATGAAGGTCAACCGGTTCGGGGTGAACATCTGGGCAGACTCCGATGTGGACGCTTCCAATATTGCACGTGACGTGATGGCTTCATCGAAGCGATTGCCGGGCGTGTGGCGGTTCAAGTCCACATCGCAACACTTTGGGCCGATCGAGATTGATGACGACCCGAAAGTCACCTTTGGCGACAAGCTGCTGTCCCACTACTACTGCAGTTTCGCGGCCGCCATCAAGGGCGTAGACGCGTCCTAACCCGTCCTGGTCCTCCCGCCAGGTGAATGCCCCTCTTGGGGCTTGACCCTCAAGGAGAGAACAGCATGTCTCAAAACAGCGAGCAGGAGTTCATCGCGATCGATGGCATTGTCGCATCGGGAGTTCACGGCACTGCCGCGGCTCCCGTGGATGCGTCGGGTGCTCTCGGCGGCACGTGGACTGACCACGGCCTCACTTCTGACGCGGGCGTTACGCGCTCGCAGCCGGTTTCGCGCACGGTTCGCCGTGCTTGGCAGAACCGGAAGAAGCTGCGCACGATCACGACCGAAGCGGCAGTGCGTTTCCAGTTCACCCTCATTCAGACGAACGAGGCGAACATCGAACTGTTCCACGGCCTCGAGCTCACCGCAGGTTCCATCGTGACCGACCCGTCACGCGAGTGGCCGCTGATCGCATTCGACCTCGACATGATCGACACGGAGTCTGACGCGGATGATGTCATCCGTGAGTACGCGCCGTCCGCTCGTGTGGTCGAGGTGGGCGATCAGGTCGCTCTCGCTGGTGGCGGGCTTGGCTGGCCGATCACGGTTGAGGCGGAGTACGACGCCGATTTGGGCGGGTACACGAAGATCTTCTTCTCGAAGTTCGAGGGTGCCGCTCCCGCTCCTGTGATCACGGGTGTCACGGCTGTTGGAGCGAACCCGGCTGGCACGGCGGACATGGTGATCATCACCGGAACGTCGTTCACGGGCGCCACGGCGGTGACTATCGACTCGATCAACATGACCGAGTTCGACGTTGTCGACTCGACGACGATCTACGCCACGCTCCCCAGCGACGGCGCGGGGACGGTGAACGTTGTCGTGACCACCCCTGCGGGTGCGTCGGCGGCGCGCGCCTACACACGCGCTGCGTAACAAGTGTGGTGCGCCCGGTTCGGGAGGGCCGGGCGCACTGCTTCACCTCCCATCCTCCCGACTTCCTGAAAGGAACCTCCCATGCAAGATTTCTCCACCAGCGAATCCCGTCATGACTTCACCGTCGACGGCGGCCGCTACTACATGCCGCCGCTCGACTTTGCGGACATCGCGACCCTGTCCGAGTTCGGCGCGATGCAGGGCATGGAGCAGGCGGTCGCGTTTCGCGACTTCTTGGCGTCCCGTGCTCGCGCATACCGTGCGCCGTTCTGGGCGCGACTGACGCGGCAGAAGCCCGCTCAGGCTGCCGTCGACTCTCTGTCGATCGTGCAATCCACGCGGCTGTTCAAAGAGTGGATCGCGTCGCAGGGCGTCGGCAAGTTCGAGTCGCTGGGGGAATCCTCGGGCTCGCCTTCCTGATCGCAGAACACCGGAATGAAGCGGTCGCGGACTTTCGCGAGTTCTTCTCCGTGTCGGCGTGGGATGTGCGAGCCCCGGAACTGCTCTCCCTGTTCAGCGCGCTACTGCAAGACCCGAGGTCGCGGCTTCACGCGGCCGCCGCTGGTTGGTCGCATCCGATCTCGCGTGAAGCGATGTACACGATCGATCTGATCGAAGTTCTCCTCATGCGTTGGTCGGAGAAGGGCAAGTTCAAACCTGTTCCACGCCCCTGGTCGGCCGCTAAGCGTCGATCGGTGAAGCGGCGCACTGCTGAAGAAGCATTGCGGATTCTTCGTCCGCACAAGTTCAAGTCTTAGTCGCGCTCCTCCCTCGCGGCGTCGCCACTGCAGGGGGAGTCCGTCGTGTCTGATGCCATGAACGAAGCATGGGTCGAGATCCTTCCCGACTTCTCGCGATTTGCGACCGAAGCCGAACGTGGCATTGTCCACAACCTTGGCGTGGCGGGCGACAGAGGTTCGGCGGCGATGGGAGGCTCTCTCGTTGCCGGTGTCGGGAAGTTCGCGGTTCCGATTGCGGCGGCGATCGCCGCCCTCGGCATCGGCAATCTGATTGGTGATGCCGTCAGGATCGGGATCGATCAAGTCGCCGCGTCCGTCGGCGTCGCGTCGGACTTGAACGAGTCGATCAACGCACTGAACGTTTCTTTCGGCGACGCCTCGGAAGGCGTGCAAAACCTCGGAGAGCGTTCAGCGACAAGCCTCGGTATTTCGAATCGGGAGTTCAACGCCCTTGCGGTGCGTTTCTCCGGGTTCGCTGACGCGATCGTCGGGCAGGGCGGCGACGCTGCAGGCTTTATCGAGGAGCTCACAACTCGTGGTGCCGACTTCGCGTCGGTGTACAACCTGGAAGTTGCAGAAGCTCTCACCCTGTTTCAGTCGGGCCTTGCCGGTGAGACGGAGCCGTTGCGTCGGTTCGGCGTTGACTTGTCGGCGGCCGCTGTTGAAGCGTTCGCTTACGCGAACGGCATCGCGGCATCTGGCGCTCCTCTTACCGAGGCGCAGAAGCAGCAGGCCCGGTATCAACTGCTGCTGCAGGAGACCTCGAAGACCGAGGGCGACTTCGCGAACACGTCCGGCGAGTTGGCGAACCAGCAGCGCATTCTCGCGGCGTCGTTCGAGGACGCCCAGGCGCGACTTGGCACAGCGCTCCTGCCATCGCTGACGGAACTAATCAACCTCGCAAACGAAGAGCTTGTGCCGATCCTTGGCGAAGTGATCGATGAGGTCGGCCCGATCCTTGCGGGTGCGCTGGCCGAATCGGTGCCGGCGATCAAGGACTTGGTCGCCGCGCTGGCGCCCCTGATCCCGTCACTTGTCACGATGGCTGTTGAGGCGCTCCCCCCGACAATCGAGATGCTCAAGATCATCGCCCCGTTGATCGCCGACTGGGCGTACAACCAGGCCACACTGACCGGCATGGTGACGGGGTTCTTCGACATACTCGAAGGCAACACGACGATCCATGAGCTTCGAGACAACATCGCCGATGCTGAGGGCAGTATCGCTGACTTGATGACAGGTCTCTTCGACTTTGCGGCGGGCGCGGGTGCTGCTTTCGGCGTTTTCGTATTCAATGTCCGCAAGAACATCGGCGAGGCAGTCGCCTTCATCGGGGGCCTTCCTCAACGCGCCGTTGAAGCACTCGGGGATCTCGGGCGTACTCTGTACAACTCAGGTCGCGCCGTAATTCAAGGCTTTATCGACGGCGTGCGGTCGATGCTCTCAGCCGTGGGCAACGCTGTTGGCGGAATCATGGATTTCGTTGCAGGCTTCTTCCCCAACTCCCCTGCGGAGCGTGGCCCCTTCTCGGGTAGCGGATGGACTGCGCTGCTGAAGTCGGGTTCGGCGATCATGGACGCGTTTGAGTCCAGCTTGCGTCCCGTCGATGTTCGGTTGGGCGTTGCAGGGGCCGGTTCTGGCCTTGGCTTGACGGATGTGTACGGGGCCGGTGGGTTGGCCGGCGGTGCGGCATCTGCTGCGCCGCAACGGTCTATCTCGCTTGAGGTGAACACGCTCGAGCCCGCTGTCGTCGCTGAGCTTGTGCTTCAACAGCTCGAAGCTCGCTTGAGGGGGTCGTGATGGACATCGTCGCAACGTTGGATGGCGTCACGTTCACGACCTCGGACAGTCTGTACACGGTCGAGCCGCCTGATGGGTGGTTTTCTGGCGCCCCGGTGAAGACTCCTGTTCAGGAGCGACCGGCAAGCAATGGGGCGTTCGGCGACACGCGTTTCTACCGTGCTGCGCGACCGATCACGTTCTCAGGGTCGGTCATGAGCACGCCTGAAGGTTTGCTGTCGGACTGCGAACGCTTGTCGGCGATTCTGACCGATGGGTCGATGAAGAAGCTGACGGTCTCCCGCGGTGCGGAAGTTCGCTCCGCGATGGTTCGACTTGTCGGCAGTGGAGCGTCCGTCACGATCCTTGACGATCAAACTGCCGACTTCGTGCTGTCGCTTGTGGCGCCTGACGCTGTCCGCTACGGACCGGAACGCGATTTGGTGACTGGTCTGCCGACGGCGGGTGGCGGGCTCACGTACAACCTGTTCAACCCTGCTGGCGCACTCGACTATGGGGCAAACGGCAACCTGGGCCGCGTGCAGCTCTCGAACGCCGGCACCGCTGAGGTGTGGCCGCGGCTGCGCATCGACGGCGGCTTGTCGGCGGGATTCTTCGCTCAGCGGCTCGACACGGGCCAGACGGTGCGTTACGACCGCGTGGTGCCGCTCGGCAGCTGGGTGGAGGTCGACTTCTCGACTGGGGCGGTGGTCGTCGACGGCGTCTCTGACGGGTCGACGTACCTGACGCGGGGCGAGTTCTTCTCTGTGCCGCCTGGCGCTCAATACGACGTGCAGTTCAACGGCTTGGGAACTGTGACAGGCACTCCCTCGATGACGATGACGATCGCGGACGGATTCTGGTGACCACGTACATCATCGGCGACCTGAGAACTGGGCGCCGCATTCAGACGTTGCCCGCCTTGAGCGGCCCGTGGTCCGACGTGCTCAATGCTCCTGGTGACGTGTCGTGCACGGTGTCACTCCGTGACCCGGTCGTGCAGCGTCTCGGGTTGAAGGAGTCTGCGAAGCCCGGGAAGGCGTTCCTGGCGGCTCTGGATGGCGATTTGGTGTTGCAGGCTGGGCCGATCTGGTTGCACGACTACCAGGCCGACACAGGCTTGTTGACGATGACTGCCGCGGGCATGTGGTCGTACTTCGACTACCGTCGCGTGCTGCCGGTGCTCGCAGGTCGTTTGCCGACTGATCCGACGACGAACACGCGCTACACGGCTGTGTCGGTCGACCCGGAAGATGTGTGGCCGACTGACACGCGCAAATCGTTGCAGGGCATGGCGCGCGCGCTCGTCGCGCAGGCTCAGGCGTGGACGGGCGGGGACGTGCCGGTGATTCTGCCGGCTGACATCGCAGGCACGAGCTCGCGCACGTATCGCGGTGCTGACCTGATTGTCGTCGGTGAGGCGCTGCGGGATCTGACTCGCCTTGAGGGTGGCCCTGACATTCGGTTCCAGCCACGGTTGACGGCTGACAGTTTGGGTGTTGAGTGGGTGATGCTGATCGGCACGCCGACTCAGCCTCTGCTGTCCTCGCCGCTCGAGCCGGTGTTCACGGTTGGTTCGCCGAAGTCGCCGGTGACGAATCTGTCAACGTCGGTCGCGGGCCGCAGTGTGGCCACGAACGTGTACACGACTGGTGGGCGCGCGTCGGATCAGGCGTTGGTGTCGTTGGCGGAGAATCCGCAGCTGATCGACCAGGGCTACCCGGTGCTCGAGGCGGTGGATTCGTCGAGGTCGACGGTGACCGAGCAGGCCACGTTGGATGAGTTCGCGGCGGAGTTGGCGATGCAGACGATGTCGCCGACGGAGACGTGGGCGTTCTCGCACCGCACGTCAGATCAGCCGCTGCTGTCGGGCTATTCGGTGGGTGACTTCGCGCGTGTGCGCGTGATCGATGACTTGTATCACGGGCCGATTGATCCGCCTCTTCGGATGCGGATTTTGTCGCGTTCGGGTGATGCGGTGGGTCGGGAAGTGTCGTTGAAGTTTCAGCCCGAGGTGGCGTGATGGCCGGTGGTTATGTTTCGCCTCCTGTGGGCGACTTTGCGGTGTTGCGAGAGCGGTTGCGTGAGGTCGAACGGCGGCTTGCGGAGTTGGAGCGGCCGACGGGCACGCAGACCGCTCAGGCTGTCGCGCAAATCCGCACACTCGTCGAAGACCTCGTCGAAACAGTCAACGCGCTCGCCGCGTCCGGCGTGACGTGGGAAGGGCCTGTGACGACCACAGGCACAGTGCAGGCTGACGCTGGCATCACTTCAGTGGGCGCCTACAACCTCGACGTGACGACGCTCTCTGGGGCTCGCCGTGGCGCGTGGTGGCACGTGTCAGGGGCGGCCGGGTATGCGCCGTCGACGCGGAAGCTGAAGCAGGGCATCGAGGACGCAGCGCTCACGCCTGAGCAGTTCATGGCGATCGCGCCGAAGGTGTTCGAGTACCGTGCGCAAGCCGACATTCGTGACAACCCGGAGAACCCCCAGTACGACCCTCAGTACGAGGTGCCGCTCGAGGTTGGCCTTATCGCAGAAGATCTCGTCGACGCGGGTTTGGGCGCGTTCGTGTTCCGTGACGACGAAGGCGAACCGGCTGGTATCGATTACGCGACGTTCGGCGCGATCTGCTCACTCGTGTTGGGGCAGGCCGCCTACAAGGCCGCTACGGCCTGAAAGCGACGTCACACTCCGGGTATGCCGGGTCAGGGAACGTGGTTACTGTCGCGCACACGTCGGGCCAGCACGACGTGTCGTTGACGCCGTCGTTCGAGTTGGCGTAGCTGCCGGCAGGGCAGCGTATGGGTGCGGGGCCTGCGGGTTCGGCTGCGGGCTCTTCGGTCACGACTTCGGGGGCCGGTTCGATGGTCGGCTCTGGGGTCGGCTCAGCGATCGGCTCAACGAAGCTCGCGACCTTCTCCACGTCTGCTTGCACAGCGTAGGCGCGCTCAATCTCGGGCGCGTTGGCGGCGGTGGCTGCGGTGAACCCGATGCCGCCCGCGATAACCAGAGCGCCAGCCGCAAGAGCGGCGATGACTGTCTTGTTCATGTCGACCTCCTAAGAGTCAACGACTCCTCGGGTTCAGTTTAAACGAAAGGTGTCGAAAATGGCAGCTACCAAAGGGTTGGGGACGACTGGGAACGGTGCGGGTGTTGTCACGCCCCTCGATCACAAGCTTGCGCAGGCAGGCCTGATCGCGAAGGTCGGGGCGGGGTCGAACCTGATTCGTCCGGGTCTGTTCTACGACGGTGTCGCGAACATTGTGCTCGGCAAGGCGAACATGAGCTACGACGTTGTCGCGTTCACTGCGGCGACGACGCGTGGTGGTGCTGCGGGTGCGGTGCTGTTGACGAACGACGGTGTCGTGAATGTGGTGACGACTGCGGCGCCCGGGTCGAACTCGCGCATCGATGTCGTGTACGTGTGGCAGCGGGAGTTCTCGCTCGACGGCGGCGACTCGAACCCGGTGATTGGTGTCGTGCAGGGCGCGGCCGCGGTGTCGCCGGTTGCTCCGTCGTTGGCGGCTTTCCCGGGTGCGATCGAGCTCGCCCGCATCACGGTTGCTGCGGGTGCGACTGCGACAAACGGTGTCGGTGTGACGATCACGCAGACTGCCCCGTTCACAACTGTTGATGGTGGCGTGTTGGTGCGGCGTACGACGGCTGAGCGTGACGCGATCAGCTCGCCGATGGCGGGGCTCTTGTGTCGCGTTCTGGCGGACGGGATCACCTACCAACGTGTCGAGTCGGCGTGGGTTCCGGCGTATTCGGGCGGAATCAACATTCGAGTCACGCGCGCGTCGAACACGCCGGGTTTGAGCCCTGGTTACGTGGACTTGTCGGCCAACGCGAACTGGCTGACGACTACGCCTGCGGCACAGAATCGCGGGTTCGCCGCGTACTCGAACGGCATCACCATTCCAGTGACGGGTGTTTACCGGGTCGGATATTCGTTGGCGAGTGCGGCCGCGATTCCCTACCTGGCAGGCGTCACGGTGAATGACAGCTCGCCAGACTTCACCGACTTTCGTGTGATTGCGTCGGCGGCTGTAGCGCAGGGTGTCGCGTCGGTTTCGGCTTCTGCTGAATTACGTTTGGCGGCATCGGACGTGTTGCGGTTGTACGCGATCGCGAACTCAGGCACGCCCGCCTTGAGTGCATCGTTGGGGAGCTTCTACGCCGAGTGGCTGAGGCCGGAATAGTGCTGGTTCCAGTTCCCTGGCAACCCGAGTTGATGCTCCATGTTGATCTTCTAGCGAAGCTCGAACAGATCAAAGCGAACACGGGGCGCACGCCCAAACTGTATGCCTCACTCTCAGCGTGGCGGTCCCACGCAGTGCAGAAGGAGCTATACGACCGCTGGCGTGCAGGCAAGGGCAACCCTGCATCGAACCCTGACACGGGGAATCGCACCCACATGCGTGGTGTCGCCGCTGACCTAGCCGACACGTCTGCGGCCATGCAACGCGCGTGCGTCGCGGTCGGATTGCAACGCGACTACGCGGAGGCTTGGCACTGGCAGCTTCCCAACTGGCGCGACTATCCGATCATCGAGGCGTTACCCGAACCCGAACAAGAGACAGAGGACATTGACATGCTTTTGCTGACCATCAACGACGGCAACGGACGGTACGGGCCGAAGGGGAAGTCTTACTGGGCGGTCTCCGGGTCTGGCTACTGGTGGGAGACCGAAGATCAAACTTTGGCCGATCCGTTGTCGGTGCGGTTGGGAAATCAGCCTGCCCTGAACCTCACCTATGACCAGTGGGAGGACGCGAAGAAGGCGTCCACGATCCGCCCCGGTGTAGCAGGTGACGATTCGCGCGTGCTTGAGGCGATCGCCGAGGTGCCTGCCAAGACTCGTGCCGCCATCATTCGAGACTGACCCCTTCTCGCCTCAGGAGGGGGCACTAGATGACCTGGGAACAACTGCAGAACATCCTCGAGGACTACGGGCCCACCGCCTTGATGATCATCCTCGCGATCATCGGCTTCGGCATCGTCTACAAGTCGTGGCCGCTGATCTCGAACTTCGTCACCGTCGTCAACGCCCTCGTGCAACTCCCGGCGATGGTCGAAACGGTGAAGGACATCAAGAAGGAAGTGCAACCCAACGGCGGCAGCTCAATGCGTGACGTCGTGAACGAGACGGCCAAGAAAGTCGACGGTCTCGAGCGACGCTTCGACGAGCACTTGGGCAGACGTCCTTCGCAGGTGGAACAGCGGCCCGCGACCAGCACGGCGAGCACACCACGTAAACCCCGCACCCGTGCGGCAGACAACGACAAACCGAAGACCTGAGGAGGTCACCATGAGCAAGTTCGCATCAAAGAAGTTCTGGGTCGACACGTTCGACCGTGCTGTGGCAACTGTCGCGCAAGCGGCGATCGCCACTCTGACCGCTGGCGTGACTGGCCTGATGCAGGTCGAGTGGGTTGAGGTCGGCTCGATCGCGGGCCTCGCGGGCCTCGTGTCTGTGCTGACCTCGGTCGCGTTCCGCGTGCCGACCACAGAACCTGCCGATCCGTACAACGACGGCCTCGGCACTCTTCCGCGCGCGTGATCGACCCCGACGACGAGTACCTAGTCCCGACAGACCCGATGGATCTGTTGCAGTGCGAATCGTGCCAATAGCCCTGATGGGCGCTGACTGAAGGGCCTGTGATGGCTGACGAAGACTTCCTGCCTGTCACGGCGGGCGACACGTTAACGGTGCAGCTCGAGTTCGACGAACCGGTCGACCCGTTGCTGCCCGATGGTGCTCGTCAGCCAACCAACTTGACCGGGTGGACGTTCGCTGCTCAGTGGCGGCCAAACGAGGTCGACTCCCGCGTCATTGCGTTCTCGGTCAATGCGACTTCCCTGGCTACAGGAGTCGTGGTGTTGACGATGACAAGTGCGCAAACGGCGACTATGCAAACGAACGGCGTCTATGACGTGCAGGGCACCAACGGCGCTCAAGTCCGCACGTTCTGGAAAGAGCACACTGTGTTGACGTTGGACGTGACTCGTGGCTGACGTGACGATCGTCCGTCGGGTTGCGGTGAACCCGTCGACCGTGAAGCGAACGGTGACGGTCACGAACCCTGTGCGGGGTCGTCGGGTGGAGTTCTCGGGCGTGCCGGGACTGCAGGGCGACCCGGGCGCGAGCGCCTATGCCATCGCGGTTGCAAATGGCTTCGTGGGCACCCAATCTCAATGGCTTGCGTCTCTCGTCGGCCAGGCAGGTGATGACGGCACTGACGGGCAGGACGGTTCCAGCGCTTACGAGGTGGCCGTCGCGAACGGCTTCGTTGGGAATCAGGCTGCCTGGTTGGCCTCTCTCGTCGGATCTGCCGGTGGCGACGGAGACGACGGGGCGAGTGCCTATGAGGTTGCCGTTGCCAATGGCTTCGTGGGCTCTCAGAGCGCGTGGCTAGCGTCATTGGTCGGCCAAGACGGAACCGACGGTGCCGACTCGACCGTGCCGGGTCCGGCTGGTGCGAGTGCGTACGCGATCGCAGTGGCGAACGGATTCGTCGGCACCGAAGCCGCATGGTTGACCTCTTTGCGCGGTGCCGACGGCACGGATGGCACAGATGGCGGCGACGGCTCCGATGGGGCCGACGGCGCGAGCGCCTACCAGGTTGCAGTGGCGAACGGCTTCGTGGGCACAGAAGCGGCGTGGCTCGCTTCATTGATCGGGCCCGCAGGCACCATCCCCGACAACGTACGAGTTCGCAACGTGACCATCGCCGCAACAACGATCGAGCCCGGCTACTCGAGCTACATTCCCGGGTTCTTGGAAATCGGCAACGGGTTGTCGTACGAGATCGGCCTCAACTCAGAACTGCACGTCGGCTAGAGAAGGAGCATCATGAGCCGTTTGACTTTGACGCGAACTGCAACCCCATCAACACCCGCAGCAGACAAGGTGAATGTTTACGTTGACACTGCGGATCGGAAGCTGAAAACCATTGACGACAATGGCGTCATCAACGTCCTTGTGAACGATGGTCTGCAAGACCGCAACATCATCACCAATGGTGGCTTCTCCGTTCAGCAACGCACGGCGGTTGCTTCGACGGCTATCGCTGGACTTTCGGCGACGACTCGGGCCGGTCAGGTTGCCGACCGGTGGGCGGTCAACTCCTCGGTGGCGTCGAACTTGAACTGGGCGCAGATCGATACCGGAGGCGCCCCCGAGCTGGGATTGACCTGTCGGTTCTACGGGTCGATCATTTCCGCGAGCGCGGGCAAGAAGGTGCTGCTGTCTCAGGTGATCATCAACTCTGAGATGGCGCATCTGCGGGGCCAGAAAGTGCGAGTGTCGGTCAAGACCGCTCAGAAGGTTGGGGCTGAGGCTCAGACCCTCAAGCTTGGCCTGCTGCAACTCACCTCCGCGGGCACGGTCGATACGATGCCGTCGCCGTTCCTGAGCGCGTTCTCTACGGTCACTGGAACTGACCCTGCATGGGGCACGAACCTGTCGCCGATTGCGCCGGACGCCTCCCCCACACCGGAGAACGGCACCGTCGTCGGCAACTTCGTGAACTTCACCTCGACCCTCGCGTGGAAGCGCGTCTCGGGAGTGTTCACCGTTCCCACCAACGCTCGCAACCTCGTGGTCGTTCTCTTCGCGGACGCGACGGGTGGTGCGACGGACAACCTGTCGATTGCCGAGTTCCAGCTCACGCAGGGACTCGAGATCGTGGAGTATCGGGAACCGCCGATTGCGGAAACCCTGTTGCGGTGTCAACGGTTCTTCTGCAAGTCGTTCCCGCTGTCAGTTGTGCCTACCGGTGGTGTCGCGGTTGCGACAGGTGGCAACGGTGAGGTCGGAGTGATCGGTAGGGCGGCGGCGACTGCACTGGCGGCGGTCATTCAAATCAGGTTCCCGGTGAGAATGCAGCGAACGCCGACGATCACCCTCTTCGCGCCAGTTGCGGCAGGGTCGGCCCCGTATCGAATCAACGGAACAACTCCCGCGATTCAAACGTCACCCGCCACTACGGGCCTGCTCGACATGGGCGCGGTGGTTACGGCCACGGGCGACGCGAACGGTGCTATCGGCGACATGGTGGGTGTCCACTATGCGGCTGAGGCTGAGTTCATCACATAGCAAAGACCGAAGTCAGCTGACGACACGAAGGCCCCGAGCCTCACCTACGGGTGAGAGCTCGGGGCCTTTTCGTCGTTCCCAGGACGGATGGCGACGCGACACGACGCACACCACCATCCGCCCACCACCACAGTCATGCGTTCCAGACATTCGGGGCAGTTCGGGTCGGCGACGAAGTCGAGCACATCAATGTCAGCCAAGACAGTCGCGCACCTCATCGACCCCGTCCAGGGCTGCGTTGAAACCGTCTGGCTGGGCGTAGACGCTGAACTCGCTCGCGATTCCGTCGACGGACACGAACGCGATCGAGTCACCCTCTGCGGTCGTGGGGTCTTGCATCGTGTACCACACGCCAATTTCTCCATCACCGAATCCTGGGCCGGTCATGAGGCCAGCGACGAACCACGAATCGGTGTCGGTGGCGGGGTTCACGATCGCTGACGCATCTTCGATGGTGAGTCCATCCTGCCGAGCGTCGACTCCCCACTGCAGACCAGCGATGCTCGCTTCGGTGACCGTTAGGCACTCGACGGCTCCAGTTGTCTCCCGCTCTGAGGTCTCTCGCGGGGGTGTGACTTCCGGATCGTTCGAGATCGCGACGCAACCCGAGAACAGCGGAAGGAGGGCAAGGGCGAAAATAGCTCGGCGCATCCTGCAACAGTAGCGCGGGGACTATGCCGCCGCGAGAGCCGCCCGCCTTACCGCCTCCGACTCGACGCCTGTATATATCTGGGTCGTCGCCACACTCGCGTGCCCTAGCAACTCCTGCACGGCGCGAATATCGCGACCGCCGAGCTGATAGGCGCGGGTCGCGAAGCGGTGCCGGAGCTGGTGCGCGCTCGCGCCGGGCAGAACTCGGGCGATTAGCTTCGAAACGTAGGCTGCCGACAGGTGGCCGTCGAGGTTGCCGGGGAACAGCCACCCGTCTGCGGCGAGGATGGTGCGGGCGAGGTCGTCGCTGATCGGGACGCACCTCGAGCGGTCTCCCTTGCCGTGTACGCGGAGTGCCCAGCCGAGCAGGTCGCGGGTCACGTCGTCCGAGTGCACGAGCGCTATCTCGCGGCACCTGAGACCGGCGTAGGCGGCGAGCTGGATCATGAGGCGTGTCCGATCGTCTGCGTCCGTCAGGGCGGCGCTGAGGGCTTCCTCCGGGGCAGGGCGCGGACTGCCTGCGGGCACGCGGACGCGGGGGAGTCGATCCGCAGGGTTGCGGTCGGCGAGGTCGTGGAGGATCGCCCAGCGGTAGAACTCGCGCATGGTGGATCGGAAGGTCTTCACGGTCGAGGCTGACCATTCGTGTGCGTCGATGTGGTCGGTGAGGTCGAGCGTGGTGACGGCCCACGGGTCGGTTTGGCTGTCGGCGGCGAAGCGTCGTAGGTGGTAGCTGCGGAGTGTGCGCGTCGGCCGCGGCGCACCGCCTCGGGTGAGGTTCGCGAGGAACTGTTCGATCGGACGCGTCCACGTCGTCGGGGTGGGAATCTGAGGTTTCATCCCCGACTGTGCCACAAGTCGAAGGTGTCGCGCGCTGCCCACTTCGGGGCTCAGATTCCGACGGCGGTTCGGTGTTCGCGGATAGAGTCGATCCGGGTGACAGGCGCGACCCATAATCCATCGGTCACGGGTTCAAGTCCCGTCCGCCCTACGATCGGCATCACAGTGTTGTGAAAGGAGCGCCATGTCGAACGCCAATCCCTCCGTGCGCGTGAACCCGAGGATGTTCCACTCGGCGAGTGCGGCCGCGCATCTCGTGATCGCTCTCGCGGTCGGAACGCTCGCGATAACCGGGGCGTCGATTCTTCTGCCCATTGCTCTCTCTGCTCCCGCCGTGAGCCCCATCGGGGTGTTCGCACGGGTCGACTTCGCCGCTGCGGCCGCTATCGTCATGCTCATCGGTGCCGTCGCCCACGCCTGGAGCGCTCTCGAGGCCCCTCGGAATCCCGACGGACGACGCGCGAGAATGCTGGGCCTTATCGCGTTCGCGCAAGCCTCGGGCATCACGGCCTTTCTGATTGCGCAGCTCAACGGTGTCGTCGAGGCTGGCACGCTTGTGCTTATCTATGCCGTGGCGGCAGGGGCACCCGGATTGCTGTGGCTGCAGGCCCGGGAAGACGCCGACCGCGCTCGAGCGCGCTGGCCGTACAGTTTCGCTGCTGGCCTTGCGGTCGTCCCGTGGGGCATCATCGCCCTCTACCAGCTCGTCGGGGTGATCGCCGGGTCGCCCCCGCCTCCGCTCGTCCGCGTGATGACGATCGTCGTTCTCGTGATTGCCGCGCTCGCCTGGTGGATTGAGCGACGCCTGCAGCTCGGTCTCCTGAGCGAGCGCAGAGCGGTCGTTGCGCACGCCGCGGTTTCCCTCGCCACCGGTGTTGCCCTCGTGGTGCTGGCCGCGGGTCTCGCGCGACCGTCGGCGATCTTCTAGCTCTCGATCGGGCCTGTGCCGGGTGTCGGGAATCACGGCGCGTGACGACCGGTTGGGCTCCCTGACCCCCGAGGATGGAACTCATGACCGAGACCGCTGCCCCCACGACCCCCGCCGAGCGCTACGCCCTCTTTCGCGAGCGCCGGGCTCTTGCCGCTGTGCAGCCTCACGGGCCGCTCGCTCTGGTCAACACGCAGTGGGTGGGTGACGAGCAGACCATTTGGGGAGTACCCGGCAGGTGGGCGCCCGCACCCGAGGGGCACAGCGGACTACTCGTGACGGCAAGCGCGGCCGACGGAATCACGGTCGACGGTGAACTCGTTGACGGCACGACTCTCGTGCGGGGAAAAGACGATGCGAACCCGTCTGAGATCGTGTTCAACGACCACACGACGGGCTTCGTGATCGCAGGAGATGACGGGGCGTACGCCCTCCGGGTGTGGGATGCAAAGAGTGAAGGAATCGCCAACTTCGGCGGCATCGACGCGTTCGACTATGCCCCCGAGTGGGTAGTCATCGGCACCTTTCGCGAGATCGAAGGGGGCACCGTCGTCGGCTTCGAGCACCTGAAGGACGACGGCAAGACCCGCGGAGAAGTCGTTCCGGGTGAGATCCGGTTCACCCACGAGGGCGTTGAGTACGACGTGGCCGCATTCAAGTCGGGCCGCGCGCTGCAGCTCGTCTTCGCCGACGCCACGAACGGCACCGACACCTACAGTGTTGGCCGGTTCCTCTTCATGGCACCGAACCCCGACGGCACGATCACGCTCGACTTCAACACCGCGATTCTGCCGCCGTGTGCCTTCAGCTATGCATTCAACTGCCCCCTGCCGCCCAAGCAGAATCGATTCCCCTTCCGCGTCGAAGCGGGCGAGAAGAACGTGCTCGCCGCCGATGGCTCGTTGCTGCACTAGCTGTAGTGCCCAGGGACGTTGTTTGATCTGGACGTCCTGACATGGCGAGAACCTCCGAGGCAGAGTGGAGCTGCTTACTGCTTCCGCTCTGAACCAAGGAGGTTCTCGTGTCCCACGGTAACGCTGCCCTCACCCCTCGCCAACGGCTTCGCCTTGCCCGGCAGGTCGTCGATGATGGCTGGTCAATCTCGGCCGCTGCTGACTACTTTCGCGTGTCGTATCCGACCGCGTCGAAGTGGTCTCGACGGTATCTCGAGCTCGGACCGGAGGGCATGGCTGATCGCTCCAGCAGACCCCACATGCATCCCAACAAGACGCCGCAACCGGTAGTGAAGAAGATCGTGCACTTGCGGATCAAGAAGCGACTCGGGCCCGTTCAGATCGCTGGCCGGCTCGGCGTTCCCTCCTCGACCGTGCACGCGGTGCTCGTACGCTGCAAACTCAACCGGCTCTCCCACGTCGACGTCAAGACTGGCGAGCCTGCTCGTCGCTACGAGCACGACAAGCCGGGGGCGATGATCCACGTCGACGTGAAGAAGCTCGGCAACATTCCCAACGGCGGCGGATGGCGGTTCGTGGGACGCGAGCAGGGCGGGCAGAACCGACGTTCAACGCCCGGCTTGCAGCGCAGCAAGCACCGCAATGGGCTGATGCGACATGCGTTTGTTCACACCGTCATCGATGATCACTCTCGCGTGGCCTACGCCGAGATCCACGACGACGAGACCGCGGCCACCGCGATCGGGGTGCTGCGTCGAGCAACGTCCTGGTTCGCTGATCGCGGCGTGACCGTCGAACGGGTTCTTTCCGACAATGGCTCCGCCTACCGATCCCACGCCTGGAGAGACGCGTGCCTTCAGCTGGGCATCACGCCCAAACGCACCCGTCCGTATCGGCCGCAGACCAACGGCAAGATCGAACGGTTCCACCGCACCATGGCAGATGGGTGGGCATTCACGAAGCACTACAACTCCGAGTCAGCCCGCCGAGCCGCCTTGCCTGCGTGGTTGCATCACTACAATCACCATCGGCTACACACGGCCATCGGCAAGGTCCCACCGATCAGCAGATTGAACAACCTGCCTGGGCACTACAGCTAGAGCGCGCAGTCGCCGCGGCAACCGCAGTGCCTAGGGCACCTTCCACAACAACGGAACGCGTGAGCCGGATTCACCCGTTCCGTCGTTGTGGAAGGGAGCGAATCGTCATGGTGGTTCCGTCGAGCCGGCGCCGACGCGCTCAGACGCGCGCGACGCTGGGCTAAGGCGTCTCGCTCGCTCGCAGCCAGTCAAGCATCGCGCGCACGGTCGGCTCGGGCGCGTCGCGATGCACGCTGTGGCCGGCGCCGGGCACGACCACGCATTCAAACAGCGGGTTCGCCGCGAGCACGGAAGCGGCGTGCTCGCCCGCGAACATCGACCCGTTTTCCGGGTCGGCGGCGATCACGAGCGTGGGCGCGCTCACGTGCGGCACGAACGCCGTGACGTCCCAGTCGTCGTTGTCGCGCACCATGCGCTCGAGCGCGAACCTTGAGGCAGCCTTCGCCGAGCGCACGCGAAACTCCACGTCGAGCGGATGCCAGTGCGGAAACTGCTCGGCCATACTCGCGACGGTTGCCCCATCGTGGTTCGCGAGCTGGCCGGCCAGCACGCTCGCGCGACTGGGCTCATCGACGACGAGAGCCGGGTCAAGCAAAACGAGCTGGCGCGTCCAATCAGCGTCAGAACCTGCCGCCTGAGTCGCCGCCGCTGCTCCGATCGAGTGTCCGACCACGAGATCCCATGCGCCGCCGCCCGAAGGCCGCGTGCCGAGCAGGTCGCCCACAATGTCGTCGATGCGGTAGCGGGATGCCCGCGGCGCATCCCCGTGTCCCCTCAGATCAACGGCCGTTGCTGACCAGCCGACCGAAGCGAGACCCTCACTCAGCCGCCACGTGGTCTGCGCGGATGACCCCAAACCGTGCACGAGAAGCGCACGTCGGGGGGCGTCGACGTCGCCCCAGTGCCAGCGGGGCAAGGTCACGGTGCTCATGCTCGGAGAGCCTACTCCCGGGAGTTTGCTGAGGGCGGGAATCGAACCGCGAGCATCCGTGTTTCCGACACCATGACGCGCATCATGATCATCATCGGTTCTGTTCGCCCCGGCCGTGTCGGCCTCCCTGTCGCGCACTGGGTGCGTGACCGCGTCGAGGCGGCTGGCCACGAGGTCGACCTCGTCGACCTCGCAGACTTGAACCTGCCGTTCATGGACGAGCCCGAGATGCCCGGCAAGCGCGCATATACCAAGCCGCACACAATCGCCTGGAGCGCCCGCGTCGAGCAGGCCGACGCCGTGCTGCTCGTGAGCCCCGAGTACAACCACAGCTATAGCCCTGCGCTGAAGAACGCGCTCGACTTCCTCATGCACGAGTGGGCGAGTAAGCCGGTCGGAGTCGTTTCCTACGGCGGAGCATCCTCAGGCCTGCGCGCTGCCGCCGCCCTCGATCAGGTGCTGACGACGCTCGGTATGGTGCGCGTGCCCGTCGACGTGGCGATCAGCGGGGCGGCGTCTCAGTTCGCCGACGGAGCGTTCGTGCCGACCGAGAAGCAAGACGCGGTGCTCGGGCGCATGATCGAGGCCCTTGCTCGCTACGAGGCGGCGCTACGCCCGCTGCGCGCGTGACCGGCCACGCGGCCGAGGGGCTTAGCTGACCACCTGCACCGGCTCGGTGTCGGGAATCGGGCTCGCGTCGCGCCCGCGCAGGTCGGGGTGCCACCCGTGGAACAGCACGGCGACGACGAACCCGACGACGGCGAACGCGAGCGCGGCGAACAGTCCGCCGACCGGGCCGAAGCCATCGATCAAGAACCCGGCAATTGCTGACCCGAGTGCGGCGCCGATGAGCTGCCCGGTGCCGAGCCAGCCATAGGCCTCTGCAGTGTCGCTGAACTTCACGCTCGACGAGACGATCGCGAACATCACCGCAAGCACGGGTGCAATGCCGATCCCCGCGATGACGAGCGCGAGAGCGAGCCACCAGAAATCGAGCGAGAACGGTGCGGCGGCCATGCCGACGACAACGATCGCGAACCGGCGCGCGAGCGCCCATGGTCCGATCGGCAGGTGGCCCATCGACAGGCCGCCGACGAGAGACGCGATGGCCCACAAGCCGAACAGGATTCCGGCCTCGGTGCCGCCTTCGCCGAAGACCGCCACGACACCGACTTCGATCGACGCGGCCGACCCGATGAGCAAGAAGCCACACACCGTCGCGAGCAGCACAGCGCGATTCTTGAGCACAACCCCCATGCGGCGCCGGCTGGGAGGAATGCGGACCTTGCCGACCTCGGGGCATGCGATGAACCAGATTCCGCCACCCACGAGAAACACACCGGCGACCGCGATTGCCGCGACGCTCGACACTTGCGTCGCGAGGAGCACTGTAAAGAACGGCCCCATGATCCAGATGATCTCTTGCGCCGAGGCGTCGAGGGCGAAGAGCGGTGTCAATTGCTTGCCGGTCACCATCTTCGGATAGATGGTGCGCACGGCGGGCTGAATGGGCGGGGTTGAGATTCCCACCACGAATCCCACAACCATGAACAACCACAGCGGCATGATCGCGAAGGCGATAAAGCCGATGCCGGTGCTACAGATGACGAGCGTGGTGATGAGCACGGGCCGCATGCCCCAGCGGCCCATCCACCGACTGGTCAAGGGGCCAGCGATGGCCTGGCCGACGCTCGTCGCGGCGAGAACGAGTCCCGCAGCGCCGTACGAATCAAAGATGCCTTCGATGTGAATCAAGAAGGCGAGCGAGATCATGCCCGACGGCAGTCGCGCCGTGAGTTGCGCGGCGATGATGCGGGCGACCCCACGGGTTTTCAACAGGTCGGTGTATCCACTCACGATGAGTCCAGCCTACGGCGTGCGCGGCGCCGCTCTCGCGGGTGCGGAGGGCGGTGGATGCCCGCTCTCCAGCCCCGATTCTCGGCGTATTCGCGGCCTCGCGCGGCGTGTCGGTGCTTGCCCACAGGCTGTGTATAAGTCGCACAACTTATCCACAGATGTGGACGACACGCCCACTACATCTTGGGTGTGAACTTTGTCAGACCCCCGATATATAGTGATGGAACTGCGCAGGGGAATACGCGCCGTCAGCCCGGAATTCCGGGCTTTTTTGACCGAAAAGCGGCTCCGGCCGCACAGCTTCAGATGCGGCACGAGTCGTATCACTAGAGGAAACCGCGCCGACGAGGGCGCAAGAGGGAGAGTGGGCACGTGAGCATCACCGTTGTGAAGCGCGATGGAAGCCGGGAACCGTACGACGCCAACAAGATCAACCTGGCGATCGAGAAGGCGGCACACGGCCTCGACGACCAGGTCGCCTGGGTGACCCAGATCGCGAGTGAGCTCGAACTCACGCTTTTCGACGGCATCACGACTCAGCAGCTCGACGAGGCGGTCATTCAGGTCGCCCTGCAGAACGTGAAAGACGACCCGGCCTTCGACATTGTCGCCGCTCGCCTGTTGCTCAAGACCATCTACAAGCGCGTGCTCGGCGACTACGAGACCGACGACGAGTTGCGCGAACTCCACCGCGCCCACTTCGCGGCCTACATTCGCCGGGGCGTCGACGAAGTGCTCCTCGACCCACGTTTCCCTGACCTCTTCGACCTCGACGCGCTCGCCGAGGTTCTCGAGCCGGCGCACGACGGCTTGCTGAAGTACATCGGCGTCGTGACCCTCAACAACCGCTACGGCATCAAGGCGCGCAACAACGAGCCGCTCGAAACCCCTCAATACTTCTGGATGCGCGTTGCAATGGGCCTCTCGCTCAACGAGGCCGAGCCCACGAAGCACGCCATTGCGTTCTACGAGAAGATGTCGAAGCTCGAGTACCTCGCCGCCGGCTCGACGCTCGTCAACGCGGGCACGAGCTACCCCCAGCTCTCGAACTGCTTCGTCATGGAGATGCAAGACGACATCGAGCACATCGCCAAGAGCGTGCGCGACGTCATGTGGCTCACGAAGGGCACCGGCGGTATCGGCCTGGCCGTGACCAAGCTGCGCGCCCAGGGCTCGCCCATTCGGTCGAACAACACGACCTCGACGGGGCCGATTCCGTTCATGCACACGATCGACTCGGTGCTGCGCGCGGTCAGCCGGGGCGGCAAGAAGTTCGGTGCTCTCTGCTTCTACATGGAGAACTGGCACATGGACTTCCCGGAGTTCCTCGACCTGCGTCAGAACTCGGGTGACCCCTACCGCCGCACCCGCACGGCGAACACCGCCGTGTGGATCAGCGATGAGTTCATGAAGCGCGTCCAGAACGACGACGACTGGTACCTCTTCGACCCGCTCGAGGTTGCCGACCTCAACGAGCTCTACGGCAAAGAGTTCTCCAAGCGCTACGCCGAGTACGTCGCGATGGCTGAGCGCGGTGAGCTCAACATGTTCAAGAAGATGGGGGCGCGCGAGCAGTTCAAGCAGATCCTCATCTCGCTGCAATCGACGAGCCACCCGTGGTTGACGTGGAAAGACACGATCAACAACCGTGCCATCAACAACAACACCGGCACGATCCACCTCTCGAACCTCTGCACCGAGATCTGCCTGCCGCAAGACCGCGACAACATCTCGGTCTGCAACCTGGCCTCGATCAACCTCTCGCAGCACTTTGTCGATGGTCACCTCGACTGGGCGAAGATCGACGAGAGTGCGCGCCTTGCCGTGCGGCAGCTCGACAACCTCATCGACATCACCGTGTCGAGCGTCGACGAGGCCGACCACGCCAACCAGAACAACCGCGCGATCGGTCTGGGCGTTATGGGCTTCACCGACGTCGTCGAGCGCCTCGGCTTCTCCTACGACTCCGAAGAAGCGTTCGACCTCATCGACGAGATCATGGAGCACGTCTCCTACGCGGCGATCGACGAGTCGACCGAGCTCGCGAAAGAGCGCGGCTCGTACGCGAACTTCGCCGGCAGCCGCTGGTCGCAGGGCCTCGTGCCGCTCGACACGATCGACCTCACCGAGGCCGACCGTGGTGTTGAGGTGCAGGTCAACCGCACGACGCGGCTCGACTGGGACGCCCTGCGCGAGAAGGTCAAGGGCGGAATGCGCAACGCGACGCTCATGGCGATCGCGCCGACAGCATCCATCGGCCTTGTCGCTGGAACCACGCCGGGTCTCGACCCGCAGTTCTCGCAGATCTTCAGCCGGTCGACCAGTTCGGGCAAGTTCCTTGAGGTCAACCGCAACCTGGTCGCCGCTCTGCAGGAGCACGGGCTGTGGGAGAAGGTGCGCGAAGACATCCTGCGCAGCCAGGGCGACATTCAGGGCATCGCTGCGATTCCTGAGGACATCAAGGCCGCGTACAAGACGAGCTTCCAGCTCTCGCCCTACGCGTTCCTCGAGGTCGCGGCACGCGCCCAGAAGTGGATCGACCAGGCCATCAGTCGCAACATGTACCTCGAGACGCGCGACGTCGACGACATGATCGACATCTACACCGCTGCGTGGAAGAAGGGCGTCAAGACGACCTACTACCTGCACATGAAGCCGCGTCACACCGCCGAGCAGTCGACCGTCAAGGTCAACAAGGCCGAGGCGATCAACGCCGGCTCCGACAGTGCCCCGAAGAAGGGCTTCGGCTCGGCTGTGGCGGCCGGAGCCGACACCGGCGCTGGCGCGTCGGCGGACGCGCCCGTGGGCGCGCCCGCGAGCGCAGCTCCAAAGAAAGGCTTCGGCTTCGGCGGCGCCGTGAAGTCGGGGGAGTGAACACCATGACCCCCACACAGACGGCCACCGTCACGACCAGCACCACCAGCACCGAATCGTTCACCTACGAGGTTCCGATCGACCCGATGGACGAGTTGCACTGCGAGAGCTGCCAGTAGGCAGCTCGAAGCGCCATCCACCCCACCTTCCTCTATTCAGAACCAGCCATAGAAAGACGCGAAACCATCATGGGAATCCTCGGAACCGGAATCCAAGAAGGCCTGCTGCTCAAGCCGGTCACCTACAAGTGGGCTATGGACCTCTACGACCAGGCTGTTGCCAACACCTGGTTCCCCAACGAGATTCAGCTGGGTGAAGACATCGCCGACTTCAAGAAGATGACCGACGAAGAGCGTCACGCCATCACCTTCTTGATGAGCTACTTCAACCCCAACGAGCTGCTCGTCAACAAGGCGCTCGCCTTCGGTGTCTACCCCTACATCAATGCTCCCGAGGCGCACCTCTACCTCGCGAAGCAGATGTGGGAAGAAGCGAACCACTGCATGAGCTTCGAGTACGTGCTCGAGACCTTCCCGATCGACCGCGCCGCGGCCTACGACAGCCACGTCAGTGTGCCGTCGATGGCGCGCAAAGAGGAGTTCGAGGTCAAGTTCATCACGCGCATGACGCAAGACACTCTCGACATCACGACCACGGAGGGCAAGCAAGACTTCATCCGCAACCTCGTCGCCTACAACGTGATTCTCGAGGGCATCTGGTTCTACTCGGGCTTCATGGTCGCCCTGTCGTTCCGCCAGCGCAACCTGCTGCGCAACTTCGGTTCGCTCGTCGACTGGATCGTGCGCGACGAAAGCCTGCACCTCAAGTTCGGCATCAACCTGATTCTCACGGTGCTCGAAGAGAACCCCGACCTGCAGACGCCCGAGTTCGCGGCCGAGATTCGCCAGATGATTCTTGACGCGGTCGAGATGGAAGAGCAGTACAACCACGACCTGCTGCCCAACGGCATCTTGGGGTTGAACGCCAACTACATCAACCAGTACGTCAAGTACTTGGCTGACCGCCGCCTCGAAGAGCTCGGCTTCGACACCGAGTACAACGTGTCGAACCCGGCCAAGTGGATGGCGACCGCCAACGACACCCTGCAGCTCGTCAACTTCTTCGAGTCGACGAACACCTCCTACGAGGTCAACGCCAAGCAGGGCTAGTGGTCACTGCGGTGCTGCGGCCGTAGCATCGCTGGTGTGAACACCGCATCGCGCCCCGAGCCCCCCGCCGACCTCCTCTTCACCGGGGGAGTCGTCTACCGGGGGCCGGGGCGCTCTGCTCTTCCCGTGCCACTGGAGGTCGCCGTTCTCGACGGCCGCATCGCGGCGATCGACAGCGACCTCGCGGCCTGGCGCGGGCCGGAAACCTCGGTGGTCGATCTGGCGGGCGGGATGCTCCACGCCGGTTTCATCGACGCGCACATCCACCCCATCCAGGGCGGGCTCGAGCGGCTCAGCTGCGACCTCAGCGATGGCGCCTCGCTCGACGACTACGCGGCGATCATCGCGTCGTATGCGCAGGTGAACCCACCGCGCGGTTGCGATGCCGCGCGCTCGTGGATCACGGGCGGCGGCTGGTCGATGAGCGCATTTCCGGGTGGTACCCCTTCCGCCGCAGCGCTTGACGCGATCGAGCCCATTCGGCCCGTCTTCCTCTACAACCGCGACCACCACGGGGCCTGGGCCAACTCGGCCGCCCTCGCGCTCGCGGGCATCACGGCGGAAACCCCCGACCCCTCCGACGGTCGCATCGAGCGGTTGCCCGACGGGTCGCCGCAGGGCACGCTGCACGAGGGTGCCGCTTCGCTTGTCGCGGCAGTCGCGCCGACGCCGTCGCCCGATGAGGAGTACGCGGCACTGCTCGAGGCGCAGCGCTACGCCCACTCGCTCGGCGTCACGGCGTGGCACGACGCGATCGTCGGCGACTACTTCGGTGCCTCCGACACCGCGCTCGTCTACCGTCGCGCGCTCGACGGCGGGAAGCTGACCGTCGACGTCGTCGGCGCGTTGTGGTGGGACCGCGCTCGGGGCATCGAGCAAGTGCCTGAGCTCGTGGCGAAGCGCGAGAAGTATGCGGGCGAGCTCGGCGCGGCATCCCACGATGCTGACGGGGGAGCGCGCCTGGCGCGCTTTCGTTTGAGTGCCGTAAAGATCATGGCCGATGGCGTGCCCGAGAACGGCACGGCCGCAATGCTCGAGCCCTACCTCGGCGAGTTCGCGACCGGCGACCACCCGCGCGGCATCGCCTTCGTCGGGGGGCAAGCGCTCATCGACGCGATCGTGGCGCTCGATGCCGCCGGATTCTCCGCACACGTGCACGCGATCGGCGACCGCGCCGTGCGCGACACCCTCGACGGTTTCGCCGCGGCGCGCGCCGCCAACGGTCACTCAACGCCCGGCCGACACCATGTCGCGCACGTGCAGTTCGTGCACCCCGACGACGTCGCGCGGTTCGCCGAGCTCGGCGTCACCGCCAACCTCCAGGCGCTGTGGGCCTGCTACGAACCGCAAATGCGTAACCTCACGGCTCCGTTCGTGGGGACGCAGCGCGAGGGGTGGCAGTATCCGTTCGCGAGCATCCAGCGGGCTGCGGGCACGGATGCTCGCCCGCGGCTGTGCGCTGGCAGCGACTGGCCGGTCTCCACCCCTGACCCCTGGGCGGCGATTCACGTCGCGGTGAATCGCCTCTCGCCCGCGGACGACCCCGACCACGACCCCGAGCCGCTGCTGCCGCACGAGGCGCTCACCCTCGCCGAGGCACTGGACGCCTACACGGCCGGCTCGGCCTACATCAACGGGCGCGGGCCGGGCGACGCGCACGTTACGGGCGTCATTGAGGTCGGGGCGGTCGCCGACCTGGCCGCGACCGACCGGGACCCGTTCGCGGGGCCTGCGGCGAGCATCCACGCGACCAAGAATGTCGGCACGTGGGTGGCGGGCCGTCGCGTCTACGACGAGTTGACTTAACCGCCCACCGTCTCAGCCGGCTCGTCGGCGTCGAATTGAGCAGAGGCCTCGGCCTCTACTTCGAGTTCGGCAATTCGGCGCGCGCCGAAGACACCGCGCGGTATCGCGGTGTCGAGCAAATCGGCGGCGGACGCAAACATGGTGTCTTCGGCGCTGGCTTCGATCGAGGTCTGCGTGTTCGCGAGGGTGGTGTCTCTGAGAATCGGGGCGAGGCCAGCCTCTTCGATGCGCAGGCGAATTCGCGCGAAGGCCGGGTCGTGCGTGACGCCCACGGGCGGGCCGGGCTCGGTGTCGTCGGTTGAGGCAGGAATGCTGACAGACGCCCACTGGGAGCCGATGTCACCGCGATTGTCGCGAATCGTGCCTTTCGGGGACGTCTTTGCGCTCCGTCGTGCTTCGAAAGCCAGACGACTCGGAAAGGGGAGGTGCCGCAGCACGAGGTGCGGTGTTGCGATCATCGACAAGGGCTCGCCCGTGACATGGCTCTTCGCGCCGTAGAGCCGATGCGAGCCCCACCGCACCCACCGCCCGGGCATTCCTGGCGATGCAAGGCGCACGATTGCTCGAACCGTGGGTGTTCGGCCGAGATACCCCGCCGCATCGCGATCCTCGTCGCTGTTGGCACCCAGCACCCGCGAGACGGGAACGTCAAGCGTGTCGAAACCCCACCGGTCAATGTCACGGCGCTGAACGTAGTTCTGACACGGAATCAGGAGCGCGGGGGTGAGGTCTCTCGCGAGCCACGTCGCGATGACCTCACGAAAGCTCGGGCCGCCCGGTGAGTCGTCGGGCATCTCGTCAGCATCGACGTGCAGGTAGGCGTGCGCTCCGGCCTCCTGAGCGATCCGCATGAGCATGCTGTGCACGCCGGCTTGCGCGTACGACGGCGTCGACTTACGAATGATCCGCAGTTCGGTACGGCCTTCGGTAAGCCGTCGAAGCTGGTCGAGCGGGATGGTCTCATTGAGGTGGTCGACAAGAATCAGCAGGTCGACACCGAGGGCGACGAGGTTCGCGACGACCAACGGCAGCGAGTCCTCATTGCCGCGAAACTGGCACCCCGCCGCTAAACGCAACGTGTCGAGCGTCGGTGCGAGATGATTGTCCACGTGGCGAGAGTATCGGGGCGGACCGTGTCAGCTCTGGATGCCGCAGTTGTGCGCGGGTGGGCACTCGGGAGGCCCGCCGTTCTTGTGCTCGGAGACCCGTCGTTCGCCAAGGCGATTGGTGATCTGGCGCCGACGAGGATTCTTGAGCAAGCAACTCGCAGCGACGTCGCCGAACTGCTGTCGACCCTTGAGCCCGGCACGCTGATCGTTCACGCAGGCTCGGCGCGCGTGTCCGTCATGCGCGAGATTCTGGCCCACTCACCTTTTCCGGTCACCGTACTGTGGCCCAGCTACGCCCGCCGCTACCGGCACCACCGCATCGAGAAGCACGCCGTGCCGACGAGAACGTTCTCGAGCTGGGCTGTCTTCGAGGTGCCGGCCGCAACGCGCACCGACGAGATCACGCGCTGAGTTGCTTGCGGATGCGCTGCACCGAGATCGGGCCCTGCGCGCCGAGCGGCTGCGCGAAGAGCGAGAGGCGCAGCTCTTCGAGCATCCAGCGGGCGTCGCGGATGCGGGGCTCGGGGTCGGGGCTGAGCGGCAGGGTTCCGCCCGCCGCGGTGTAGAGCTCGACGGCTTGCTGCACCTCGAGCATTCACGCGCGGTCGCGGCCGAGGTTGTCGGCGAGGCGCTCAACTCGGTCGACCCCGAGCACGACCCCGAGCCGCTCCTCGCGCACGAGGCGCTGACCCTGGCCGAGGCGCTCGACGCGTACACCGCCGGCTCGGCATGGATCAACGGGCGTGGGCCGGGCGATGCCGAGGTCACCGGCGTCATCGAGGTCGGAGCAGTTGCCGACCTGGCCGCGACCGACCGCGACCCGTTCGCCGGGCCTGCGGCGAGCATCCACGCGACACGGAACGTCGGCACGTGGGTGGCAGGCCGCCGGCTCAGCGGTGGATCGGCGAGCTCATGAGCGCTTGAACGACCTATTCGATGCCGTTGAGGGAGAAGCGGTCGCGATCCTCACGGGCAAGCCCAAGTGCGTTTGGTCGACGCAGACGAGATCGATCAGGGTCAAGTTCTTGGAAGTGGATGCTCCTCTTGTTGTCAAGCTGCTTCGGGGTGGTCAATTCGTGCAAGAGCGAGCGTGGCTCGCTTTTCGAGTTCGGGGTCTGTGCGGGTTCCGATCGCTAGCCGTCGTAGCTGCTGGTAGGGAACGCAGAGACTTGCGGCGAGGACGGTGATCGGAACGCCGATACGTTGACGTTCGGTTCGTCGCTGTCGGCCCGCGGGGTTCTCGGTGGCGGGGTTGAGCAGTGCGGCGTAGACCTCGTTAGCGACGTGACGTTTGAGGCAACGCGCAGTGTCACGGTCCGTGAGGCCTTGGGCTCTGCGACGGGCGAAGTAGGCCATCGTTCGAGGTTCTTGATGTCGTCTGCGCAGCAGCACGACTCTGTGCAGGGCGGCGTTTGCTTGCCGATCTCCGCTACGGGAGAGTCGATGCCCGGTGCGAGTTGATGGGTTAGGCTTGCGGAAGCACTTACCCAGGCCTGTTCGCGTCACCGTCGGGGTGGGAGAATTGCCACTATCTTGAGGAAGTGCATGATGAAATGACGCCGTCGCGCGGCCGCCGCAGTCTTGAGTGCGTTGCTCGTATTGCCGCTAACTTCTATTGGTGCGACCCCGGTGGCGGCTGCCACCATTTCGGTCGACAACTGGAGTGATCTCGCGAACGCCTTTGGCGGCGTAGGGGTTGACGACGTCATTGTCCTCGAAGGCAACATCGATTCTCCACCGTCGACCGGTCTCCTCATGCATTCCACGTCAACTCTTGTTCTTGACCTTAACGGTTACACGCTGAACGTTACGGCTGGGGTTAGGCGAGCAGGAGTGGGTGTTCCGCTTGGCGCAACGCTGACGATTCAGGACTCATCGGTAGGTGGCGATGGCACCCTCTCCGCCCAAGGAGGAGAGCAAGGAGCTGGCATCGGTGGCGGAGGCGCACGAAGAGAGAGCCTTAATGGTGGCACGGTCACGATCACGGGCGGCACCGTCATAGCCGTCGGAGGCGAGCTTGCCGCGGGCATTGGTGGCGGTGGTAACTCTGGTGGTAATCCCGGTGATGGTGGGCTGACGACGATCACGGGCGGCACTGTCACAGCCGTCGGAGGTGACTTCGGCGCGGGCATTGGTGGCGGATACCTTGGCTCTGCGGATACGACCATCATCTCGGGCGGCACCGTCACAGCCGTCGGAGGCCAGGGCGCGGCGGGCATTGGTGGCGGATTGTATGGCTTTGCGAAAACGACCATCATCTCGGGCGGCAGAGTGACTGCCGCCGGTCGCGTGATTGTGAATACCCTTGATAACAACGCGGCCGGCATCGGCTCAGGGTTGTGCAATGGTCTGGGCTGCGATGAGGAGCGGGTCATCGGCGTACTACAGATTCTCGGAGAGCCTGAAGTGGGGGCGGCGACCACCGGTGCAGGCCCTCAGGGTTCGCCGATAACTAACCCGCAGATGCCCCCCTGTGTTGGTTACAGCGCTGACATTACGGAGTCGCCTGGTGTGTGGTGGCTGATCGATATCGAGTTCTTTGGCATTTGCCCACTGTCCACGCCGAGTATTTCGGTCGTGAAGTCGGTGAATGGTGATGATGCGAATGTGGCGCCGGGTGTCTATATCGAGCCGGGGTCGGATGTGGTGTTCACCTATGTGGTGACCAACACGGGTAACGTGACACTGACGGGCATCTCGCTCGATGATGACATCGAGGGTGCGATCACGTGCCCGGAGACGGAGCTGGCTCCCAGTGCGTTCATGACCTGCACCTTGACTGGTGAGGTTGCGGCCGAGGGTCAATACACGAACGTCGGTACCGTTACCGGTACTCCGCCGCCGGTGCAGACTCCTGACGGTCCGGTGGATTCCCCGGATGTGACCGATGATGATGTGGCGCACTACTTCGGCGCTGTTTCCGGTATTTCGGTGCTGAAGTCGGTGAATGGCGTCCACGCGCACACCGCGCCTGGCCCGACGATCCTTCCGGGCTCGCTGATCATCTTCCGGTACGTGGTGACCAACACCGGTAACACCCCGTTGTCAGATATTGATCTGGTTGATGACGTCGAGGGCCCGGTGACGTGTCCTGAGACGGAGCTTGCTGCTGGTGAGTCGATGACGTGCAGCCTGGAGACGAGAGCGATCGTGGGTGAGTACGTGAACATCGGTGAGGTGAGCGCTTCGTCTCCGCCGCTGTTGACTCCGTTTGGGCCGCGGGATACGCCGAGGCTGACTGCTGATGACACTGCTCACTTTGTGGGCGAGGTGACGTTCTTGGCCTGGACGGGGGCCAACCCTATTCCTGTCGGCATCGCGGCGCTTACGTTGATGTTGTCGGGCGGAATGTTGTTGGTGCTGCGCGCGCGTCGAGCGGGTCGTGGTGCGCACATTGTGAACGTCCGGACCCGGACCCATGGCCGTCGCGTCTTCACGTGATCTGCGGCACCTCGACGATTTCCTCCACAGCCAGGTGCTACCGTGTAGCACATGGATCGGATTGGTGTGCGCGAGCTGAGGCAGAACGCGAGCAAGTACCTTGATCGCGTGAAGCACGGCGAGTCGATTGAGGTGACCGAGCGCGGGGTGCCGGTCGCGATCATCGGGCCAGTGCCGACGGTGAAAAAGTCGCGCGTGCAAGAACTGATGGACGAAGGGCTCATGACGCCGGGACGCGGCGATTTCGCCGCGTGGCTCGCCGCGAGCCCTCCCTCCCCGATCGACTCGGAGTACAGCGGCCCCTCGATCGCTGACCTTCTCGATGAGCTGCGCGGAGAGCGGCTCTAGGTGCTGTACCTCGACACCTCTGCTGTGGTGAAGCTGCTGGTCGGTGAAAAGGAATCCACGGCGCTTCGGGCCTACATCGGCGATCAGGACTGGGCTTCCAGCGCGCTCTTGAGAACCGAATTGATTCGCGCCCTTGTTCGCGTTGACCCCTCGCGTGCGTCTCGGGCAATCGACCTGCTCGATCACACGAATCTTCTGGCCCTCGGAACGCGGGTGCTCGACACCGCGGCAAGAATTGCGCCGCCCTCATTGCGCAGCCTCGACGCGATTCACCTCGCGAGCGCACTGGAGCTTCGCAACGAGCTGACCGCTTTCGTCGCGTACGACGATCGACTACTGGCCGCGGCATCGGCGTTGGGGATCCCGGTCGAATCGCCGGCGCACTCATCCGGGTCAGGCAGCACCGTGCTGCCGTGCCGCTGATCGGCCAGCGTCGAGCACCGTGCACGAGGGGTAGTCACTGGGCTGGTTGTCGCCGCCGCCTCATGTCGACGTTTCCTCTATATGGGCGTTGTGCTCAGGTATCCTCCGCGCACGTTGAATTCAGCGGCGGTGAAGCGGGGAATAGCCCGAGATGTAAGGCCAGGCCAGTAGAATCGGCGCGGATCGAATGTCTCAGAGGAGGTGGGGCCAAGTGTACCGAGGGACCGTGCTCACCATCGAGGAACTCCTCTCGAGAGCGGCCGCCAGTTCGGATAATTCTGCTGGGGACGCCCCCGCCGGTGGTCCACCGAGGCACACAGTCCTCGACGGTGCCGAGCTGTGCGTGGAGATTCTGCGAGCCGGTGGGTCGGAAGGCGAAGCCTGGCGCTTCGGGGTAGTCCAGACCCTAGACGACTACCTTGCGAGCGTTCGTCGCGGAGGCATTGCCCTGGGTGCGCGCGTATTCGAGGAACAGCCGCCCCCAACGGGCTCCGAGTCCATCGATGCGGGGTTCGCTGCTCTGGCCGACTACCTAGCCGACCGAGATGGCTGGAAGGCCCCGGCCTGGACGGCCCGCGCTACTCGGCCCTCGAAGGACTGGTTTCCGGGCATTCCAGCTTTCGATCAGGACGTGGCGCGTCGTGAGAGTCCCAGCGCGTTCGCGCGACGGGGAATCTTTGTTACCGTTCGTTCACTTTCGCGCGTATGAGTTGTGGGGGCGATGCACTCGACGCCGATCGGCTGAGGGGCCTCCTCGTGGAACTGTCGGAGCGGCTGTCGGAACGAGGCGCGAGCGTTCAGATGTTCATCGTCGGTGGTGCGGCGATGGCACTCGAGTACGACGGCGGGCGCATGACGCGCGACGTCGATGCCGTTTTCGCACCGACGGACGACGTGCGCCAGATCGTCAGCCAGATGGGCGACAAGCATGGCCTGGAGCGCGACTGGATCAACGACGCAGTGAAGGGTTATCTCCCGGGGACCGACAGCAGCCCCGTCACAGTGTTCGAGTCTGCGTCCCTTCTCGTACAGGTGCCCTCACCGGAGTATCTGCTTGCGATGAAGGTGCACGCGTCGCGCGATGACCGCGACCTCGACGATGCGGCGCGGCTCTTCGCAGTCGCTGGGCTCTCGTCACCCAAGGACGTGGTGGAACTGCTGCTGCGCACCTACCCGTCAACGCTCCTTCTGCCTCGCCATCGCTACCTCGCGCACGAGGTCGCCGAACGTGCGTCGAGATTCGCCACACCGAAGCAGGAGGACCACCGTGTTCACGTGCCCCGCCGACGAGTCGGCCCTGAGCCGCACGAGTCATCATCGGGAGACGATCGTGGGCCGCAACGGCGTCTCTAGTTCACATGTTGCATCGCACGTACCGCGCGTCCAGAACTGCATGGTGGCTGCGCAAAGCCAAACATCTCCGTGTAGACGGAGGCTCGCACGCGAAGAGCCACCACGAGTCGTTCGCGGACACTCAGCTGATCGGTGGCGGCTTGGGCGCGCTCGCCGACCTCGCCGCGACCGACCGTGATCCGTTCGCGGGGCCCGCAGCGAGCAACCGCACTACCCGCACCGTCGGCACGTGGGTGGCTGGTCGCCGGTTCAGCGGTGGATCGGCGAGGTCATGAGCCTTGGCCTGCTCGTCGTCGTTGATGTACCAGTCGGGCGCGATGCGCCACGAGCGGTCGACATCCGTCGCAACGTGCCGGTCGAGCCGCCGATGATCCAGCAGGGCACATCGTCGGCCTCGAGCAGCGCGCAGGGTATCCCGTGCTTCACGCAGTTCGCGCATCTGCTCACTCCGCGGGAGGTCGACCCTCGCGCTGGGCGCTCCGGTCGTGAGGATCTCCGCGACCTAGCGGTAGATGCTCGTCACATGCGCGGCTACGTCGGCGACGGTCGGCCACGTAGCCGAGCGCACGGGCTGCGCGCCGTCGCGACGCTCGTCGCTAGGGGCTGAGCTGCTTGCGGATGCGCTGCACCGAGATCGGGCCCTGCGCGCCGAGGGGCTGGGCGAAGAGCGAGAGACGCAGCTCTTCGAGCATCCAGCGGGCCTCGCGGATGCGCGGCTCGGGGTCGGGGCTGAGCGGCAGGGTTCCGCCCTCCGCGGTGTAGAGCTCGACGGCTTGCTGTACCTCGAGCATCCAGGCGCGGTCACGGCCGAGGTTATCGGCGAGGCGCTCGACGCGATGGATGATGCCGCGCAAGTAGATGACCAACCGGGGGAGGCGGGAGAGGCCCGTGCGTCCGATGAATCCGTCGTGCACGAAGGCGTTGAGCTGCTCGCGCGCTTCGGCGAGCGGCGCCATGAGCTGCAGGCTTGAGCTGCGCGCGATGAGCACGTCGACTTCGCGCGCCGCCGCCAGCACGGCCGCCGTCGTCGCGACGATGCCGAACAGGCGGTCGGGCAGGCCGGCGTTGACGCGGTCGCGCAGAGACTCGAAGGTGGCGCGATCCCAGGGGAGGGCATCCGCGCCGCCGTCGATTTCGGCGTCGATCACGGCACGCAACGCATCGTCGATGAGCGCGGCGGTCGAGCGGTAGGGCGAAGCACCGAGGCTGAGCTTCTCTGCGCTCGTGAGGTGCTCTTGGATGTACGCGAGCGGCGACGGAACCCCGAGCTGCACGAGCCGGCGAACCCCCGCACGGTGTGCGGCGACCTGGTCGGCAACCGAGGTCTGCAGCTTGAGCGCGACCGAGGCTCCTTCACCGAGGAGCGCGTCGAGAACTTGGTGTCCCGGCCGAAGGCGATTCGGGAACTCCTTCGACGCCCTGGCCGTACAACGGTCCATCAGCTGCGCCGCCGGAGCCGGCCGACACAGGTAGACAGATTTGTCTTGACAATTGCTTGGATTATGGAGAGTGTATCAGCAGGACGTCGAACGAACTCTCGAGGCCGATTGGCTTAGGGATTGAGCAAGCTAACGAATGCACCCAACAACGGGAGTTCAAAGATGATCAAGAGTCGTACGAGCTTTTTGGTTTCCATCGCGCTGATTGCTGGACTTGTGGCCGTGCCTTCGGCGGCGCAGGCTGCTACGTTCACCACGCCGGGCCGAAGTTGCAACTCCGGTCAGGAAGCCCAAACGCGGGCTTACCACAAGTTCACGGTAACGCACGGTCAGTACACAGGCGCTACATGGTTCTACACGAACCGCACAAACGGCAGCACGCTCAAGTGGTCGTACGACGGTGTTCCCTCTCAGAGCTTTGTCTCGGGCTTTCTTATTGAAGCTGGCGGGGACGTAGTTAGTTTCGGAACCCGCTGCATTTAGCGCGCCGTGGAGTGCAGCTACAAGCAGACCATCTTAAACCACTTACTAATGATTCGTATCGAGTTCTCCGGACTCGAACACTGTGAATGGCACGTGATTAGTCAATACAATTAGGAGAAGCTCCATGAAATCTGCAAAGCAGGCACTCTTGGCAGCTGCATTAGCCATTCCTTTAGTGCTCGGTGTTGGCATTGCACCCGCGTCCGCTTCAGTCACATACAACACGGGCGGGCGCAGCTGTAACTCTGGTTTCATTGCTCAGACGGTCGCGTACCATCGACAGACGGTTCAGCACGGTCAATTCACCGGTTCCACATGGTCCTTTACCAACATTAATCGGACCACGTGGGGATACTCCTATGATGGTCGAGCGACACAGAGCTTCACGCAGGGCACTATCTACGCTTCGAACTCAGCGAACGTAAGCAGCGTTGTGTCCACGAATTGCTCTTAGGCGGCGTTGGTTCGTGCGCACCTCTAGAGGAGGAATTCCGGTCGTCGTGCTGGCGGGTCTGGCCTTAGCCCTTTCAGGTTGCTCAACAGTCGGCCCGAGCACTGTCGTCCAAGAGACGACATCGCCGACATCGCAGCAGGATTTCGATGCAAAAATGAACGCGTGCATGGCCCAACAGGGGTGGGATGCGATCCAGCAGCCGGATGGAAGCTACAGCTTCGAGACCACCGAAGAGCAGCGTGAGCTGTTTCTCCAGGTGAACAGTGCATGCCTGGAACTGATCGGGGCCAACCTCGAACCGGTAAAGTCAGATGACGAATGGCGTGCCATTTACGAGTCGCTAGTCGAGGTCCATGAGTGCCTTAATGCTCAAGGCCTCCAATTGCCTGAGCCCCCGTCCTTTCAGGCGTGGCAAGACATGGAACGTAACTGGGGTCCTTACGGGGACGTACCGATCGAGGACATCGAGCAGCGGCTCGCCGAACTGGAAGGCGCCTGCCCGCAGCCGACTGTCTGGTGAGGAGGGCGCGTCGGCTCCGGACTTCCAGGCGTTCAGCCATATCGGTTCGTTCTGAGCTATCCCCTAAGGAACTCGGAGCTCCGTTAAGGGGTCGCGGCGGGCCGCGGCCAGCGCGGGAATGACGGCGGCGATCGCCCCCACGGCGACCGCGAGCAGTGCGACGGCCGCGAAGAAGTCGAACCCCGGCAAGGGATCACCGGTCGCTGCAAGGCCGATAGCCGCTGCTCCGCATCCGATGATCGCTCCTTTCGCGCTGAGCACCGCCACTTGCGTCAGCAAGAGTCCGACGATGAGGCCTTGGGATGCGCCGAGAGCGCGGCGGCGTCCGAAATCTTTGCGACGCAGCATCACGAGGCCGTAGAGGATCGCCGCGACGAGCACGGCGGTGAGAGCGAAGATGATGATCACGAGGTTGCGGCCGAAGCTGCCGAGTTGACCCTCGATGAGTCCGCGCAGCGTCGCGAGGCTTTCGCTTGTGGCGATGGTGACGGTCGTGATGTCGTCGATGGCGAGCACCGACTGCACGGCGCGGGAGACGGGCGCGACCAGGTCGGGGCGCTCGGCGATCACGACGAGCACGCTCACCGGTCCTGGTGTCTCCGGGGTTTGCGGGATCATCACGAGCGGCTCGAGAAATCGCAGGTAGTCGGGCACATTGATGCGCCCCATGACGGCGTACTCGCCCCCGCTGACCGCCGTGACACCACCGACCGCGTCGGGCAACCCGAGCGCGTCGAGGCCCGCTGCGGATGCCCAGGCCGACCGATTCTCGATCGCCGAGGTCGCCGGTATGCCGAGCGCGGTGAGGTCAGCCGCCCACACGGTGCGCACGGGCACGCGTGTGGCGTCGTCGAACGCGGCGTTCTGCACGTCGCTCGCGGCGCCGAACGCTCCGGCCCATTCGATGCCGTCGAGGCTCGCGAGTCGGTCGAGCACGGTGGCGTCGAGGCCCGAGGCTGGTCCGGCGCGCACAATGATCGAGCGGGTGCCGGCCGAGTCGATCGAGCTGATGACCGACTGCTCGGCGCCCACCGTGCGGCCGGTGGTGAGCAGCACGGTCGCGCACATGCCCGCGACCATGATGATCGTCACGACCGAGGCGACGGGTTGCGCCCACGAAGTGGCGAGCGCCTCGCGAACCACGGCTGTCCAGCGCGGCGCGCGCAGCCGGCCGGTCACAGTTCGATCCTCCGGTCGCAGCGCGCGACGAGCACGGGGTCATGGGTGACGACGATGACGGTGGCGCCCGAGTGCGCTTGGGCGTGGAACGCATCGACCACGATGTCGGCCGAGGCCGGGTCGAGGTTGCCCGTGGGTTCGTCGGCGAGCAGGATGCGCGGGTCGTTCAGCAGCGCCCGGCACAGCGCGATGCGTTGCGCTTGACCGCCGGATACCTGCCCGGGTTTCGCGCTCGCGCGCAGCTCCACCCCGAACTGCGCCATGAGCTCGCGGGCGCGAGCCTGAGCGTCTGCGCGGGGTTCGCCCCGATAGAGGGCGGTCTCGACCACGTTGTCGATGACGGTGCGTGTGGGGTCGAGCGCGGCATCCTGAAACACGAACCCGAACAGGGAGGCGCGCAAGTGCGCCCGCCGCGAGTCGCCCAGGTCGGCGACGCTGTCACCCTGGATGAGTACTTCGCCGTCTCCCGGCTTGAGCATGAGGCCCAGCAGGTAGAGCAGCGTTGACTTGCCGCGGCCGGAGGGGCCGGTGACGGCGACAACTTCACCCTCGTCGAACCGTGCCGACCAGTCGGTGAGGATGGGCGCGTCGCGGTCGTAGCCGAACGTGATGCCGCGCGCCTCGATCACGCTCAGCCCTCGGTGGCGGGAACGCGCACGCGAGTGCCGGCGTCTACGCCCTCGATGATCGAGAGGCCGCGGGCGCTCGTCACCACGGTCACCGGGCGCTCGATGCCCTCGCTGTCGATGACGACGATCGAGCCGTCGGCCTTCGACAGCAGTGCCGCGCTCGGCACGGTGAGGCCTGTGACGCTTTCGACGATGACGATGCGCGAGGTCAAGAACGACTGACCCGTGACGGGCACTTGCGCGCACTCGTCAGCGCAGACTGCGGCGTCCTCGGCACCCGAAAGCAGCACGCGGATTCCGTTGTTCTCATCGGTGACCCGATCGACCACGAACCCTTCCCAGGCCGAACCTTCGGGGGTCGTGATCTCGACGCGTGTACCTGTGGGCATGAGTCCCGCTTGCGCGTCGGTCACGGGCACGAAGAACGAGGGCGCTGCGCCGAGGCCTTGTACGACTGGTTCGCCTCCGCTCAGCGACGCACCTCGCGACACGACCTCGGTGTCGAGAGCGACCCGGGTGGGCAGCGTGGGCACGTAGATGATGTCGCCCGCCTGCACGACGCCATCCTGCGGCAGGCCCAGCGACTTCTGCCACGCCCGCACCGCGGCCGTGGTACCCGTCCCGAATCGTCCGTCCACAGTTCCGCGGTAGTGCCCGAGTGCGGTCAACAAGTTCTGCAGCTGCGTCACGTCTTGCCCGGTCGCGCCGCCCGACAGTGCGCGAAATGCCGGAATCGCGCCCTGCCCGACGACGACGGGTCGCAAGTTCACTGAGTAAAGCCTCGTGCCGGGAGTGACTTCGGCGCCCGCGGCGATGTCAACGGTCGTGACGGTGCCGCCCGCGAGGTTTGAGCCGACCGGCGACGGGGTCCACTCTGCAACGGTGTTGAGCATGATGCTCGACCCCACCTCACCCGTGACGACCTCGGCGGTCGTGAACGCGGTCGAGGCGAGCACGTCTTGCGGCGGTGTGAGCACCGTGGCGGATGCCCAGCCGATCGCCGCGCCCGCTACCAGTACGCCCGTACCGATCGACAAGGGCCGCACCCACCGGCGAGGCGCTCGCTCCAGGTCGCTCATGTCGCTCCCGTCGTGGCTCAACGCGCCTCGTCACCCGCAGTCGAGAATTGATCCATGCTTAGCTTAGGGCCGGGGAGCGTCAGCTCGTGATCCGACATGGCTCACGCGAAAACAGCGGAAGAGGAGAACAGGATGAACCGTACTCCAGCGCTTCTGATCTCGATCTTCGCGGTGCTTCTGATGGTGGGCCTGCCGGGGTGCTCTCGCAATGTCAGGCCGCCCATCCTTCCCGACTATTCGGCCGCGGATCTAGACGCTCAGACAGCAGCAGACAACCAGCGTGCGCTCGAAGATCTTCTCGGGGACTCTCCTGACGCGGAGGTGCCCGAGGTCGCCCAGGTGCGGCTCGTCACGCTTGAGGAGTGGCCCTTCGCAATCGCTGAGTGCCTGAGCGCTCAAGGCTTTCTTGCGACCGCGATAGACGGCGGCCTGAGCGCCGGGGCGCCGGCCGGCCAAGAGATGCCCTACGCGATCGCGTACTACGTCTGCTCGGTCGAGTATCCGATCAACCCGCGCCAGATGGTGCCGCTTGTCGACGACCAGATCCGCTACCTCTACGACTATTACAGTCAGGTCATGACTCCGTGCCTCGAGGCGGAGGGCTACCAGGTACCTGATCCGCCGAGCCTGCAGACCTTCATGTCGTCGTATGGTCAGCCCGGTTCGTGGGCGCCCTACACGCTCGTCGCTGAAGCGGTGAGCTCGCAAGAGGAGTGGGACAGGATCAACCGACTCTGCACTCAGACCCCGGCGGAGTTGTACGGTGGCTAGCTCGGGCGAGCGGATGCTCCCGGCTTTGGCCGACGACTTTCCGCCTGAGAGGAGCCGGGTGACCAAGACATCTCTGCTGGCCGTTTCGTGGACAACTGTGGTGGCTGTTTCCTTACTCTCTGGTTGCGGCGTCTCCACGCCGCAACCAGAGAGCACCACGAGTTTCGATGCAGAGTCCTTTCTCGCCGAGCAGCAGTTAAGCGAAAGGACAGCATTATTGGAGCAGTATCCGGATGCGATCGTGCCACTCCCGTCGGACATCGACCGCATTCGGCTCGTCGACGAGTCCGAGTGGGCCATGACCATCGCGGAGTGCTTGCAGTCTCGAGGCTTTACCGCATCAAGTTCGAACGGGGGCGTGAGCGTGGGGCCGCTGCCACCCGGGCAAGACTCGGCACTCGCAGTCGCACAATACGTCTGCTCTGTCGAATACCCGGTTGAACCAACCGCGCCTCTGACCGTCGACGAAGTGGGCTTGTTGTACGACTACTTCGTTGCCGAACTCGTCCCGTGCCTCGAGCGGAACGGTCAGTCGATTCCCGACGCACCAAGTCGAGAGGTCTTCGTTGATCAGTACGACTCGCCAAACTCTTGGTGGCCCTATAGCTTCGTCATTCCCCGTGGCCCTGACGACGACCGCGATCTGCGCTCGGCCTGTCCGGAGTATCCAGCAATCCTTGGGGGATAACCCTCGTAGCGTTGGGTAGCGATGGGTGGCTAGCCGCTGAGCTGTTTGCGGATGCGCTGCACCGAGATCGGACCCTGCGCGCCGAGCGGCTGCGCGAAGAGCGAGAGGCGCAGCTCCTCGAGCATCCAGCGGGCGTCGCGGATGCGGTGCTCGGGGTCAGCCGCCAGCGGCAGGGTTCCGCCCGCTCCGGTGTAGAGCTCGACGGCTTGCTGCACCTCGAGCATCCAGGCGCGGTCGCGGCCGAGGTTGTCGGCGAGGCGCTCGACACGGTGGATGATGCCGCGCAAGTAGACCACCAGTCGGGGGAGGCGGGCGAGGCCCGTGTGGCCGATGAATCCGTCGTGCACGAGGGCGTTGAGCTGCTCGCGCGCCTCGGCGAGCGGCGCCATGAGCTGCAGGCTTGAGCTGCGCGCGATGAGCACGTCGACTTCGCGCGCCGCCGCCAGCACGGCCGCCGTCGTCGCGACGATGCCGAACAGGCGGTCGGGCAGGCCGGCGTTGACGCGGTCGCGCAGGGACTCGAAAGCCGCGCGATTCCAGGGGAGAGCATCCCGTGCGTCTGGGGCCGAAGCCGTCAGTTCCTCGTCGATGACAGCTCGCAATGCATCGTCGATGAGCGCGGCCGTCGAGCGGTAGGGCGAAGCGCCGAGGCTGAGCTTCTCTGCGCTCGTCAGGTGCTCCTGGATGTACGCGAGCGGCGAGGGCACACCCAACTGCACGAGCCGCCGAACCCCCGCACGGTGCGCAGCGACCTGGTCGGCGATCGAGGTCTGCAGCTTGAGCGCGACTGACGCGCCGTCGTCGACGAGCGCCGGGAACGCGCGAATCGTCGTCTCGCCGCGGCGCATGTCGAGCTGGCGGGGCAGGGTTCCGTCCTGGCCGACAGTGTCGTCCCAGACGGTGATGCCGCCGCGCTCGATCGGGCTCTTCGCGGCCGCCGTGGCAACGCGAGCCACCGAGTCGCGTCCGCGGTCGCGCAGCTTCTGCTGCAGAGCCGTCAAGTCAGTGCCGCGCGCGAGCTTGCTGCCGCGTTCGTCGACGACCGCGTATCCCATGCGCAAGTGGGCGGGCAGGCGGTCGAGGTCGAAGTCGTCGGGGTCGACCGGCGTGAAGGTCTGGCGGCGGATCTCGGCGGCGAGAAACTCGGTGATCGAGAGTTCACGCAGGTCAGCACCGGGCGGCACGGCCGCGAGCAGCTTCGTCGCCCAGTCGGCAGCGGGCACGACGTTGCGGCGAATCGGCTTCGGCAGCGTCTTGAGTAGCGCGGTCACGAGCTCGTGCCGCAGACCCGGAACGAGCCAGTCGAACCCCGCCGTATCAAGCCGGGGCAGCAGGGGCAGCGGCACGGTGACGGTGACGCCGTCGTCGGCGGCACCGGGCTCGAAGCGATACCCGACACTCAGCGTCTGATCGCCGAGCGTGAGCCGCGTCGGGTACGAACCGTCGTCCTCCGGTAGCTGCTCGGCCTCGACGAGGTCGTCGCGCGTGATCGTGAGGGTTTCGGGATGCTCTCGCACAGCATCCCGCCACCACCGCTCAAAGCGGCGCACGTCGGTGACGTCCGCGGGGATTCGTTGCTCGAAGAACTCCACGATCTTTTCGTCGTCGAGCAAGATGTCGCGGCGGCGGCTGCGCTCTTCGAGCTGTTCGAGCTCGCGGCGCACGCGCGCGTTGTCGCGCAGAAAGGCGGTGAGGCGCTTGTCGAGCCGGGAGGTATCCCACTCACCCTCGACGAGCGCGTGGCGAATGAACAGCTCGCGCGCGAGGGGCGCGTCGATGCGGCTCAGTTGTGCACGCCGGCGCGGGATGATCGGCACGCCGAACAGCGTCACCTTCTCGTCAACAACCGCGGCGCCCTGGCGCTTTTCCCACCGCGGCTCGCTGAACGAACGCTTCGCGAGCTCGCCCGCGAGCGGCTCGGCCCACGCCGGGTCGATGACGGCAACGGTGCGCGCGAACAGCCGACTCGTCTCGACGAGCTCGGCGGCCATGACGGCATCGGGCTGCTTCTTCGCGAGGCCCGACCCGGGGTAGAGCACGAAGCGGCGCTGGCGGGCGCCGAGGTAGTCGCGTTTTGCGACGTCTTTCAGGCCGATGTGGGAGAGGAGCCCGGAGAGGATCGCCTTGTGAATTGCGCGCTGGAGCTCAGAGTCGAGGCCATTTCTGGCCTCGACCGCGACGCCAGCGCCGGTGGCCGTCTCGGCCACCGGTTGTCGACGTGAGCCGCTCTTCAGTTGCCGAGAAATCTGCTTTTCTACATCAGCCCACTCGCGAATGCGCAGATAGTTCAAGAACTCACTGCGCACCTCTTTGCGAAACTGGTTGCCGCTGAGTTCTTTCTGGCGGCGCTGCAGATGGTTCCAGAGGTTGAGCAGCGAGATGAAGTCGCTCGTCGGGTCGCGGAACCGGTTGTGCAACTGATCGGCACGCTCGCGCTTTTCGACCGGCCTCTCACGCGGGTCTTGGATGCTCAGCCCCGCGACAATCGCAATAACCTCCCGCGCCACGCCGAGCTTCTGCGCCTCGACGACCATGCGCGCATAGCGCGGGTCGAGCGGCAGTTGGGCGATCTCCCGGCCGATTCGGGTGATGCGGTGAGCGCCCGCGGCGCTCCCGCCTCCGCCCTTCGCGCCGCCAGCTTCCACCGCGTTAAGTTCGAGCAGCAGGTCGAGCCCATCAGCGATGCCGCGCTTATCGGGCGGTTGCAAGAACGGAAAGCTCTCGATGTCGCCGAGCCCCAGCGAGATCATCTGCAGAATGACGGCCGCGAGGTTGGTGCGCAGAATCTCAGGGTCGGTGTACTCCGGCCGCTTCTCGTAGTCGAGCTGCGAGTAGAGCCGAATCGCGATGCCGTCACTCGTGCGCCCCGACCGCCCCGAGCGCTGGTTGGCGCTCGCCTGCGAGATCGGCTCGATCGGGAGTCGCTGCACTTTAGCGCGTGCGCTGTATCGACTAATGCGCGCCGTGCCCGTGTCGACGACGTACCGAATTCCCGGCACCGTCAGGCTCGTCTCGGCGACGTTGGTCGCCAGAACAATGCGGCGACGGATGCCCGCTGGCGCCCGCTCGAACACCCGGTGCTGCTCGGCCGCGCTCAGCCGGCCATACAGCGGAAGAACCTCGGTGCCCGCGCCGCGCGGCCCTTGGCGCGCGAGGTGCCCGGTGAGAGCATCCGCTGCATCACGGATCTCGTTCTCGCCGCTGAAGAACACCAGCACATCGCCGTCGCCTTCGCGGCCGAGCTCGTCGACCGCGGCGATGACGCCCTCGATCATGTCGATCGCTTCGCCGGGGGTGGACGGGCCGTCTGACTCGTCATCGTCGGGGTCGGTGAGGTTCTCGGTGTCGGCGCCGTCCGGCACCAACGGCCGGTAGCGGATCTCGACCGGGAACGTGCGCCCGCTCACCTCGATGATCGGCGCAGGGCTGCCGTCGGCTGCGGCGAAGTGCTTCGCGAAGCTCTCGGGGTCGATCGTGGCGGAGGTGATGATGAGCTTGAGCTCGGGGCGGCGGGGGAGCAGCTGCTTGAGGTACCCAAGAAGGAAGTCGATGGTGAGGCTGCGCTCGTGGGCCTCGTCGATGATGATGGCGTCGTAGGCCCGCAGCTCGCGGTCGCCGCGGAGGGCCGCGAGGAGAATGCCGTCGGTCATGAGCGTGACGCGCGTGTTCTTGCTCACCTGGTCGGTGAAGCGCACCTTGTAGCCAACGAGCCCACCGAGCTCGCTGCCGAGTTCGTCGGCCACGCGCTCGGCGATCGTGCGCGCGGCAATGCGGCGCGGCTGGGTGTGGGCGATGCTCTCTCGCCCGAGCTCGAGCAGAATCTTCGGCAGCTGCGTCGTCTTGCCCGACCCCGTCTCGCCCGCGACGATGACGACCTGGTTGTCGCGAATCGCCGCGGCGATGTCGTCGCGCCGCTGCGACACCGGCAGGTCGGGCGGGTAATGGATGCGCAGGCCGGTCTCCGGGGTCGCCGTCGCGGTCGGGGTCGCCGCAGGCGCCGACGCGTCGGCTGGCGGGGTCTCGGCGGGCGCGGTCATGAGCCCTCCAGTCTAAGCGCCGCCCGCCTGAGCGCCCCTCTTCGCCGCCGCGACCACTCTGTCTCCTCCTGATGGTTCACGTCTCCTGCTTCTCGCGCACGTCCCCTCCTCGTCCTCCCGCCAGTCCTGCACCGCCATCCACGATTTCGCAATGTGCCTCTCACGGCACGTGCCGTGAGAGGCACATTGAAGAAATGGAAACTCTCTTCCTGCTCGCGCACCCGGTGCGGTGGCGCATCATCGAGATCCTGGCGAGCGGTGAGCACGCTGCCGGCCAGATCGCCAACGCGGTGCAGAGTGAGCGCGGCATCGGCCGCGAAGCCATCTCAAAGCATCTGAACCGGCTCGCGCGCGCTGGCCTCGTGACGTCGCGGGTCGATCAGAACGCGCGCATCTATCGGATGAGTCCGCGCGTGCTCGGCGCATTGGCGGGCCTCATCGAACTGCTCATGAGCCTTCGCGAGCCTGCTGGATACGACGACATCGACCCGGATGAGAACGGTCCGGATATTGGCGTCGAACAACCGCCGAGCTTCGAGGAGGAAGGCGAGGAAGGATGTTGGTGTATACGAAAGTCGCGATCGATGGGGGCGATCTCGCAGAAGGAGCGCTCAATGTATACATTAGAGACATGGTGATGGGCGGCGTCGCGACGGTGCGGGAGCCTTCTGCCGCGCGCACGGCTGCCGACCGTGCGTTCGATGTCTTGCGCACAGCCATTGTTGAGGGCGACCTGCCGCCCGGTGCCCCGCTCACTGAGGTCGAGCAGGCGCTGCGCCTTGGAGTCAGCCGCACTCCGGTGCGCGAAGCATTTGCGCGATTGATCGCCGCCGGGCTGGCAACCGCGCGCGGGCCCCGCACTCTCGTCGTGAGCGACATCGAGCCCGACGACGTCACGGCCCTCTTTGAGTTGCGCACGGCCCTTGACGAGCAGGCCGCGCGCCTCGCCGCCCGCCGCGCCAGCACCGACATCGACTCGAGCACGAGATTCGCCGAGCTCGCGACACGCTTCGCCGCCGTCGACACGGCAGCGCTCGCTGCCGACGACCCGCAGCGGCACGGCTACTACGCGCTCGTCGCCGAGTTCGACGCCGCTCTCGACGATGCGCTCACGGGCAGCCCCTACCTCGCGGCGGCGATCGCGAGCACGCGCGTGCACCTCGCACGTGTGCGACGCCTTGCTCGCGCCGACGATCAGCGCCTCGCGCAGAGTGCCGCCGAGCACGCCGCCATCGCCCGCGCCGTCGCTGAGGGCGACCCCGAACGCGCGGCCGCCGCGACCCGGCTGCACTTGCATGAAGCACTGACGAGCATCCACGCCCATCTGCCGCGCAGCGGCGGCGACCGCACCCAGGAGAAAAAATGACAACCACCCACACCGTGCGCACGTACAAGAGCAGTGAGCCGCTCGCCGCCGCCGACCAACTTGCCGGCAAGCTCGCCGCGCTGGCTGCCGAGCAAACCCGCCCGCTTGACGACACGGCCGTCGACATGGTCATCAACCGCGTCATCGACAACGCCGCGGTCGCCGTCGCGAGCCTCGACCGGGCTCCGGTCATCAGCGCGCGCGGGCAGGCCGAAGCGCACTCCTACTCTCCGGGTGCGACCGTGTTCGGGTTGCCGGCTGACAAGAAAGTCAGCCCCGAGTGGGCGGCGTGGGCCAACGGCGTCGCCGTGCGCGAGCTCGACTACCACGACACCTTCCTCGCCGCCGACTACTCGCACCCTGCCGACAACATTCCGCCGCTGGTGGCCGTCGCTCAGCACAGGGGCGCTGACGGCGCGGCGCTCCTCCGCGGCCTGCTGACCGGCTACGAGATTCAGATCGACCTCGTGCGCGCGATCTGCCTGCACGAACACAAGATCGACCACGTCGCACACCTCGGCCCGAGCGCGGCCGCTGGTATCGGCACGATGCTGGGCCTCGACCAGGCCACGATCTTCCAGGCCATCGGTCAGGCGCTGCACACCACGACCGCCACGCGTCAGTCGCGCAAGGGCGAAATCTCGACCTGGAAGGCACACGCCCCCGCCTTCGCGGGCAAGATGGCCATCGAAGCCGTCGACCGGGCTATGCGCGGCCAGACGAGCCCGAGCCCTATTTATGAAGGCGAAGACGGTTTCATCGCGTGGCTTCTCAGCGGGCCGGATGCTCGCTACGAGGTTCCGCTGCCCGACAGCGGCGAGCCGCTCACGGGCATCCTCGACAGCTACACGAAGGAGCACTCCGCCGAGTATCAAGCTCAGGCCTGGATCGACCTCGCGCGTCGCCTCGGCACCGAGCGCCCCGACCTGCGCGACCCCGCCAACGTGAAGCAGATCGTGCTGCACACAAGCCACCACACGCACTACGTCATCGGCTCGGGCGCGAACGACCCGCAGAAGTACGACCCCACCGCGAGCCGTGAGACCCTCGATCACTCGGTGCCGTACATCGTTGCCGTCGCGCTGCAAGACGGCGGCTGGCACCACGTCGACTCCTACGCTCCCGAGCGCGCGGCCCGCCCCGACACGGTCGCGCTGTGGCACAAGATCACGACGGTGGAAGACGCCGAGTGGACCCGCCGCTATCACTCCCTCGACCTGAGCGAGAAGGCCTTCGGCGGCCGCATCGAGATCGAGCTGACGGACGGCTCGCGAGTCGTCGACGAGATCGCTGTGGCCGACGCGCACCCGCTGGGCGCGCGGCCCTTTGCCCGCGTCGATTATGTGGCGAAGTTCCGGATGCTGAGCGAGGGCATCCTTGCCCCCGACGAAATCGACCGCTTCCTGGGTGTTGCCCAGCGCCTGCCCGAGCTCACCCCGGCCGAGCTCGGCGGCCTCACCGTGACGGCCGCGCGGCCGCTGCCCGCCGCACCGAAGGGACTCTTCTAATGCTCTCGACCTCAACGACACCGAGCCAGCGACGCGTAGCGTTTCGCGCGGGGCTCGCGAGCGGGCGCTTGCAGGTGCTGCCGGGCGCGTTCACTCCGCTGAGCATTCGGCTCATCGAAGACAAGGGCTTTGACGGCGCCTACATCTCGGGTGCCGTCATGGCCGCCGAGCTGGGCCTGCCCGACATCGGGCTGACGACGCTGAGCGAGGTTGCGCACCGCGCCCACCAGATCAGCCGCATGAGCGACCTGCCGACGCTCGTCGACGCCGACACCGGATTCGGCGAGCCCATGAACGTCGCCCGCACGGTGCACGAGCTTGAAGACGCCGGCGTCGCGGGGCTGCACCTCGAAGACCAGGTCAACCCCAAACGCTGCGGGCACCTCGACGGCAAGGCCGTCGTCGACACCGACACGGCCGTCAAGCGCATTCGTGCGGCGGTGGATGCGCGCCGCGATAGTGAGCTCGTCATCATGGCGCGCACCGACATTCGCGGGGTGGAGGGCATGGACGCCGCGATCGACCGGGCCAAAGCCCTCGAGGCGGCCGGCGCCGACGCGATCTTCCCCGAAGCGATGGCGAGCCTCGACGAGTTTGCCGCGATGCGGGCGGCGGTCGACGTGCCGATCTTGGCCAACATGACCGAGTTCGGCAAGAGCGCGCTTTTCACGCATCAGCAGCTTGCCGACGTGGGCGTCAACCTCGTGATTCACCCCGTATCGTTGCTGCGCATCGCCTTCGGGGCGATCGAGCGTGCGCTCGATGCTCTGCAATCGACCGGAACCCTCGACGGCGAGGTCGCGACCATGCAGACTCGAGGCAGGCTCTATGAGCTGCTCGACTACGAGGCCTACAACGCCTTCGACGCGGGCATCTTTACCTACACCGGCCGCTGACCGCGGCCTTGCCCTACACCGGCCGCTAACCGCGGCCTTGCCCCACGACAGCCGCTACACCCAGGAGGCTTCCATGACCGAGACCGAGATTCGCAAAGGCCTCGACGGCGTCGTCGTCGATACGACCGCGATCAGCAAGGTCAACCCCGAGACCAACTCGTTGCTCTACCGCGGGTACCCCGTGCAGCAGCTCGCCGAGCGCTGCACCGCCGAAGAGGTCGCTTACCTGTTGTGGCACGGCGAGTTGCCGACGCCGGCTCAACTGGCTGAGTTCGAGACACTCGAACGTTCGCTGCGCGCGTTCAACCCCACGGTGAAGCACACGATCGATGCCCTGCCTCTCACCGCGCACCCCATGGACGTCGTGCGCACCGCCGTGAGCGTGCTCGGCGCCCTCGACGAGACGCTCACGACCGACGGCACGTGGATCGATGGTGACCTGACGCTCGAGCGGAGCATCCGGCTGTGGGCGCAGTTGCCGGCGATCGTTGCCTATGCACAGCGTCGACTGCGCGGCGAGCAGCTTGTCGAGCCGCGCGACGACCTCGGGTATTCGGCCAATTTCTTGCACATGACCTTTGGCGAAGTGCCCGAACTCATCGTCGTCAACGCCTTCGACGTGTCGATGATTCTCTACGCCGAGCACTCGTTCAACGCCTCGACGTTCACGGCGCGCGTCATTGCGTCGACGCTGAGCGATGTTTACTCGGCCGTGACGGGCGCGATCGGCGCGCTCAAGGGCCCCCTCCATGGCGGAGCGAACGAGGCCGTCATGCACGTGTTCCGTGAGATCGGCACGGCGGATGCTGCGCCTCAGTGGCTCGTCGACTCTCTCGCCGCGAAGCGCAAGATCATGGGTTTCGGCCACCGGGTCTACAAGAAGGGTGACTCGCGCGTGCCCACCATGAAGGCCTCGCTCGAAACCCTCGTCGCGCACTACGACCGGCCCGAGGTGCTCGATCTCTACGACGCGCTCGAAAAGGCCATGGACGACGCCAAGGGCATCAAGCCGAATCTCGACTACCCCTCGGGCCCGGCCTACGACCTCATGGGCTTCGACACCACGCTGTTCACGCCGCTCTTCATTGCCGCGCGCATGACGGGCTGGACTGCCCACGTGCGCGAGCAACTGTCGGCGAACGCGCTCATTCGCCCGCTGAGCCTCTACACGGGGCCCGATGAGCGCATGGTGCGCACAGCCGACTAAGCGATGATGGTGTGATGACTCACGCGATTCCGACTCCTCACCTCACGCTCAACGACGGCCACACGATCCCGCAGTTCGGGCTCGGTGTGTGGCAGGTCGACGATGACGAGGCGGCGCGCGTCGTCGGCGAAGCCCTGGAGGTTGGCTACCGGCACATCGATACGGCGCGGGTCTACAAGAACGAGGCGGGCGTCGGTAAGGCGATTGCGGCATCCGGAATCCCGCGCGACGAGCTCTTCATCACGACCAAGTTGTGGAATAGCGACCAGGGCCGCGGCACCGTGCGCGCGGCCGCCGAGGCGAGCCTCGAACGCCTGGGGCTCGAGCAGGTCGACCTCTACCTCATCCACTGGCCGGCGCCGAAGTATGGCAAGCACGTCGAGTCGTGGGAGGCCATGATCGAGGTGCACGAGGCGGGTCTCGCGCGCTCGATCGGTGTGTCGAACTTCATGCAGACCCACCTCGACGACCTCGCCGCCGCGACCGATGTTGTTCCGGTGGTCAACCAGATCGAGGTGCACCCCGCCTTCCAGCAGCGCGACCTGCGGGCGTTCCAAGACGAGCGCGGCATCCTCACCGAGTCATGGAGCCCCCTCGGCAGCGGCAACTACGACCTCGCCGAGCTGCCCGGGTTCGCTGCCATCGCCGAGCGGCACGGCAAGACGGTGCAGCAGATCGCGATTCGCTGGCACCTGCAAGAGGGCCTCATCGTCTTCCCCAAGACGACCCGACTCGAGCGTCTCATCGAAAACGCCGCGGTGTTCGACTTCGAGCTCTCGGCCGACGAGATGGCGACGATCGCGGCGTGCGACCGCGATCAGCGCACCGGCGCGCACCCGCTCAACACTGAGTTCTAGCGTTCGCGGGCGCGCGTTTTCCGGCGGGTAACGACCGCCGGGTGCGCCTCGCCAGCCGCCGCGCCGCGCGTCTCGCCAGCCGCCGCGCCGCGCGTCTCGCCCGCGCGTCTCGCCCGCCCGCCGCGCCCGCCCGCCGCGCCCGCCCGCCGCGCCCGCCTTGCCCGTCCGGTCCGGCTGCCCGTCTCGCCCGCCCGCCGCGCCGCTTCTCACTGTTCGCGACACCTCGTACGTGTTGATGC